>JAERRU010000019.1 GCA_016735295.1 SAR324 cluster bacterium
TTTTAATGATCAACCAAGCAATATAAGGAAATAAAATAAACCACAAAAGGTAAGAACAAATAATAAGTTCTGCTGAAGTTAAGCTAGCCACACGAGATTGATGAACCGCAAATATGCTAATACTAACCCCGATTAAATAACCACCAAAAGCCATCATGCCCAGCCCCTTCCATTTAACAAAATGTTGAATATTCTCCACACTATGTCGCTCAGGCAATGCTTGCATTAAAAGATCAGTAGACAAACCCATCTCCTCTGCCCCCATCGCTGAGCCTGGACTGATTAAAAATAATCCCCCCAATAACACTAATAAAAAACTTAAAAATAATTTATCAACCTTCATAAATATTTATTTTCTTAAATTATATCATTATAAAAATCATTAATTAACTTTTTACATATGGTTTACCCACCGCTGTTGGGACTGGCGATCGGCCAACAAAGCTTGATAATATCACCATTGCTAGCAAAAAGGGAAATATTTGTATCACTTGCACCGGGATAGCAAATGCATTTTGCATCCTAATTTGCAATGCATCAGCAAAACCAAACAACAAACACGCATAAAGAACCCCTACCGGTGAATATTTACCAAAAATAAGTGCCGCTAATGCTAAAAATCCTCGCCCTGATGAAATATTACGCACATAAGCACTGCCATGAGCAATAGATAAAAATGCCCCTCCCAAGCCTGCCAGCACCCCACTTAATAACACTCCATACATTCGATATAATCGAACGTCAACCCCCGCTGCTTCAGCTGCTTCAGGGTTTTCCCCGCAAGCCTTCAACTTAAGCCCAAAAATTGTCTTGTTTATTACATACCAACTAATAGGAATCAACAAAAAACTTCCTACCACCAAATATGAATAATTATTAAATAATTCTCCTAGTATGGGGTAATTATCTAAAAAATCAAATTTAATGCTCGGTAGTAAATTAGGAATATTAGGCGTTACGCTAGTTGAGTCATAAATGGCATTAGATAACAATGCCGGCAAACCAACTGCTAATATATTTATCGCTGTAGCTGATATTATTTGATCACCATTATATCGAATTGAAGCAATTCCGTGCAAAAAACTAATAAACGCCCCCGTTACTATCGCCGCTAACAGCCCCCACCATGGGTCTTGCGTCTCAAATGCTACTACTGCCCCACTAAATGCCCCAAAAATCATTATTCCATCTAACCCTATGTTAGTTACCCCCGATTTCTCGCAATACAGCCCCCCCAGCGCTGCTAATATTAAAGGCGTTGATAGCCTTATGCCTGATGCGAATAATGAAGCATCTAAAAGTAAATCCACTTTATTAAAAAAAAATATACTTTATAAAAAAATTAATCTCCGAATAGGTAAACCATTTTTATATTACTCCCCTATCCACATGCTACCCCATAATCTAGTTATTTATCACCCTTTTATCTCTGCGCATACCGAGCAATGAGGATTCTTTTTTAATTGTATAAACGTAAAATTTAAATCTTTGCCATCAATTAATAGTAATTTGCCACTTAACACCTTCTCCTTAATAATAAATTTTATCACCTCCATCGCTTGAATGCTAGCAATTAGCCCACACACTGGCCCTAATATCCCCTCTAATAACCGATTATCCGCTTGGATGCCTCCATCTATATTATCTGAAAAACACGCCAAACAAGGTAATTCCGCTAAAGGAGGCACTATGCTAGTAACCTGCCCTCCCCATTGGCTAACGCCTCCATGGAATAATGGCTTTTTTTGCCGATAACAAGCCTTATTTAATAGTAGCTTTACCGCTAAATCATCAGTTCCATCTAGCACACATTCATAGTTAGCGATTAAATCATCTATGTTAGTGTTAGTGGTTATTTTTAGCTGATGCAAACTAATTTTAATTTCATAATTAATCTGCTGTAACTCTTCTCTCGCCGCCTCTACCTTGTATTCTCCTAGGCACTTGGTTCGGTAAATTATTTGCCTATGTAGATTAGAAATTTCCACCTTATCATAATCCAATAAACCTATATGACCAACCCCAGCCCCCGCCAAATAAAGAGAGGCAATAGATCCTAGCCCTCCACACCCAACTATTAAAACAGAACTTTGTTTGAGCTTTCCTTGCCCTTTTGCTCCTAAAGTAGTTAAATCTATTTGTCTAATATAACGAGCTAATTCATCTTCAGTAAGCATATCCTTACTATAAATAAAGTTTTCTCACCTAAGCCACGCCATCTTTTAAAAGCTTACCGGCTCTTTAAGTAAAGAATTTATCACCTTAGCTAAATTGGCTATATTGGCCCCTTTAACTATAATTACATCATTAATAATGAATGTAGGCGTGCTGTTTATTTTATTTCGAGAGACCAATTTTTGCAGATCTACCATTTTTTTAGTGATAAATTTAGTTCTCATTTTTTTATCTAAATCACCAGTAATTTTAAGCTCCCCAGCGAATACCTGAAGAACTTTAGGGTCATTCAAATTATGCATACCAGCATTAAAAAAAGCAGAAAATAATATTTCTTTCGCCTTTTTTTCCTTTTTTTCTTGTACGGCTAATTGAAAAAATCTTGCCAAATTATCACCCATCCAGCCCATATCAAAAGATACAAAACTTACCTTACCATTAAAGGCCTTTTTAAATTTATCTTCTTCTTTAAAAAAATTATAGCAGTGCCCACAAGACACACTAAATAACTCTACTACCTTTATCTTATCAAAACTACGAGCCGCCGGAGCAGTGCCAACATTAGGAGCAAGCTCATATCTGCCGGCAAGGCTTCCTTGAGCAAAGATATTTTGTGAATTAAAATTAATCACCGCCAGCAACGCTAATAGGCTGAGCAAAGATAGCTTGGTTATATATAAAGATTTTTTTATTTTCATTTTTTGTATCTATTTTCTAGTTTTTGATTTTTTATTTATACTTCCCTAATTCATTAAAATTTTATCCCTCGCCCAACTTAATTTTTGTATTTATTTCGTGTTTTTTGATTTTCTATTTATACTTCCCTAGTCCATTAAAATTTTATCCCTACCCAACTTAATTTTTGTATTTATTTCGTGTTTTTTGATTTTCTATTTATACTTCCCTAGTCCATTAAAATTTTATCCCTCGCCCAACTTAAGCAATACTCAATAATTAAGTATTTTTCATTGGCAATCATAGTCTTGAAACTCTATTTTTGTCAATCTGGCTAGTTTTACCCCAACGGGTGCGATTGATAACGACAAATTTCATCATCCCCGCACAAAACCTGATCTATTATAGAGTAAAAATATGTTTAGCTAGTTTCCCAAATATTTTGATAACTCTGGTGTATCTCTGCTAGTAACTTTCCCGCTAAAATTGCTTCTTTTACCCCGCAAACTGGTTCTGTTAGATGTTGACAATCTTTTATCCGGCAATCACCGATAAATCTGCTGAAAGGGCTAAATTCTTGCCCAATTAAATTCTTATTCAGCACATATGGCTTGAATTCTTTAATTCCGGGAGTATCTATTATCTGGTAATCATTTTCTAAGCACATCATTCTAGCTAAAGTGGTGATGTGACGCCCTTTAGATATTTTTAAATTGATTTCCCCCGTCTTTAAATTAAGCACAGGGAAAAGATGATTCAATAAAGATGTTTTGCCCACCCCCGAAAGACCAACTAACAACACTCGCTTGCCCTTAAAACACGCCTTAAGTTTTAGCAAAGAAGAGTGGCTATCAATGCTATGCAGCAAATATGATAAATCAGCTGATTTTATTATGGTTAAAACTTTGTCTATCTCCAATTTACTAGCTAAATCAACTTTATTAATTATAACTAAAGGCTTAACTTTTCCTAAATTAGCTGCTAATAAAAATCTGAATAAAAGGTTTACCTTAAAATCTGGTTGCTTCACCGATAAAACTATTCCCACTAAATCCAGGTTAGCTCCCATTGTGCGTGGAGGGCCATCTTTCGCTGAGCCTCTTTGGAAAATTGATTTTCTGGTGGCTATTTCCACTATCAACCCTTGCTTATCTTGCTCTGAAAAACGAA
Organism: SAR324 cluster bacterium; assembly: GCA_016735295.1. GTDB lineage: Bacteria > SAR324 > SAR324 > XYD2-FULL-50-16 > JAERRU01 > JAERRU01. Next base: position 4,021 of record JAERRU010000019.1, read on the forward strand.
CTAGCACCTTATCCCCCACCACTAACTGCTTAGCCCTTTCATCTTGGCGGTACATGCTCTTTTTTACCCGACACATCACCAATTTATCATCTTTAGTTAGCACTGTGCAAAAGCCTTTGGTTTTTGTGATTACATCTCCCCAAAAATTTTGATATCGGCTAGTCTCGCTTTGCATAGTCTATGATAAATATAAAATGATAGTAATATAAAAAATTATGTTCGCCTTGGTTCTATATTTTTGATGGCGTAGGCAAAAATTAACATTAAACATCCCCACGCTGCCCAAAAATAAGAACCTACTGCCATTTCATATTTATTAGTATTAAATAAATAATCAACCGCTCCCACCGCTAATCCTGCTAAATAGGCGCTCAGCAAACAAATACCTACGATCCCCAATAAAATGGCGACAGTAGCCGATGATAATTTTAAAATATGAAAAGATTGGCACAAAGCAAAAAAACTCAGTGAGCCCAATAACATCCCCACCCATTTCAAGTTACTGCTTGATAATAGGCTAATTACCCCTATTTCATGCACAATGCTAAGCATAGATACTAACAACAGACAAAGCATGCCGCTGGTAAAATAAAATATTGATAATCCCTTGGTGAATATGGTTTTTTTAGATGACTGTGCGTCCAAAACAAGCCCTATAAGCCATAATAAATTTATCGCCATCCACCCTAGAAAAAGTGTCTCTTCATTAGGGCTGGTTTGCTCTGTTTGTAATAATTTGAATATTCCATAAAATAAATATATTACTAGCACGCCGTAGTTAATCAACCTCCCCCCTAAACTCTTGCTAAGTTGATAAGAAAAGGTTATATCTAACTTCAACATCGCCAGCCAGATAAAGTTTGCTAATAAAGGTAAAAACGCTAACCACGCTTCGCTGTAAATCATTAATTAAAGTAGCTATTTTGATGAAAAATTATATTATTTATACCGCTTACTATCCTTAATAAGTTAATTAACGGCAAGCTTTTTAAATCACTCGGTAATGTTTAATTAGTATTTTATTATAAATTGTTTTAAAGTGAAATTAAAGTATAATTTATATAATATTATCCTTGATTAAGGACGTTATATTACAGATATCATGATAGAAAATTTATTTATCCCCTTTGGCTTATTTTTATTAAAAACACTAGTCGTCCTATTTTTTATTGTGTTTTTACTAGGTATTCTATTAATTCCTTCTCTAAAAAAACGCCAAGATACTTTACTAGGCAAACTTAAAATAAGAAAATGGCAGTCGCAACAAAAAAGTTTGCAAAAAGACTTATTTAATAAAATTTTATCCGCTAAAGACTTTAAAAAATGGAAAAAACAATTATCTCTCAGCCAAAAAAAAGATAATAAAAAATCTGCCTCCGTCAGAAAAAAACGAATCTATATACTAGATTTTAAAGGAGATATAAAGGCTTCTCGCACTAAACAACTCAAAAAAGAAATAAGCCTGCTAACAGAAGTATTAACTAGTAAAGATGAAGTTTTACTTAGGATACAAAGTGGCGGTGGCTCAGTTATCGGCTATGGCCAAGCGGCTGCAGAGCTGGCTCGTTTAAGAGTGGCTAATTTTAAATTAACCGTAGCCATAGATCAAATAGCCGCTAGTGGTGGCTATTTAATGGCTTGCGTAGCTAATACTATCATCGCCGCACCCTTTTCTATAGTCGGCTCAATTGGTGTGATCGCTATGGCTCCTAATTTCCATGATTTATTGAAAAAGAAAGATATAGATTTTACCATTTACACCGCCGGTAAATATAAGAATACTATTAGTTTATTTGGTGAAAATACCAAAAAAGGTGCTGATAAATTTAATGAATATTTGGCTAATACGCACCAGCTGTTTCAAAATTTTATTTTGAAATATAGACCAAGCATAGACGCAAAATCAGCAACTACTGGGGAGTGGTGGCACGCTGAAGATGCGTTAAAGTTAAATTTAGTTGATAAAATACTAACGAGCGAGCAATATTTATCTACTCAAGGGAAAAATGTTGATATATTTGAGATTAGTTATCAAGAAAAAATACCTTTTTACAATCAAGCGTCAAATGGAGTTTTGCATATGTTAAAGAGCATCAAGAGTGAGGCGTCGCACCAAGACATAGGTGACCAGCTAAGGAGTTAATAAATTATGGATAATATTTTATTAGGAGACACAGACCCAGCGGTTATTTACCAAGAGATGAGCAAGAAAGAAATGGCTTATCAAGAATTTATTGCTGATCAGGCTTGGTTGTTTAATATTTATTCGCATAATATCAGAGATGGCTCTCAATTAGTTAGAACCCCAACTTTAAGGGCTACTCGCTCTTTTTTAGATAAATGGGGAATAGATGAGCCTTTGGAGACCTATTATAATGTAGCTGTTTCCCAAGCAAAGGCTGCGATAAAAGCTAGCATGGTAGATATTTTACTAGCAGGGGTGATAGGTCCTACATTAGGAACATATAAGCGAGGGGGAAAATTGAATGTTGAAGAAATATCTGAAGCGGTGATATTGCTTGATGATTTTTCGGTAGATTTTTTATTTTTACAAGGATTTAGTAATTTAGCGACTTTAAATGCGGCTATCGCTACCTGCGTGAAGCTATCAAAATTACCAATTGCGGCGTTTTTCCCTGTCTCTGCTTTGGATGATAAAAAGCAAGTTCAGCAATTAAATAAGCTTATTGCTAGTTTTGGTGTTGAGCTTTGTGGTATTAGTGGGGATGACCAAGGATTGCATATATTAAAAGAAAAGATGAAATCTAAAACTGAGTGGGGATTAATGATAGGTGAGGTTCCTCATCAAAATATGGATAAATTTTGTGATAATATCATATCTCAGCAGCCTTCGTTAATTATGGCAGGAACAAAACTTTCTCGAAAAGATTGGAAATTTTTTCTAAAAGAATTTAGTCTAGCCCAATTAAAAAATCAAAGAATAACCGCTATTTAATATTTAATATTCAATATTTATCATGTGCCCATCAACCCTTACCCATCTTAAAAAACCATCTTGGTTAAAAGTTAAACTTCCTGTAGGAGATAAATACCATTGGTTAAAAAAGAAGAGTAAAGAGTTAAAATTAGCCACCGTTTGTGAAGAGGCTATGTGCCCTAACATCGGTGAGTGTTGGTCTGGCGGCACTGCCACCTTTATGATTTTAGGCGACGTTTGCACTAGAGGGTGCAGGTTTTGTGCGGTAAAAACATCACGCAGACCTCCTATGCCTGATGAAAATGAGCCTGCTAAATTAGCACAAACGTTATCTGAGCTCACGCTCGATTATGTTGTGCTTACTACTGTTGATAGAGATGATTTACCTGATCAGGGAGCGGGGCATATTAGCCGTTGTTTGGAGGCCATTCAAATTAGCAACCCTGAAATGTTAATTGAAATTTTGATGCCTGATTTCTCAGGAGAAGAGCCATTAATTGAGCTAGTCTGCGCTGCTAAGCCAGCAGTTCTGGCTCATAATGTAGAGACAGTAGCTCGTTTAACTAGCACAGTGCGTGATAGGCGAGCTAACTATCAACAATCCTTGCGGGTTTTAGCTTACGCAAAAAAACATCATCCCACTATCTATACTAAATCATCTATCATGGTGGGGCTAGGAGAAAAAACGGAGGAGATAATAGAAACTATGCAAGATTTACGAAAAGTTGGCGTTGATTTTTTAACTATCGGTCAATATTTAAGGCCCAACCTTAAATTTTTGCCGGTAGCTGAATATGTGCACCCTGATGTTTTTGATAATTACGAGCAAGAGGCTTTAGCGATGGGCTTTAAATACGCTGCTTGTGGGCCATTGGTGAGGAGCTCTTACCGAGCGGGGGAATATTTCATGAAAAGTATTATTAAAACTGGGTAAGAATTATATTTTTTATGTTTTATTTATTTAGATGATATTAATATTAGACTTTGGCTCACAATATACCCAGCTAATCGCTAAGCGAATAAGGGGATTTAATATATATTGTGAAATTCACGCCCACCAGCAAGCTAATAAGATAGCTTACGATAATAAATGGAAAGGAATCATATTATCAGGAGGGCCTAGCTCTGTTTATGATGATGACAATATTAAAATAGAAAAAGATATCCTTCAGCTAGGAATACCTGTTTTAGGTATATGCTATGGCATGCAGATGATGGCAAAAATGCTTAAGGGCACGGTTGTAGTTGGTGATAGGTTTGAATATGGCCAGGCACAAATATTTATTGAGGCAGAATCATTGCTATTTAAAGGCTTAGCCAGGGAAAACTCTGTTTGGATGAGTCATAGCGATCATGTTACTGCTTTACCCCCTGAATTTAAAATTTTAGCCAGAAATAAAGCCCAAGAAATATCCGCTTTTTTTGATGAGGCTAAGAAGCTTTACGCTATTCAATTTCATCCTGAGGTATCTCATACTATTGGTGGTGATTTAATTTTACAAAATTTTTGTAAAAATATATGTGCGAGCAAAGAATCGTGGACTATGCACAACTTTTATCAACAAAAAATTGATCAAATTAGAGAAACCTATAAATCAGGCTCAGTGCTAGCGGCAGTTAGTGGGGGGGTTGATTCTTTGGTCGCTGCTAAATTGGCGACTGATGCTTTGGGGGATAGGGTTAAAATTGTGTTTGTGGATAATGGCTTGTTGCGAGAAAATGAAAAAAATGAAGTTGTTGCTGCCTATCAAAAACATCTATCCATTAAACCGATAGTTATTGACGCTGCCGATTATTTTTTGCAAGAACTGCGTGGCATTACTGATCCTGAAATTAAGAGAAAAAAAATTGGTCACGCCTTTATAAGAACGTTTGAGCAAGACTCTGCTTTAAAAAATGAAAATTTTGATTATCTCCTGCAAGGCACTCTTTATCCTGATATAATTGAATCTGTATCTGAACGGGGCGCTTCGGTAACAATTAAAACCCATCATAATGTTGGTGGCTTGCCCGATAAGATGTCTTTAAAACTGTTTGAGCCTTTGCGGTTACTATTTAAAGATGAAGTGCGAGCTTTAGGCCTTGAGATGGGATTACCTAAGGAATTATTATATCGACATCCTTTTCCTGGTCCTGGATTGGCTGTTCGTATACTAGGAGAAGTGACTACTCAATCTTTGGAAACCTTGAGAAAGTGCGATAAAATTTTGATAGATGAATTATTTGCTCATAATTTTTACCATCAGATATGGCAAGCTTTTGCGGTTTTACTGCCAGTTAGAACGGTGGGCATTAAAGGAGATAGGCGGAGTTACGCACAGGTAGTGGCGTTAAGGTGTGTTGAATCTAAAGATGCTATGACAGCTGATTGGGTTAAAATGCCTTATGAGTTGTTGGGCAAGATTTCTAGCCGAATAGTAAATGAGGTAAAAGAAATTAACCGAGTGGTTTATGACGTTACCAGCAAGCCACCGGCAACTATTGAGTGGGAATAACGGCTCTTCAATAGATTAGTGATGCATTAATAGGTTAGTGCTGCATAATTAGATTATAGCCAACTCAATTTAGCAAACTAGCGGCAGTTATGGCTGGATTTTAAGTATCTCAGGCTGTGTTTTTTTTTCAAATTCTATATAATTGAGAAGAGGGGGGACACGCCCTTTATTACTACACTTAAAATTTAGGATTATCTCTCCCATAATTATATTAAAAAATAGTATATCGCAAAATGATAATGTGTTATAAATTACTTCTTTTATTAAATTTACGATAAATTTAACGGCTTAATAATAAACTCTGCCTAATTTCAGGTGACAGGCCTACCGCCTGATATTTAATAATATTATGTTTTATTGCTAATTTATGCCATAGTGCTTGTCCATAGCATTTAGATGCATAAATTATAAATTGTAATTATAGAAAAATGATAAAAATTAAAATAATTCAAAAATTATCTCTGTTTTCATTAATGGCCAGCCTGCTATTAATATCTGCTTGTGGTAAAAAATCTGACAGCAATACCGATACCGATACCGATCCCAACAAAGAATTCAGCACTGCATCTTTACGGCCGGTAACGCTTGGTGAAGTTTATAAAGCCAAATTAACAGGAACCCTCAGTCAATCCGGCGACGATGACATAAAGTTCGATGGCTCTATAAATGTGGTTACTAAAGCAAGCATAGTGGAAAGTGGTGTTACTGTATTCCCTACTGAACTAATTCTCATTATTACTGACCCTACTACTTCAGGCGTTATATCGAAGAGCACAATCACACAGTATATCTCAGCCGCCAGCAAGATAGTTAGAAAAATTAGTATCGTTGATACTAATTCTGCTATCACGTGCTTGGTCAACAACGATCCTGATGACATGCCAGCTAAAATAAAAATTGGCAGCAAGGGCAAAACACCTGCCTACACATGTGACAATAGCACCACAGAGACGGGCACATGGGAAGTGAAAGATGGAAAAAATGGAAAAATAAACTATATTGAAAAAAATACTGAAGGAACCACTACCGCTACCACTACTCTTGATGGGGATGGTAAGATTGTGGCCTATGCATCAAACTCGGTGTTAGACAATGGAGGAACTGTGGACCTTAAATCAGATTAACTTGTGGTGAATGCTGACAAACAAAATACGTTTACTTTGTTTTGTCATTAAACATGGCCAATGTTCACCCTTGTATAAATTTATATGCGGGTGAGCGTTATTATGCGGGGCTATATCCTAAAGCAAAATAAAATATTATGTTTTATTGCTAATTTATGCCATAGCATTTATCCATAGCTTTGGATTGTTGGTTTGTGTTTAAAAACAATGAATTAAATTTTTTAAAATATGATTGCTAATTGGTATTATTAATGGATATCAATATTATTAATAAGCTAATCTTATTTTGGATAATTTTCTATATTACCCCGGGGCCAGTATGGATTTCAGTTATGGAAACCACCCGAAACTTATCAATTAAGCAAATTTGGCATTTCTTTAGTAGAATTTTCCTGCTTGTAAATTTAAGTGTTCAGGTTGTTCAGGCCATAGCTTGTGTAATATTTATTGAGTTAGTATCTAAAATTTTTTCTGATATTGGCTTATGGTTTTATATCTTTGGGGGCTTATATATTATTTATCTATCTTATAAAGTAATAAAGAGTAAGCACCTAAATATTAACTTAAAGCTAAGTTTTTCTAACTTCGCAATAATTATGCTGCTTTCGCCTAAAATATGGTTATTATTTCCTTCAGGGGCAGTTATTGCTACTGGATTAGAGCAAAGCATTGTTACTACCTCTCTTGTGTTTTCAGTATCTATGTTATTAATATCAAATATAATGTTTGTTTTTTATGTTATTATTGGTAAAATGGGAACAAGATTATTAAAAGATAATTTTTCTTACCTATCATTTATGCTATTAGTATTATTTTCTTTATTTTTATTCAATGAAGCAATAAATTTAATTTAGCCCTCCTCAAATACCAACCTAGTAGATATAATATAATTTAATAGTATTACGGCAAATGATGTGCATGAATTTAAGGAGATCCCTCTTTAATGGATAGAAAAATAACAAAATTTTGTTCCTCTTGCCAAACTTTAGGTTTGATTATGCTGCTAGGATCAATGTTTTGCTATCTTTCCTTTGAATATATTGGTTCAGAAGTGCTTGCTAATGGTGTTTTGGTTGAGCCCTTTTTTCTTATCCCCATTGGCTATATGCTCGCTTTTATAGGAATATTGCTGCTACTTATCAGTCTTATACGTAAAAAGGTTAAGAATAAATAATATTATCATCGCCAGCTTAGAATGGATATACATGTAGGTGATAATTAAAAAATATAATTATTTTTCAATCCAGCAGCTAGCATGTAGCTCGTTAATTAAGATAAATACCTCATGTCTAATCACAACAAATTACGCTTAGGGGAGATAGTTAATGGCTTTCAACCTCCTAAACCACCACATAATTTAAATTTAAAGGGAGCTCACGTTAGTTTAGCCCCGCTAGATAAAAATGCTCACGCTAAAGAATTGTTTACTGCTTTTCAAGCTAGTAAAGAGGGTCATACTTGGGATTATCTACCTTACGGCCCTTTTTCTGAATATAATGATTTTAGTGCCTGGTTAGCCACTATCGAGAAGATAGCCGATCCTTATTATTTGGTTATCAAAAAAAATGATACCAATCAAGCCTGCGGTATGGCGAGCTATTTAAGGATAAAAACTATCACCAGCTCAATTGAAATAGGCAATGTTAATTTTTCGTCGCAGCTACAAAAAAGTGTAGCTGGCACTGAAGCTATGTATTTAATGATAAAATGGGCTTTTGAAATCGGTGGATATCGGCGTTGTGAGTGGAAGTGTCATTCTTTAAATAGACCTTCTCGATTAGCATCGCAAAGGCTAGGTTTTTCGTTTGAGGGCATTACTAGACAAGCTGATATTGTTAAACAAAGAAATAGAGACACCGCCTGGCTAGCGATAATAGACAAAGAGTGGCCCTTATTAAAAGAATGCTTTGGCCGCTACTTAGATGAAGATAATTTTACCGATAATGGTAAGCAAAAAATATCTTTACGAGAGTTAACTCAAAAATTATTATTTAAAATTGATCCTTCCTTGGGGCGTAATTAAAATTTAAGGTAATTAAATATTATATATCGCTAATGACTTATAAAAATAAAAAATTTCACCAATACTAGTTAAAACTAATTGATTTATTATAAAAGCACTCCTACACTCTAGGTATACTTTTATTTGTAAATACCTTTAATTTTCAGCATGATTAACCACAAAATATTACTAAAAAACCTTAGCAAAACATTATTTTTTTTAATCTTAGTTAGTTTTCTTAGTAGCTCTTGGTCGCTGTTAGGTGAGTCTGCTCAACAAGGGGCAATATTTCCTGTGCCCTTAGATGGCTATCAAGATGATGATATTACCGATTTAAAAGACATTCTTATCGGTAGAATTATTGCTGAGCCTTTTAATTTGGTAGTTAGCATAACCTTTTTATTAGCGATTATACATACCTTCCTCGCCGGAAAATTTAGGCGTATGGCAATGATTATTGATCGCAAAAAAGTATCCCAAATAAAAACGTTAAAGGCCGCCAAAAAATTACCGGCCAGCCATCCTGAGCACAGCACTTTAGGGGAGGTATTATATTTTTTAGGGGAAGTGGAGATAGTATTATCTATTTGGGTGATGGTGCTGGGGGTTTTATTTCTATTTTATAAGGATTGGTATTCTTTTTTGCATTATCTAGAAAATGACGTGGTCTTTACCGAACCTTTATTTGTGATGGTTATCATGTCTATCGCGGGCACACGCCCTATTACCTATTCAGCAGAGGCTATTTTAACTAGGCTTGCTAAGCGGTTAAAATTTATTTTTAAAACCTATAGCGGCTCTTTCTGGTTTGTTATATTATTTATCGGGGGTCTATTAGGCTCTTTTATTACCGAGGTAGCTGCTATTACTATCGCTGCTTTGCTAATTTCATCAATCATATTTTCTCATACGAGCAACACAAAATTTAAATATATCACTTTAGGTATACTGCTAGTTAATATTTCTATCGGCGGGGCGCTCACTCATTTTGCGGCGCCAGTAATTCTGATAGTAGCTGATAAGTGGAATTTGACTATGAGTTATATGCTGGGTAATTTTGGGGCACCTATTTTGTTGAGCACTTTTACTACTACACTTTTAGGTTATTTATTCTTTAAAAAAGAATTTAAAAAAATCGATCACGCCATTAAAAAAGAAAAAAAAGATTCCACCATAGAAGAAAGGATTCCGATATGGATTATTATTGTTCATTATATGTTAATCCTTTGGAGCGTAATAAATGTTCATCACCCTATATTATTTTTTGGGGGATATCTGTTGCTACTTGGGTTTATGATGGCCACTAAACCATATCAAAAAACACTAGATGTGCGTTCACCACTATTGATTGGATTATTTTTAGCGGGATTAATCATCCATGGAGGGCTACAGGCGTGGTGGATAGTGCCAGTTTTATCGCATATTGATAGTAACGCTATTTTTTGGGGTAGTTTAGCTTTATCAACAGTAAATGATAATGCCGGAGTTACCTTTTTAAGTTCACTAATTCCTAATATTCCTGAAATAACCAAACAAGCGGTTATCGCTGGAGCCTTATCAGCTGGTGGTCTTACCATATTAGCTAATGCACCTAACCCCACCGCTTTTAGCATTTTAAATAAAAATTTTGATAATGGAATAAATCATTTTTGGTTGTTTCTCGCCGCGTTACCCCCCACCATAATTGCGGTATTATTTTTTCTATTATTATGAATCAGGCTTTTCTAAACCTTAAAAACCAGCTGATATAAATTAATAATAGTATATTAGCACCAAAAGCTCCCCAAAAAATGTTCACCACTCCTTCGGTGGCCATCACAAAAAATATTTGGTCTAAAAACCAGTAAAAATAATATATCATTATTGCCCTAATTAGCTGTACTAGGGTTTTATTACTGCGAGGATTAGTATCAGAAAAAATAATCGCTAATAATATTAATACTAAAAATCCTCCTAGATATGAAATTTTTCTGAGCATTAATAACAAAGAATAGTTAATCACATGCTCCCCTAAATTAGATTTTCTCCACGATTCATAGAGCACACCGATGGGCTGATAGGTGCTAGGAAAAATGGGTGATTTTATCAGATTATCTAAATTAAAATTTGTAATAATAAAATCATTTTTTGTCTTTTGTTGGATATGTTCTTTTTGTCGAATCACAAATTCAGCATGCTTAGCTTGCCAATGATTATTTTTTTTGGTTAATGCGGTGAAAATATGGTGTTCGCTTTGCTCGCTATCAAAATCAAATTCAATAACTTCCACCGATTTAATCTGGTCGAAGGCCAACAGAGGATCATTAATTTTGATTAGTTTATTTTCAAAATAATACCATTGCTGGGCTAAATTTTGTGACCTCAAATTAAAGCTCTTGGTTTCAGCATTTAAAAGCCTGACCAAATAGCTCTGATTAATATAAAGAAATCCGACGATGAAAAGGCAAAAAATGAAAATAATTCTTACTATTCTAAACTGACTTAATCCCGCCGATTTAAGTGCGATAATTTCACTGTGTTTGCTTAAAGAAATGAAACAAAGCAAAGTAGCGATTAGCCCAGCTAAAGGAGCGATCATTTCAAGCGTGGGGGGGATTATTTGTAAACTAATCTTTAGTTTATCTAATAAATCTCCCTCCCCAGCTAACGAATTTAAACTATCAAAAACAAAAACCATCACCAATAACCCCACCACAATTGAGAAGAAGTATGACCCCCACAGCTTTAAAATAAAGCGATCAATGATTAACATTAATAATTAGCATTAATAATTAATATCAATTAAATAATTACTTAATCGTCAAATCAAATTCGTATATCACCGGAGCATGATCAGATGGTTTAATCTGCCCCCTAGATTCATAATCTATGCTGGCACTAGTGCACTTTTTTTGTAATCCTGCAGTACATAAAACATAATCTATTCTCAGACCTCGCTTAGGGGTGTCCTCAAATCCTCGACTGCGGTAATCAAACCAACTAAAAAATTTATTAGATTCAGCATTAAGTTGGCGGTAAGGGTCACTCAGCCCCCAATCAACTAACGATTGATATAGCTCAATTTCTTCTGGTAAAAAACAGCATTTACCAGTTCTAAGCCATCTTTTTTTGTTATCTTCACCTATGCCGATATCGCAATCTTGAGGTGCTATATTAAAATCTCCCATTATGGCGACATTATCTTTTTTACTATCAAAATTCGCTTCAAGCCATTGCAAGAGGCCTTTATAAAATTTTACCTTATAAGGAAATTTAGCTGGATGGGCTTTATTTTCTCCTTGAGGAAAATAGCAATTAATAAGATGAAATGCCCCTTGATCAGTATTATACTTAGTATAAATAAATCTAGCTTGGTCTCCCTCAAAATCAATCCCCGCCTGATATTTAACAGGTTTTATTTTAGAAAATACTGCTACTCCATGATAAGATTTTTGCCCATGAATCACTAAATCATAATTAATATCAGCAAATTCAGATTTAGGAAAATCTACTGTTTGCACCTTAATTTCTTGTAGCCCTACTATATCGGGATTATTTTTTTGTAAAAAATTCTTCAATAGCTCAATTCTAGCTCGCACTGAATTAATATTAAAACTCACTAATTTCATAAAAATTCTCCTTAAAATTAAATTATCTTATTGTCTCTCACACCTTATCCATTTTGGAAAAATATAGTAAATATATCCAAAAACTATGTGCGTACCGGTAAAGTAAAAAATTTAAAGATATCCCCAGCAAAATTGCCCCCGCCACCACAAATTTAGCGTAATTGCCCCTCAACACCAGCAAGCCTACCAAAGTTGAAAAAAGAACCAACACCACAGTTGCCGTAGAGTTTATTAACGCCGGTCCTGTCCACCCTTTATTGCCTATTTTATAAATAAAAGAGCAATTAGGGCAGCTATTTTTTAAACTTACTATTCCATTAAACATAGCCCCCTGGCCACATTTGGGGCAAGTTAGTGCTTTAGATTTCTTTAAAATTATTGAAATTTTCTCCATCCCATTATTTTTTCATACTATCATACATCATTTTTAGTAATGCCATTCTCACATACAAACCATTTTTAGTTTGTTCAAAATAACGCACCCTTGGATCAGTATCTATATCATGATCAATCTCATCAACCCTTGGTAAAGGATGCATAATAATCGCTTGTTCTTTTAATTTACTAAGATGTTGATATTTAAATATAATCTGGCTCTTCGCCTTTAAATACTCACTAGGTGATGAAAATCTCTCCTTTTGCACCCGCGTCACATAAAGAACATCACCATCAAATTCTGCCATTGCTTGCTCTAGCGAGCTATGTTCTGCAAATAAAACATTATTGTTTTTCAAATGCATAGTCATATTTGGCCTAGCTCGGCAATTATCCGGCGAGACAAAACAAAATTTATTATTAGGAAATTTAGCCAATAAATAAATTAACGATGTGCAAGTACGCCCATGGGCCAAATCGCCAATTAACATTATATTAAGATTAGTTAGTCTTCCAAATGACTGAAAAATAGTATAAATATCAATCAAGGTTTGGGTGGGGTGCTGCTCTTTACCTGAGCCAGCATTGATTACTGGTATATTAGAATGCTTTACTGCTACCTTTGAAGAATCATCATCAAAATGCCTTAATATTATGTAGTCGGCGTAATCGCTAATTACTCTGATAGAATCGCTTAAAGTTTCTCCTTTGATGGAAGAAGAAAAATCTCGGGCATTTTCAGTATGGATAAAACTTCCCCCAAGTCTTAAAATTGCCGACTCAAACGAAAGCCTAGTTCTCGTTGACGCTTCATAAAAAAGTAGTGCCCCCACACTTCCTTTTAAAGTGGAGGAGACATCTATTTTTTTATTTTTTATTTCATCAGTTAATTTTAGTATTTTATCAAGATAATTTTTATCAAACTGCTGGCTCTCGATTATATGCCGGTAAGGGCTAATCCTTTGAATTACATTCATCGGTAAAAAGTTAAACTAAGATAAAACCAATCTTCACTTTTCTAATTTATATAGCTTTAATGCTAAAGCTTTAGTTTAAAAATCGCAACCTTTTGTTTTTTTATATTCAGTCAATTATTTGATAATTTTATTACTATTTATTGATCTAGATCAAATAAACTAGTTTCATTGTGTTCAGGGCAATAAACTTGCTTCATTTGTTTGTCATCTTTAATTCTAAATTTAACATCTATTACTATAGGGCAATAGTTAGTAGACAAATAACCAGTAATACCGCAAATACTAACTTTTTTTAACTCATCTTCAATGGGTGAATGAAGGCTTATATTTGCTAATTCTGGAATAGCAGACATATAATTTTTCCACATCTTTGCCGGAGTTCTGCCCCCTGTTTCTGAGCCCATTGATGAATTATCATCATTTCCCAGCCAAAAACCGCTAGTATAAGATTTAGTAAAGCCAATAAACCAAGCGTCTCTAAAATCATCAGATGTGCCTGTTTTGCCTCCTGCGTAGCGATCTAGCCTAGCATTTTTCCCTGTCCCATTTTTTAAAACGCCATTTAACAAACCACTCATAATGATAGACGTCTCTTGGCTCATAATAGTTTTGCAATTAGGGTTATCTTTAGTAATATCTTCTAAAATTTCTCCATCGGCTAATAGTATTTTTTCATAAAATATGGGCGGGCAGACCTGGCCTTGATTCTCAAAAGCAGTATAGGCCGATACCAAATTAAGCAAAGAAACGCTATTACAACCAAGAGCTAGGCACAGGCCTTTTTTTTTATCAATATTAAGGTTTAAATCTTTAACAAATTCTTGATACGCCCCTACCCCTAATTTATTTAACAAACCCACGCTAGCCACATTATTAGAAGACTGTAAAGCGTAAGCTAAAGTTATTTCTCCTATATTCTTTTGATTAAAATTTTGGGGCTCATAAAATTCATTATAATCATCATAAACAGATTCTTCACCCGAGCCGATATAAGAAATAGGTTCATCAAACAAAGTATCACTAGGCAGCCACCCGCTTTCCATAGCCAATGCATAAACAAATGGTTTTATCGCTGAGCCAGGCGGCCTTAATGCTTGCGTTACTCGGTTAAACTGGCTTTCTCTATAAGAACGCCCTCCCACCAATGCTAGCACTTTACCGCTGGCATTTTCCATCAGCACGCTGGCCACTTGCGGGGGGGGAGAATCTAATTTTTTAAGAGCGTCACTAGTTACTCTTTCCATCGCATTTTGGGCTGTCCAATCTAGGGTTGTGTAAATTCTTAACCCCTTATTATTTAAAAAGTCGGCGCCATATTTTTTATTTAAAACATTAATCAAACTAGACACAAAATAAGGAGCTCGCTGCTTGTGAGAATAATCAATTAACACATTTACTTGCGTGCTAAGGGCGCTGATATATTCATTTTTTTTAATCCAGCCTAATTTATATAATCTTTTTAAAACAATTATTTGCCTTGTTCTCGTTATATCAACATCTTGTAAGGGAGAGTAGCTAGTAGGTTTTTTGATTAGGGCGGCCAACATTGCCGATTCAGCTAAATTTAACATTGAGGCACTTTTACCAAAATAATTTTGTGACGCGGCTTCTATGCCATAACTATTTTTACCAAAAAAGATATTATTCAAATAAAGCTCTAGTATTTCTTTTTTAGAATAGTGAATTTCTAAAAATACCGAAGTTATCAATTCTAAAACTTTACGCTTGATTGTTCTTTCTGAAGTAAAAAGGGTTATTTTACTTAACTGTTGGGTGATAGTGCTTGCTCCAAAATATACATTTCGATTAGTTACCCAGTATTGAATTATTTTTGCAATTCTAGGCACGTCAAAGCCGAAATGTTGAAAAAATCTGGCGTCTTCAACCACTAACACAGACATTAGCAATTTTCGATTAATCTTATCGATAGACACATAATCTCTGCCTGTTTGACCGATTAATGAATAAAATGGTTTTTTGTCTATATCATAAAAAATAGTCGCTTTTTGGCCACCAGAGATATTTTTTTTGAAATTGTGGATAGTAATTTGATAGCTAGCTATCAAGCCAATAATAATAAGCGAAAAAACTGCTATTTTCAAAAATTTTTTCATATCTTTTATTTGGATTAAAGATTAGCTTTAAGCCAAGGATATACTCCTCAGGTAAAGAAAACCAACTGTCTTATTTAGAGCATATTTTATGCCTTGTGAGTAAAATATATTAATTTCAAATAAATGAATCACATAAAAAAGCATAAAAATTAAATCCCAGCTTGTTTATCAAAAAAAATAACAGATTTAATAATAATAATAATCACAATAATAATAACAACAATAGATTATCACTATGTCGGTTAGCCCCCTTTACAGTAAACAAGTTGCGGTTGTTATTCCTGCTAGGCTAGATTCTGTTAGATTGCCTGGTAAATTACTCTTAAAATTAATTGATAAACCTGTGCTAAAACACGTTTTTGATAGGTGCACTAAATGTAAATTGATTAATCAAGTTTGGATTGCCACTGATAGTGAAAAAATATTTTCTCTCGCCAAAGAATTTACTGACCGAGTGATACTTAGTAAAAAAAAACATCCCTCAGGAACCAGCCGTATAGCTGAAGCTGCTAAACACATTAACGCTGATTATCTAATTAATGTGCAAGGAGATGAGGTTTTTATTGACCCTAAGCTAATCGATAAATTGGCTGTCTCTTTAGTGGAAGGTAAGCTTAATGCCGTTAGCGCCGCTTTTCTGAGCTCTGATTTAAAAATAATTAACTCCATTAACACAGCTAAGGTAATCGTGGATAAAGATATGAATGGGATTTATTTTTCACGTTTACCTGTGCCCTACCAACTTATTAAAAAAGATACTGAAAAACCTACTTCACATTGGATTCATATCGGCATATACGGTTATCATCGTGATTTTTTACAAAAATATATTACTTGGCCAGCTAGCCCGCTGGAAAAATTAGAAAGTTTGGAACAATTAAGGATTATTTATCATTGTGCTAAAATAAAAATTATCCCTCACGCTCAAAGCATGAAGCTATCCATTGATACTAAAAAAGACTTCCTAGCTGCAAAAAAACTACTAACTACTCATTAGCAGTTAACTGCCTGTTAAATATGCCCACCATAGTAAAAAAGAAAATCAACGCTAAAGGCCCATAAAATATGCCTAAAATGCCAAATTGAGCCACTCCGCCAATTATGCTAAGCAATAATAACAAGGGATTAATTTCAGTTGTTCTGCCAATAATAGCCGTTTTTAAGATATTCTCTGATACAAAATAAATTACCGCAGTAACTAATATAATCACTATTGCCGTAGTACCTTGATCTATTAAATATAAAAAATAAGCCGTGGGCAAGCTAATCGCCATTATCCCCACTAACGGAATAAATGCCGCAAACATTGATAATAACGCTAGTAAAAGTGCCACTTCTATTCCTGCTAAAAAATATGCCACTCCACAAATACTGCCTTGCCCTACTGCAAAAATTGAATTTATCAACACAGTGGCTCGGTTCATACTCAAGAATTTTTCAATTAATAATTGAATCTCAGGATGCCTCTCTATAGGAAATAATTCCATCACAAATTCTTTAAGCCTATATCCATAAGAAAGTATACCTACCATCATCAATAACATTAAACAAAAATTAGCGATGAACGTGAATATATTATCAACCAAATATTGTAAACTACTAAATACTAAATCTCTCACATAAATCACCAGATCTCCTAAAATACCGCTTAAGTATTCTTGCGAAATGGGTATGTCATAATTATTCAACCCTTTTAATATTTGATTGGTGACATCGCTTAATTTAAAACGATTGTGGCTATCCCCTAAAAAAGCACTAACTTCAGCATAAACGTTGACCCCTTCTTGAAAGGATTTGTATACTAATAATAAAAAAGGGATGAGTAGTAAAACCACAAACGTTAAACTAATCAAAATAGAGCTTAACACCCTTGGTATTTTAAATTTAAGCTTTAATTTTTCGTTGTAGGGAAATAAAATACCACTTATAATAAAAGCAAAAATAACGGCATGAATAAAATTTCTAGCAAAAATTATCATTAAAAGACTAGCTAGTAATAATAGACCAAAGAAATAAATTCTGGCGATATCTTTTTTTTCCATATTTTTCTTTTTAAAATAGTGTTGCTAAAAAATCACTTAACAAAAAAAATTTGTGATCAAAAACCGTAAAGCTTACTTTAACTATCATGTTCTAGATAAAATAGAAGCTGGTATAGTGTTAACAGGCACCGAGGCTAAGAGTGCTAGGCTAGGTAAAATTGATATATCAAACGCATTTTGCCTAATTTCTGAGCAACTAGAAGTTGAACTTCACCAATTAAAAATTACTCCTTACGCCTATGGAAATATTTTTAATCATGATTCAAAAAGAATTAGAAAACTTTTACTCCATAAAAATGAAATTAGAAAACTTTCTCGCACATTAAAATCAACCGGATTAGCCCTAATTCCGCTAGCTTTATATTTTAAGCGGGGAAATCTAAAAGTATTATTAGGTGTTTGCAAGGGCAAAAAAATTCAAGATAAAGAAAAACTCAGAAAAGCTCGCGATTTAGCCCACGCTAAAGCTGAGCAAGATTATTAATCTTTATGACCTATTATACATTAAGTATAAAAACTATGCTTAATATTTTAATTGTTTTTGCTTTATTAGCTAAAAATCTAAATTTTACGAAAAATATAGACATACAGCTCATCATCTCTTAACTTAGTATATTATCATGAAATTTATTTTACTTTATTATTAGTCACTCGCCAATACTTTGCTCATGAAGAAAAAACAAATCAATTTTTTAAATATAGCTTTTTTCTTGCTGATGATAGTGCTGCTAGTATCAAATATATTGCTATCAAACTTTAGAATCAATAACGCCCTCGCTAGCCCTGATAAACAGATATCGCCTGATTTAGATGAACAAAATAATATAGATGTTTTTCAAAATAGCAAAGATTCAGTAGTTTATGTTAGTAATACTCAATTAAAACGTAATCTTTTCTCTCTTGATTTACTGAAAGTTCCCGCTGGCACGGGCACTGGTTTTATATGGGATAGAAATGGCACTATCGTAACTAACTATCACCTAGTTAGCCGAGCTAACGAAATTAAAGTGAGGTTAAGCAATCTTGAGGTATATAACGCCACCGTGATAGGCATAGCTCCAGAAAGTGATGTGGCTGTTTTAAAAATAGATCTTCCCAGAATAAAATCTAAACCGATCATTAGAGGTGATTCTGCTAATTTGCAAGTAGGCAGCAAAGTATTGGCTATTGGCAATCCTTTTGGGCTAGACCAAACCTTAACAGTAGGCATTATTAGTGCTTTAGGGAGGCAAATTAGATCTCCTTCAGGAAAGATAGTTTCAGGAGTAATTCAGACAGACGCGGCCATCAACCCTGGCAATTCTGGTGGACCATTAATTAACTCTTTGGGCAAAGTTATCGGTATGAATTCTGCGATTTTGAGTAATAGTGGTAATAATGTAGGGGTAAGTTTCGCTATCCCGATTAATATTTTAAAAAAAATTGTCCCTCAATTAATTGAGTATGGCCGAGTTTTACACCCTGTTTTGGGTATTAGAATTATTGATGATTCTATCGCTTCTCGTTATTCAATCAAAGGAGTGATAGTATCGCAAGTTATTAAAGGATCAGGGGCGGAAAAAGCCGGTATAAAAGGTATTGTAGAAGGTGCTGATGGCTCATTTTATCTAGGTGATGTGATAATTGCGATAGACGATTATGTGGTTCAAAGCAGTGAAGATATCTATCAAATTCTAGAGAATTATGAATTAGAAGATAGCGTTAAAGTAACCACTAAGAGAGATGGTAATCAATTATTTTTTACTGTTACGCTATCAGCATCTCAGCTAAATTGATCTAAATTAAATAAAGTTAACTCAGATTTTAGTAGCTCATTAAATTAATATTTTAAATTAATATTTAACGGCCTCAAATCCTCTTAATACTCCGGTGGCGTAAGAAAATATATCAACCGGATCGGCTAATTCAAAACAAGTAAGGGTAAAATCTATGGATTTTCTTTGAAAAGGAGTTAGATTTGATGAAATAAATAAATATCCATCTTGATCCAGATTTTTAAAAATATCGTCAAAAATAAAATGTGGGTAGCTAATTACGCTAATTGGGTAAGCCTTTTTAATAATTTTAGTTGATTTTATATCACTCAGCTGCACAGAAGCAGAGATCAACGGCTCAATATAAGAATCTACCCCCACATCAATGCGGTTAGATAAGAAAGTAAACGACTTGCTAGTAAAAGCAAAAGCCTTTTCAAATCTCACAAAAACCTGCCTAGGCCTAACTCTTTCAGCAGTTAATTCTTCACTAATGGAAAGCTCCACATCGGCCGCCTTTATCCTGGTTAAGCCTAAATCAAGATTATTACTAGCGGAAAAGCAGCCATTATTAAAGCCCCCCACCACATAAGTGCTTATTCTAGCTGATAAAACCTCTACATCTCTAGAAACTAATACACTGATAGTTCCATGCTCCAAGGTAAAATCCAGCAAAAATTTTCTGGTACCTAACTCGGTTAATGATTTAAGTTTAACTAAACTATTTTCGAATAGATGAATAACAGAACCATCGCGAAATCTGACCACTAAATCAGACGATTCACCAGTACGAAATTCTTGGCCGTCTTGGATTTTTTCTTTTTTTGTTAAAGGAATAAATTCGTTAAGGGTATCAGGCAGCTTTCTTTGTGCTACGCCCTTTATAAAATAAACGTAACCGGCATAAGCCTTAACATTAGTTGTTATATTAAAAAATATAACAAAAAAGCCCATTAAAATAAGCAAATTTTTCATCATAAATAAAAAACACTTACGCCAATATTAAAATATAATAATTACTACTTAAACTTAAGTAATGCCGATTTTGTAAATTATATAAAGCATATATAAATATAAACTCACCGATTATAAGAAAAAATTTAGAAAGTCCGGCTCCTCGCTTTAACCCTTTCTCGACTACGCCTTTTTTGAGCTTCTTCTCTTTTAAGTTTAGCTTTAACTGAAGGTTTAGCGTAAAATCTTCTTTTACTTATCTCTCTAAATAAGCCTTCACGAATTAATTTTCTTTTTAAATCGCGTAGTGCCCTCTCCATTTGATTATTGATAACCTTTATATCCATAAATATATATATAAATTGCTATTTTGTTGATTAATCTTTAAAAAACTGAAAAAACAAAAACTACCTTTTAAGCCTAGCCTCGTATAATATATTTTTTTTATCCCAATATCAACCAGAAGATTAAAAATTAATGGAAGAATCTACCAATAAATTTAAATTTAGCCTGCTCCACGTTGATCCGACTGGAGCAAGATCGGGAGAAATACAAACTCCGCATGGAAAAATAGAAACACCTATTTTTATGCCAGTAGGCACTGCAGGGGCAATGAAAGCCATG
Organism: SAR324 cluster bacterium; assembly: GCA_016735295.1. Taxonomy (GTDB): domain Bacteria; phylum SAR324; class SAR324; order XYD2-FULL-50-16; family JAERRU01; genus JAERRU01. Next base: position 25,028 of record JAERRU010000019.1, read on the forward strand.
ACAACCCGTCAATTGTTAGAATGTTCAGCACAGATATTGCTATCTAATGCCTATCATTTGCACTTACAACCTGGCACTGCAATTATTAAAAAATTAGGCGGTTTGCATAGCTTTATGGATTGGCATAAACCAATTTTGACCGATTCTGGCGGCTTTCAAGTATTTTCTTTGCCTAAAAAAGAAATCACTCAAGAGGGAGTTAAATTTAAAAATCAAAAAACGGGCGATGAATTTTTCTTATCTCCAGAAAATTCTATTAGCTCCCAAAATGATTTAGGGGCTGATATAATCATGGCTTTTGATGAGTGCGTCCCTGGCGATGCTGATAAAAGTGCTGCTAAAAAAGCGGCTCATCGCACTCTTTTATGGGCTAATCGGTGTTTAAAAGCTCATAAAAATAAAAATCAAGCCTTGTTTGGCATTTCTCAAGGATCTATTTACAAAGATTTACGAATAGAAAATATTACTGAACTAAAAAAATTAGATTTCCCTGGATACGCCCTAGGGGGTTTGTCAGTGGGTGAAGGGATAGAAACTATGAGCCGTGTGTTAAATTGGAGCGTGCCCCTTTTACCAGAAAATAAACCGCGCTACGTTATGGGTATAGGCTTGCCTGAAGACATTTTATGTGCCGTTGAATCGGGGATAGATATGTTTGATTGCATCATTCCTACTAGATATGCCAGATCTGGTGTTTTATTTACTTATGGCGGGAAAATAAGAATTAGATCAGGCCGCTATAAGCATGATAAATACCCAGTCGATACCAGGGCCTATTCTTATACTTCACAAAATTTTACTAGGGCTTATCTGAACCATCTTTATAAATCCAATGAGATTTTAGCCGCTACTTTAGGCAGCATTCATAATATACATTTCTTTATGGATTTCGTGAAACAAATAAGAAATGCTATTTTTGAAAATAGATTTGCTGAATATAAAATTGAGTTTTTGAAGCTATATACTCAAAGAAATAAACATGGCTAAAAAATATTTTTAATTTAAAATATAAAATATTTCCTAAATCGGCACAGCCAGTAATTAGTTTAGCCTAATTATCTATCATATAAAAGAAGGCTACACTTTACATATATAAAAGTGGCGAGAGGCGGAATTGAACCGCCGACACAAGGATTTTCAGTCCTCTGCTCTACCGACTGAGCTATCTCGCCTTCTTCTAAGATTAAAACAGATAATAACATTACGCTGTTCTAGTCAACAAAAAACTAACTCAAACTTAGTTAATATTTCTAAAATTCGCTCTTTTGATGGGCTAGCGGTTGATTTATAAAGATTACTTATCTGTGTACTAAGATTATCACCAGTGGCGATTAATTGATCTAACGGATCTAAAAAATTACTTGCCGTGGGCTCTAGCTGTTTAATTCCTTTTTTAGCCATATTCAAGGCTTCTTGTGCTAATTCGTTAATGCTAAATTGATTAAAAGATCCCTGCAAACCATTGTTAATGGCCGCTTTAGTTAATCCATTTATATTATCAAATCCTAAAGATAATGCTTTTTGGGCTAATTTTTCTAAATTAGGCTGGTGATAAAGTAGCCCCAAAAAGAAACTAATTTGAGCCAGATTAATTTTGCTGCTAGTGGCGTCAGCAATTCTTAATTCCATAACATTTTTTAACCTAATAAAAGTAAAAATAGCCCGTAAATGCTCTAACCAATCTTCTTTTTCAGGCTTTATTTTATCACTCCCATTTCGCCAAAATTCAGCAAAATCACCACCAGTAAAATCTTGCACAACGCCTTCTCGAATCAGGCTTAACATAGGAACCGATAAAGCAAATTTTACATAATCATAATAGGAAAAATTATCATTAAATACTCGCTTCAATAGCCCAGTCCTAACTGGATCAAGCTCCATCCATGCGAAAGCTCGGTGACAATTAAATGATGATATTTGCCTCTCGTTTAATCCAGAACTAGAAAAAAGAGCTATTCCAATGGGAGTTAAATATTGAGCAACTAAAAATTTTTGCCTCATATCTTGCTCGCTAGCATAGTCAAATGAAATCTGTAAAGAAGCAGATTTACGCATCATATCACTAGCATGAGAGCCATATTTTTTTAAATATTCGCTCATCATTTTATAGCGAAACTTAGGAATAAGAGGGATATTATCAACATCAGAAAAGGGATCTATCCCCACGCTAATCCATATCCAGCCTTGCTTTTTAGCGAATATTTCTATTTCTTGTTGGAAAAAATATAATCTCTCTTTGATATAGCAAAGCTGAGCACAAGGAGCACTGCTATATTCAAGCTGGCCTCCTGGTTCTATGCTTAATGATTCTCCTGATAATGTGGCCCCAATAATATTTTTTCCTTCATAAAGAGGCTGCCAACCTTTTTTTACAAATTCGGTGATTTGTTGGCTTATCTGCGCATAGCTAAGCCTTTTCAAAGAATTCTTTTCAAATCCAATTACCTCCCATTCCACCCCAATTTTCTTGCTACTCTTCTCGCCTTGCTTCAAGAAATCTACCCAATAATGATCTATTACCGCTTTTTTATTCATTTTTCATAAGATATTTAAAAAATATAGCTCATGTAGCCTACTATAAAAATTAGTATTTTTACCATAAAATAAATATGCTCTATTTAAGGCTTATTGGTAATTTTCTATATCCTAGGTGGTAAAATAATTTTACTAAAATAATATATAGCAACTAAGAAAATTTAATTAAATAATATTTTTTCTTCCCCACTCTAACTACGATAATTTGATCATTAAGCAAATGCTCACTACTCACTACCTGAGCACTGAAACTACCTTGATTGTTAATATAAATTCCCCCTCCTTGCATTAGCTGGCGAGCCTCTCTTTTGGAGCGACAAGCCTTAACTTCTACTAGCATATCAATAACATCCCACCCCTCAATTAATTTATCTTTAGTTACTTGATAGGCGGGAACATCAGCAAATACCTCGGCTAATAAATCACCAGATAAATCATCTAGTTTACCGCCATATAAAGCTTTACTAGCTCTTTGGCATTTTATCACCTCTGCTGAGCCGTGAACCAATTCTGTTAGATATACCGCTAATTCTGTTTGGGCATGTCTTTTTTCGGGCATTGTTGATAATTTATCTTCTAATTCATCAATTTCCTTTAAAGGAATTAGCGTTAACATCTTTAATAATCTTATAACATCATCATCTGCTTGCCTTAAGAAAAATTGATAAAATTGATAAGGGCTAGTTTTATCAGCACTCAACCAAATTGCCCCTGCTTCTGATTTGCCAAATTTTTGCCCGTTTTTCTTAGTCAATAAAGGCATGGTAAGCCCATAAACTTGCTTACCAGAAAGACGTCTAGTTAATTCTATTCCCGCTACTATATTTCCCCATTGGTCAGAACCTCCCATTTGTAAATTACAATCATAAGCTTTGCTAAGGTGGGCAAAATCGTAAGCTTGCAATATCATATAGCTAAACTCAGTAAAGGTTATGCCTCCATCTGGTCTATTTAATCTGGCAGAAATAGATTCTTTACTTAGCATCTTGCTAACAGGAAAACACTTGCCCACATCTCTAAGAAAATCAAGCGTATTTAGTTTATTAATCCAATCATAATTATTGGAAAATATCGGCTTAACCTTAGCTGATGGTGGGTTCAAAATTTTTTCAAACTGCGGAGTCAATTGTTTAATATTAGCATTAATTTGCTCTATAGAAAGTAGTTGTCGTTCACTATTTTTCCCACTCGGGTCACCAATCATAGCGGTTCCTGCCCCCATTAAAGCTATTGGTTGATGATTATTATTTTGTAAAATTCTCATCAAATTAAACACCGCTAGTTGCCCCACATGAAAGCTGCTTGCCGTGGGATCAAATCCTATATAAAATTTGAGTGATTGATTATTTAATTTATCTATTAATTCTTGATGAGTAATTTTATCAATCAAGCCACGTGCACTTAGTTCCTCAAATACTTTCATTAATTACTCCGTTAGGTCGGTCAAACTTGCTTTTATGCATTAATATTATTCTATTAGCCACTGCCTGAACTGAAAGATGGCTTGTGTTTATCACTAAATCAGCTTCTTCGTAAATATGCTCTCTTTGATCTACTAAATCATAAAATTTTTGGGTGTTACTAGCATCAAAAAGTGGCCTTCTTTTACTTCTTTTTAATCGAATAAAAAGCGTTGATCGCCGTACTTTTAGATATATAACATATCCTATTTGTTTTAAGAGCGACAAATTACCCTCTGTTAATAGTATACCACCACCGGTAGCCATTACTAACTTTTGATGATTAAGATAATTTTTTATTACCTCTGTTTCAAGATTACGAAAAAACTCAACCCCACAAGAAGAAAAAATTTCATTGATTGTTTGTTTCTGATTTTTTTCTATTAAATAATCAGTATCTGCCACTTCATAATTAAGTGCCCAGCCCAATCTTCGAGCCACCGAGGTTTTGCCCGCACCCATCATACCAACTAACACTATATTCATGAGTTCTCACTGTTATGTGTGCCCATTATTCTTAAAAACTATCATAAAGACTAAGCGGCTGGTCATTTAACAAAATTTTAGCATTAATTTTTAGATCATTCATCCATTTATCAAATAAAATGGCTCCTTTTTTTTCTTGCAAAATTTGTTTGATTTTAGGCCAGCTTTCATCAAAATCAAGCTGACGAGCGGGCAATATTTCGTCAATTTTAAAAATATGATGCCCGTGCAGTGTCTTAATGGGTTTTGTTATCCCACTTTCTTTTTTTACTGCAAATATAGGTTTACTAAAAATATTTGGCAAAAATTTTCGATCTAAAAAGCCTAAATCTCCTTGATTATGGCGATCCACCGCTAACGAATAAGCCTCCACCATCCGCCGAAAAGAGCCCCCCCTTTTAAGCTCTCCTATGACTATCTTTACTAAATCTTTTGACCTTAACTGGATGTGAGAAACTCTTCTTGTTTCGGGTAAATTAAATTGATTTTTATTATCTTCATAGTACTGCTTGGCTTGTGTGGTCGATATTTCTATATTTTTATAGATTACCTGATCAATTAATTTCGTGATTTTAAGATTTTCTCTAAGGCCACCCCGCCAAAAATTTATCCCTACAGAAGCCTCATCAAACCATTTTTTAATATCTCCACCCGGATAGGTGCTAGTTGTTTCTAATAATCGCAAAAATTCATCATCAGAAACGCTAATACCTTGCTTTTTAGCCTCTTGCAGCATTAGTTCATTATTTATCATAGCATCTAAAATACTACTGGCTATTTTCTTGGTATCTTCTTTTTTGAGTGACCTTAAGCGTGGAAAATCGTTAAGATAACTCTCTTTTTTTGCTTGAAAATCACTATTTTTTATCGGTTGTCCGTTAACCAAAGCCAACACATCTTTATCAAATAGCTCTTGCTCGCTATCATAAAAAACCGAATCGCACCCGCTAATCAACCCTAGGCTAATCAATGCTAGACCCATCAATAAGCCTATACATAGATTTTTTTTGAAACAAACAGTAAATAACCTCACTTACCCAATTAGTGAATGAATTTTTTTTAATATCTCCAGCTTAAGCTTAAGGCGTTGTTTGGTAAATTGAAACCTAATTTGATGCGGAGGAACAAGCTGACCTTCGTGCCGATTTAATAAATCTAGTAGCTTGGTCATATCAGGTTTGAATTTATCGGTCAAATGCAAAGCCAATGAATAAGGATAAACATCAAGCCGATTAGCGTATATCTTGCTAGCCCAAACTTTTAAATTTATACAAAATAATAAAATCTTAGCCTCTTGAGGCAAAGGGCCAAATCTATCTTCTAAACTAAGCGATAAATCCCACACATCTTCTTCGCTCGCACAATCTGCTATCTCATGATAAACCGCGAGCCTTTGCTTAGAGGAGTTAATATAATCATCAGATAAATAAGCGTTGTAACCTATATTCATTTTAATTTCAGAAATTTCTACCGACATCGCCGCTCCCTGCTCAGCCCGCTTTAAGCTAGTAATTGCATGATCTAGCATGCTCACATAGGTCTCTACTCCTACAGACATTATATCGCCTGATTGCTCTGAGCCTAAAAAATTACCCGCACCCCTTATTTCTAAATCGTGAGCGGCTATTTTAAAACCTGAGCCTAAAGCAGTATATTCTTGCAATACTTTTAGCCTTTTCTCGGCCTCATTGGTTAAAGTTTTAGCGGGATTCACCAAAAAATAAGCGTATGCTTTAGTGGCACTACGCCCTACGCGCCCTCTTAATTGATAAAGTTGGGCTAAACCTAGCCTATCAGCATTATTTACTATTAAAGAATTAGCATTAGGAATATCAAGCCCTGATTCTACTATTGCCGAAGATAAAAGTACCGGAAATTTTCCGGCGATAAAATCGGTCATTACATTTTCTAAAGCATTTTTGCCAAGCTTGCCGTGCGCCACTCGCACTACTACTTGTGGTAATAATTTTTGCAAAAAAGCCGCTAACTCAAATATAGTTTGTACTCGGTTATGGATAAAATATACCTGCCCCCCGCGTCTTAATTCTCTATTTATGGCCTCTTTTATCAAAGTTTTTTCAAATGTCAGCACCCTAGTACTTACTATCTGTCTATTCATCGGGGGGGTATTGATCAAAGATATATCCCTAATGCCAGATAAAGACATATGCAAAGAACGAGGTATCGGAGTAGCACTTAAAGATAGAGTATCTATATGAGAATTTTTAAATCTTATTTTCTCTTTTTGCTTAACTCCAAATTTATGTTCTTCATCAATTATTAAAAGACCTAGCTTGCTAAAATTTATATCTTGAGAAAAAAGCCGGTGCGTGCCAATAATAATATCTATCTCCCCGCTAGCTAATCCTTCCGATACCCGCTTAGCCTCAGAATTAGTTTGAAAACGACTTATCTGCCCTACCTTAAATTCAAAATCATTAAATCTAGCTTGAAAATTCTTGAAATGCTGTTCTGCTAAAATAGTCGTCGGCACCACCATCGCCACTTGATACCCACTCGCCACCACCTGAAATGCCGCTCTTAACGCCACTTCGGTTTTACCAAAACCTACATCACCACAAATTAATCTATCCATTGGTCTATCAAGGGTTAAATCGGCTAATGTGTCGTTTATGGCGTTTAACTGGTCTTCGGTTTCTTGATAGGTAAATTTACTGGCAAACACGGCTAACTCATCTTCATTACCACGAAATGATATGCCTTGGTAGGCTTTCCTTTTGGCATAAAGCTCTATTAGCTCTTTAGCGATTATCTCCACCGCCTTAGCTACTTTAGCTTTTTGCGTTTTCCATCTGGCTTCTCCTAATTTAGATAACCTTGGTTTAAGATTATCAGCACTTGAATATTTTTGAACTAATCTAATATGATCAATTGGCACATAAAGCTTATCATTGCCTAGGTAGCTTATAATCAAGCAATCAGTGATATTATCTTGGTGCGGAAAGTGGATTAATCCTTCATAGCACCCGATGCCATAATCAAGATGGGTTATGTAATCTCCTACTTGCAAAGAATCTAGATTGGTAAGCTGCTTGAAACCTCTTTTTCTGCTAGTTACCGATTTTGTGTGCTTAGCGAATAATTCAAAATCGGTTAAGCATATTTGCTGTAAATTACCTTGTTGATCATAAATCCGGTGACCTCTTTGCAGATTTCCTATCACCAATAAAACACTCGCTTGCTCGCAGTGCTTTAAAAAAATTTGCTTCTTTATTTTTGGGGAAGCTTTTTTTATTATTAATGACTCTATATCTTGTTCTGCTAGATAATGCTTGATTCGCTCTGCATTAGTCTCAAAATTCACCACAAAAGTTATTAATACTGATTTATTTTTCCACTCTTTGAGCTGGGTAAATAATTGCTCAAGCTGGCTGTGGTGAGTTGATTTATCTCTATTTAATAGCGGATTTAATAATTCATTATCTTTAGTGTGATGGTTAAAATTTGTCTCTTCGTCATGCCCCTCAATGGAGCTTAATGATATTAGATTCATCTTTTGCCAATGCTTAGTGGTTTGTGCCCAACTATTTATTAGCTCTGATATTTCTAAGGTTAGTTTGTCTTGCTCTTTTGAGATTATATGTTCGCGAGCTATTTCGCTTTCTATGAAATCATAGGCTTTTTTTATTTTGTCAGGTTCTAATAAAAACACATGGGTCGACAAAGAAAGGTAATCAATTAATGATGATAATTCTTTATAATAAAAGGGGAGTAAATTTTTTAGTTCACTAAAGAAAGCTCCGCTTTTAATTTTGGTTAACTTTTGCTGATAATCGCCTGTTTGGTGGGGATAATCTTCTAAATTTGCAGTAGCTCGCTCAATATTTTCTTTTGATAAATATACTTCGCTAGTCGCCACTATCAATGCCGATGGCAAGGTGTTCTTAGTTTTAGTGAGGGATTTTTGCGTATCTACATCAAAGTGGTTAATACTTTCTATCTCATCATCGAAAAATATAATTCTCAAAGGATGTTGATAGTGAGCAGAAAATAAATCTAGCCTATCTCCTTTAAACGAAAATTCTCCCGCTACCTCAACTTGTGAAGAGGCGCTATAACCTAGCATGATAAGCTTTTTTCGCCAATTATCTCGATTCATTTCTTGCTTAGGCTCCACTTGCCAAAGCAGATTGGGTAATGATTCAAGAGGAACTAGTTTATTAAGCAAGGCGGGCAAAGGAGCGATCACTAAATCATAATCACCGATCATCATTTGATTTAAGCTTACCAGCCTAGTCGCCATAATTTTAGGATTTGGCACTACTTCTTCATAGGCCAGAACATCTAAATCAGGAAAAGCTATTACCCTTAATTTAGGACTAAAAAAATTTATTTCCCTAACGGCTTGCTCCATAGAGGCGTAATCAGCCACTACCACTAAGCCAGGTTTATGATTTTTATTTATTAAACAAGTAATCCATAAGCTTTGTAAGCTAGGAGCTAGCCCGTTTATTGATATTTCTTTATTATCAAAAGAGCGAAATAAATTATACTCATACTCAAATTTTTGAATAAAACTCATTGGCTAGTAGTCAATTGAATTAGTAAAAGATTTGTTATAATTTAGTCCTTTCAAAATATAAAGTTTTAAAGTGTTATTTTATCTATTTTAATGATACGATTATAAAATTTTTTATAGATAAATAAAGTTTTTTACAGATAAAATAGAGTTATTGAAGAAAAATTAAGCGTTTCTTTCATAAATTTTAAAATTATAACCATACTCATTAGAATAAGGGCTAAAAAATATTTATCTTGCCTTGATCTAACGAGCGATAATAGCATTGAGAATGCAAAATAATCAACCAATCAACAAAATTATCATGGAAGGTTTAACCTTTGATGATGTTTTGCTACTTCCTGAATATTCTGAAATATTGCCTGATGAGGTGTGTTTAAAATCTCGACTTGCCAAATCTTTATCAATCAATATTCCCATCTTAAGTGCGGCTATGGACACAGTAACCGAATCGGCTACTGCCATATCTATGGCCCAGTGCGGGGGACTAGGTGTGATTCATAAAAATATGAGCATTGAAGAGCAAAAAGCTGAAATTAGACTAGTTAAACGCTCAGAAAGCTGGTTAATTAAAGACCCAGTAACAATATCAGCCACCACAACGGTTAAGGCGGCGGTATCTTTAATGAAAAAACATGAAATTTCAGGCTTACCAGTAGTAAAGGGAAAACTATTGATTGGGATAGTAACTAACCGTGATTTAAGGTTTGTTAGCAATTATGATTCACCAGTTAGTCAATTTATGACTCAAGGTGAAAATAATTTAATTACCGTTCCCTTGAATATATCTTCAAAGAAAGCAAAAAGCATTTTGCATCATCACAGAATTGAAAAATTAATCTGTGTTAATGATAAATATGAAATAGAAGGCCTGATTACCATTAAAGATATTGATAAATCTTTACTACATCCTAATGCTTTAAAAGATAGTGATGGCAGGCTTTTAGTGGGAGCAGCCTTGGGATACTCCAAAGATATTTTAAAAAGAGCTCATGAGTTAGTGTTAAGTGGGGCTGATTTGCTATTATTAGACGCCGCCCATGGGCATTCTAAAAATATTATCAATATTTTATCTGAACTTAAAAAGAAATTTCCACAAACTCCTATTATGGCAGGCAATGTAGGCAGAGCAGAAGGGGCTTTAGCTCTAATAGAGGCAGGGGCTGATGCGATCAAGGTAGGCATTGGCCCTGGCTCTATTTGTACTACTAGGATAGTAGCAGGAATAGGTGTTCCCCAATTAAGTGCTATTTTTGATTGTGCGAAAGTTTGTCAAAAAAAAGGAATCCCTTTAATTGCCGATGGAGGCATTAAATATTCAGGCGATATAGTAAAAGCAATAGCCGCAGGAGCTGATAGCGTGATGGTAGGCAGTCTTTTAGCTGGTACTGATGAATCACCAGGAGAAATGGTGCTCTACCAAGGAAGAAATTATAAACAATATCGCGGCATGGGCTCTATTAGTGCCATGAAAAAAGGAAGCGGTGACCGCTATTTACAAGTTGATACCCCTACTCATAAATACGTCCCTGAAGGAATTGAAGGGATAGTTGCTTATAAAGGATTAATCGGCGATACTATCCATCAATTAGTAGGCGGGTTAAGAGCGGGCATGGGCTATGTGGGAGCAAAGAACATCAAAGAATTGCAAAGCAACACTAAAATGGTTAAAATATCCCCCGCTAGCTTTAAAGAAAGCCACGTTCACAATGTGTTTATCACCAAAGAATCACCAAATTATCGAATCAATAAGGATTAGCATTACTATTTTAAATTAAATTAATTATTGATTTAGTATTTATATACTCTATAGCTTAAGTTAATATTATTGATAATTAGTTAAAAATTAAATTACTATTTGCGGGCATTGATTGAGCGTGATAGTGTGCAGATAGGTTTAAAAATTTTATTTTAAAAATAAATTATGGCAAAACGTTCTTTTCTTTCTTTATTTGGCACCCTTTCTAGCGATCTAGCGATAGATTTAGGCACAGCCAATACTTTGGTGCTGATAAAAAACAAGGGAATTGTGATAAATGAGCCATCGGTTGTGGCTGTGCAAAGAAATAAGCGCGGAGAAATGGTAATTCGAGCGATTGGCAAAGAGGCCAAATCAATGTTAGGCAAAACTCCTAGCTCCATTGAGGCTATTAGGCCTATGCGAGATGGAGTTATTGCTAATTTTGATATTACGGCGGAAATGATTCGCCAATTCATTAAAAAAGCACAAAAAATGCAACCATCTCTGATTAGCATTAAGCCTAAGGTGGTAATTGGCATTCCATCAGGTATTACGCAAGTAGAAAAAAAGGCCGTCAGAGAAGCTGCTGAATCTGCTGGGGCTAGAGAGGTATATTTAGTCGAAGAACCAATGGCAGCGGCCACTGGGGCGGGGCTTTCTATTAATGAAGCGGGGGCTTCTATGGTGATTGATATTGGCGGCGGCACCACTGAGGTGGCGGTTATTTCTTTATCGGGGATAGTTTATAGTAGTTCCACTAGAATGGGGGGAGACGCTATGAATGAGGCGGTATCTAAATATGTTAAAAAACGTTATAACCTGTTGATTGGTGAGAGCACGGCGGAAAAAATAAAAATGGAAATTGGTTCGGCTTTTCCCACTTCAGAAAAGCGTACTATGGATATAAAGGGTAGAGATTTGCTCACTGGTATTCCTAAAATTTTAACTTTAAACAATGATGAAATTTTAGAATCGCTAGCTGACGTTTGTGAAAGAATAGTGCATTCCACTAAAGACGCTTTAGAGCACACACCCCCTGAGCTAGCTAGCGATATTGTGGATCGAGGAATAGTTTTATCTGGTGGAGGATCTTTGTTGAAGGATTTAGATGTATTATTAAGAGAGCGTACTTCTTTACCCATTATTTATGCTGACGATCCTTTATCTTGTGTGGTTAAAGGCATGGGGATTTTGCTAAATGATGCTGAACTATTAGATCATGTGTCTGTAACTTAGGCTGGGCTTATGGTTAATTTTTTCAAAAAAATTTATTTTAGATTAGCAGTAATTATCGCTTTATTTTCTCTAGCGATAATGGTTTTTTCACATTCTAGGCGAGATAATGACTACATCTTGGGTGATTTTTTTTATAATATCACCACTCCCTTGCTAGGCGTTGTTACTAGTTTTGCTAATGGGATTGAGAATAGTTTAGATCATTATATTTTTTTAAGTGGTGTTTATGAGAAAAACTTAATTCTTAATCAAACAATCACTGATTTAAAGGTAAAAAACGAGCGATTAACCGATAAATTAGCAAGCCTTGATCAATTTAAAGAAAGCATTCACTTTCAAAGCATCAACCACCCCACCAAAATACATGCTAGAGTTGTCTCTGAGATGAGCGGGAATTATTCTCGCTTGCTAGTGATTAACAAAGGGAGTGACCACGCTGTTAAAAAAAATCAGGGGGTAGTTGGTTATAAGGGGGTGATTGGCAAAATTATCAGGGTAAATCGGAAATATTCGTTAGTTCAATTAGTGACTGATTCACAACTTAAAATGCCCGCTTTAATCGCTAAAAACAAACAGCGAGCCTTTCTTCAAGGTGATGGAGATCGCCACCTATTGCTTAAGCTTTTACCTAGAGAAGAACGAGTTGCTGTGGGCGATAAAATTATCACATCTGATATTATCAGTATATTTCCTAGTGGATATGAAATTGGTGAGGTAATTTCTGTATATCAAAAAGAATTTAGCTGGTTTCAAGAAGCCAAGGTTAAGGTTACTAATGAGTTAGATAAATTAGAGGATGTGTTTATTATTAAAAACGATGAATCTGATAAGATTTTAGAATTTGTTAAATCATTAGATATTGCCACTAATTTAAGTGATTAGAAATATCATATTAGCTACGTTTATTTGGGGCGTAACTTTGGTTAGCCAACTTTTTATTAATCATTTTTTAGATAGGATTAATTTAAATTTATTTAGCCCTATTTCATTATTATTATTTTTTTTAATTCGCCAGCGTTATGGGTTAATTATATTGCTCGCCTTTCATTTAACTAGCGACGCTTGGGTATCTGTTTATCCTGGAATATTAACGTTGGGGGCGTTGGTGGTGGGATTATTATTTTTAAGATTACAAGATCATGTAGATTTTGAGAGTAGGATAATTTTTTATTCATTAATTTTTTCTAGTATATTTTTCATTAAAATAGGTTCTTTTTTAATTATTTTGGGATTAGGCAAGATAAATTTGTTTAATCAATTTTTGACTGGTACTTTTTGGATAGAAATTTCATTAGAAATGTTGGCTACGGCGTTGCTTTTAGAAATAATGATGCGAGTTACTAAAAATAGATTAAATTTTCGTTTATAATAATATCTTAAGGTTGGCTAGAGCGAATGCTTAAACACAAACAATTAACCACCATTAAGCGACGTAAGTTTATCTATCAATCCTTGTTGGGGCTGGGCTTGGGGGCATTAGTATTAAAAACTTGGGATTTGCAGGTTTTGCGTTTTGATCGCCTATATAGTTTATCATCTAATAATAGAATTAAGATAAGGCTAGTTCCCGCTCCACGAGGATCAATTTATGACCGGACAGGGTTATTATTGGTTACTAATTCGCCTATTTATAATGTTACGATTGATTTAGAAGATGTTGAAGATTTAACTGCTCTATTAAAAAAAATTACTCCCATTTTAAAAGATGATCTAGCCGATTTACGCCTAAAAGTTAAAAAAGGAGCTAAACGATCGCCTTTTCCCATTTTATTAGAGACTGATATAGGATTTAAAGAAGCTTCTTTTTTCCAGGTATTTCAAGAAGATTTTCCTGGAATTGCGGTGGAATCTGCTTTTAAAAGAAACTATCTCTTTAAAGATAAAATGTCTCATCTATTAGGTTTTATCAATTGGGCTGATCAAAAAACATTAGCTCAGGCCCCGACAAATAAACTTGCTTCATATCGAAAAATAGGTCGCTCAGGGGTGGAATCTACTTTTAATGACGTTTTAGTAGGTCGAGATGGTGTTATTCAAAACGAAGTCACCTCAAAAGGCTTGCCCATTAGGGTGTTAGATGAAGATTTACCCATTCCAGGAGGGGATGTTTATTTAACGATTAATAGCAAATTGCAATCGTTTATTTATGATAAAATGCCTGGTAAGGGTTCGGTGGTGGTGATGAACGCTAATACCAGCGAAATTATTTCTATGGTCTCAAAGCCAGGATTTGATCCTCATATATATGTAGATGGAATTAGTAAAAATAAATGGCAGGCGCTAAGCAAAGATCCGGATCATTCACTTATTGATCGTTGTTTGCAGGGAGTTTACTCGCCTGGTTCCACTTTTAAAATGTTGATCGCCCTAGCTGGGTTAGAAACTGGGCTAGTCAATTCTGATACTCATTTTAATTGCCCAGGATTCTTTCGAAAAAATCGCCAAGTATTTCATTGTTGGAAAAGGAGTGGGCACGGCCCCATGGATATGAAAAATGCTATTGCCCAATCGTGTAATGTATATTTTTATCACCTCGCTAGGAAACTAGGCATTAGTAATATAGTTAAATTTGCTAGATTATTTGGGTTTGGATATAAAACTAATATTAATTTGCCCCATGAAGTATCTGGGCTCTTACCTTCTCCTAAGTGGAAATTGACTACCTTAAAACAACGCTGGCTACCTGGAGAAACAATTAATTTGGGCATTGGCCAAGGCTATTTAGGCACTACCCCTTTACAATTGATTAATTATATAAATATCATCATTAATAATGGGGCAGTTAAGCGGCCTATGATTATTAAAAAAATCGTGTTTCATAACGATAAAGATAAGCTTAAAACTGATGAATCAACCCCGCAAGAGTCATCTCTTGAGAGTAAAGCTAGTAGTATTAGTATCGCCGATCATAATTTAGAATTAATCAAAGAAGGCATGTATTTATGCGTAAATAGCAAAAAAGGAACTGGCCGAGCCGCTAAAAGTGAGCTGTTAGATATTTATGGAAAAACTGGCACTACTCAAGTAATTAGCTCCAAAACGAAAAGGCGTATCATCAAAGAAACTGGAGAGTTGGCTAAAAAATTCCATAACCACGCCTGGTTTGTGGGCTATGTGCCAAACTCTGAATTGCTACCCACTAAACAAGCCTATTCTATAGTAGTAATGTTAGAAAATGCCGATAAAAGCGCCTACGCAGCAAAATTTGCTAAACAAGTAATGGAATTTTATGCTCAACAAAATAATTAACTAATCATGTTCAAACAAGCTCATAAATGGATTCTAGCCAGCTCATCACCTAGAAGGCGAGATATGTTAAATCGCTATTGCTTTGATTTTACACCACACTCTCCTTTCGTGGATGAATCAATTAAAGATAACGAAAATCCGCTAGCTTATACCAAAAGAATTGCTCAAAAAAAAGCTCGCTTTGTGGCTAATTTGCACAAAAATATTCCTGTAGTTATTGCGGCTGATACTATTATTGCTTTAGGCAAAGAAATAATAACCAAGCCAGATAATCAAAAATCAGCCTTAAAAAGTTTACTGAACTTAAATGGAAAAGTGCATGATGTTTATACTGCGGTGGCTATTCACCTTAGTGAACAAAATAATATTTATTTTTATGCTAAAACAAAAGTTGAATTCTTTTCGCACCCCACCAAACTACTTGAGTCCTACATACAAACTAAAGAATATTTAGATAAATCAGGAGCTTACAGCATAGAAGAATTGGGAACTTTTTTGATAAAAAAAATTAACGGCTCTTGGAATTCGGTAGTAGGTTTTCCTATTGAATTATTTATCCAGCACGCCCTAAGCGCTAATTTAATAAAACCAATTTAATAGCTCCTATTTGAATTATTGGATTATTGGATTATTGGATTATTGGATTATCGATTTATTTTGCCGATATAATTAGATTTAGTTATATTTAATTAAATATAATTAAATATATTTTATTTATTAATCACTTGATAAAAGAAATCATCCCCCAGCTGCAGCCCATAATCATCACTAAAACCTGCTTTTACCTCTAACACTTTATCGGCCATTATCTTTTGCCCATAACTGCTAAGATTGGTTTGCATCATGCTTTTAGGTGGGAGCACGCTCTCTTCAATATGCACTATTTTAGTATCATTAATCCAAATAATATCTATCGGTTGCACCATACCCTTCATCCAAAATAGATGCTCGCTAGCAGGCAAATCAAATAAAAACAACATGCCATAATCTTTTTCAATAACAGTTCGCCCCCCCAAACCTTGGGCTGTTTCTGCTAAATTCTGGCATATTTCTATATTTTTTATTTTAATGCCCCCAATTTGCCCTTGCCCATAGTTATAGGCATATAAAAGATGGGTGCCATAAAACAGGGCAATCAACAAGATAAATCCAATTTTTAAGCTACTCTGAATCATCTTCCATTTGCTGTTTGTTATGTCTTTTTTGCAATATACCCCTTTGAATAGGGGGCAAATGTTCCCAAAAAAGTTTACCATCTAAATGGTCTAGCTCGTGTTGAAAACATATGGCAGACAAACCAACCAAATCCCTTTCCACTAATTGCCAGTGCTGATCATAATAGTTTACCTTAATATTATGATAACGCTCAATTTCTGCTGTTGTGCCAGGAATAGAAAGACAGCCTTCCATTGATGGGATAATATTTTTTTTATCTATAATTGCAGGATTAATAAATACTTCATGATTGTGCTGAGTGCTGATATCTTTTAATTCTTCTGGCTCTTTTGGCTCTTTTTCTGTGGCTGATAAGTGCTCACTATCTGCTAAATCTGGTTCTATTTCTTCGGTGATAAATGGCGAAACATCCATCACAAATATTCTTTTATCTAGCCCTATTTGGTTTGCTGCTAACCCTATCCCACAATATTGATGCATTATGGTGAACATGTGATTAATCAGATTTTCTTCAATAATATTATCTCTAAAAGGGGTGATGGATATTTTTCTTTTCAGAAATATATCGGGAAATAATATTAATTTATAATCGTCCATTTTAGCGTGATGATCTGCCTAACAAAATTTCTGATATTTTTCTAAATCCCCGAGCAGATTTAATAAAAGGTTCGGCAATAATCACTGGTTTTCGAGCAGTAACTAATTTTAAAACTCTTTCATCTCGCTCAATGAAACCTATGTAATCTAGAGTTAACCCAAAATATTTTTTACATGAATTTACGATGGCAAAGCCTAGTTTAATATCGCTTATTTCACTCACCATATTTAGAATTAATTTAGGGTTAAAAGTTATCATAAATTCTTGTAATTTTTTCCCTGATTCTTTGTCGATAGTAGATATATTCTCTATCAATTCATGGGGATAAAAAAAATTATCCGCCTGTTTTTGTACTAGCATCTGTTCTAGATAAGCTCTCACACTGTGATTGTGGATAATCTTTTTAAAACTACGAAAAAATGAATATTTCAAAAGTCGATATAAATTTTCAATCGCCGCAGGCTCAGGAGTGCAGACCAGCATTAATTTTTTGCCTTCCGTAAACACATCAACTGTTTGTAAACTAGTTCCAGCCCCTATATCAATTAATATGTAGTCATATTCTAATTCATGCAAACTCTCGATTAATCGCCTCACTTGCGAATAGCGTAAATTAGATATTTTTAGGGAATCTTCACCCCCAGTAATTAAAGATAAATTTTTATATTTAGTATCGGTGATAACCTCTTGGATGTTTAGCTTTCCCGTTATCAAAAAATCACTTAAACTGCTGCTAGATAAGGAAATACCTAAATAAGTATGTAAGTTAGCAGATCCAAAATCAGCATCAACCAAGAGCACTTTATAGCCCCTTTGAGCGAGATAAAGACCTATGTTAGAACAAATTAAACTTTTGCCTACACCTCCTTTACTGCCACCGAAAGTCCAAATATCCTTTTTATAAATCATAGTTGATGTAAATTCGCAAACCAGCTTAACAACCCGCTAATAATACTAATTAATGATTATAACTACTAGATTAGAGGCGCTAATTTTAATTATTTTTTGTTAAAGTTAATCCATTCTTAAGCAAGAATAGTACAAATTTACTATTAAATATGTTATACTTGGTTAGTTAATCTTTAATTTACGCCTTAAATTAAGTTTTATTCTAAATTAGTATTAATTAACCAAATTTCGTTGTTATGCTTAATATTTAAATAAAATTTTATATAACAGAAAACTCATATAATTTTATAACTAAGCGAAAGAAAATACATCAACTCAGCTATAATGGTAGTATATAGTATAGCTTAAAATTTAAAAAATAAAAGCTGCCACCGAAAATTTAAAATTATTTCGCTAGTTTTTGATAAGTGCCGATGAAAATGAATTTACGTTTACAACCTAAAATGACCCACCAGCTGGTCATGACTCCGCAGTTACAGCAGGCTATTAAATTGCTGCAGCTATCTAGAGATGAATTAGAAAAACTTATTGAACAATCTTCAATTGAGAATCCTACTTTAGACGTTGATAATAATAATAATAATAATACTGCTGAAGAAAATCCATCATCAAATAAAGAAGAAGCTAACTATAGCGATGATAATCTTGAAAAAAAAGAACCAGAACCCACAGCCAAACCAGATGAAGAAGAACCTTGGAAAACGCCTGAGGAAAACCCTTCTGACGAAAATGATCAAGAGAAATTAGACGCCGAGTGGCAAGACTATACCATGCAAGGGGCAGGGAAAATATCGGAAAAATCGTCAGGTAGTAATGACGAGCATTTTAATCCTACAGAAGCTTTTTTAGCCGAAAAGAGAACCTTAAAATCTCATTTAGAATGGCAGATTGATGTTGCTAATTTCTTGGAAGTTGAAAAAGATATCGCCTATATTTTAGTAGGATATTTAAATGAAGAGGGCTACCTAACATCTTCAGTAGTAGAAATTGTTGATGAACATCACGATCTTATCAATTTATTAACTAGCTTACCTAAAGACTCTTTACTGCAAGACAAAGACATCGCCAATAGCGATATTTTTTTTGCTAAATACCTCCATAAAAAAGACTCTTCAGCGACGCCAATTGTTCCTGATAAAGATAAAACTCATCTTTTCGTCGCTTTAGAAACTATAATTCGTAAATTGCAACAACTAGAGCCAGTGGGCGTTTTTGCTCGCTCTCTAAAAGAGTGTTTGCTTTTACAAATAGACGCCCAAACAGAGCCCGCACCACTAGTAAGAGATATAATAGCTAATCACTTTGAGCTATTGGCCAAACAAGATTCTGCTAAAATTGCTAAAAAATTAAAGGTTTCCTTAGAAGATATATTAGATGCCAAAGAAAAAATATGTTTTTTAGAGCCCAAACCTGGCCGAGGATATAATTCTGATTCTACTGTTTATGTTATTCCGGATGTTTTTGTGTTCAAGCGAGATAAAAAATATATCGTTAAAATGAATAATGAAAATATTCCTAAACTATCAATTAATCCTTATTATCGCCGATTATCCGATAAAATGCATCAAAGCTATAAGACGCAAAAAAATAAAAGCGATAATATGAATGTTTTGACTAGTCAATATTTAGTCGAAAAAATTCGAGCAGCTGAGTGGTTGATAAAAAGTATTCAGCAAAGGCAAAGAACTATTTTAAGAGTATCCAAAAGTATTGTTAAAAGGCAACAGGCATTCTTTGAAAAAGGAATTGAATTTTTAAAACCTATGGTGCTAAAAGATATTGCCCTAGATATTAATGTTCATGAATCTACTGTTAGCCGAATTACAGTCAATAAATATATGCACACCCCGCGAGGGATTTATGAGTTAAAATTCTTTTTTACTAGCGGTATTATGCAAGAAAGCGGTGATTTTATTTCTTCAGAAAAAATAAAAGACCTGATTAATCGTATGATAAAGCAAGAATCAGCCAATAGACCTTTAACTGATAGTGCTATCGCTATTATTTTAGAGAATAAAATGGAAATAAAAGTTGCTCGTAGAACGGTAGCTAAATACCGAGAAGCGATGAAAATTGAGCCTTCTAATAGGCGTAAACGTCGTTTTTAATTTTTTTACTCACCACTAGGCGTGGTTGTTATTTGATTTAACTAATCATTTTTAGGTAGGTAGTAATAATTTGATAAATGCCGATCGCTACCAAAAATACTCCAAATATTAATCTAAATAGGTTAGCATTCACAAAATTAGTAAAGTATGCTCCTAGATAGGCAGCTAAGCCCATAAATAAGGCGATAATTAGAGCAGCTTTAATATCAGTATTACCATGTCGATAATATTCTAACGCAGCTAGCACCCCGACAGGAGGTAAAAGCACAGCTAAACTAGTTCCTATTGCTTGATGTTGCGTAAACTTAAGCCAGTAAACCAAAGCAGGTGCTATCACCAATCCTCCACCTATGCCAAAGAGACCCACGATTATTCCCGCCACCGAGCCTATCGTGGCTAATTGCACAAAATAAATTATTGTCATAGCCTTTTATTTTATAATAAGATTCATAATTAATCCAAAGTAATCACTAAATCATAAGATTCCGCTAAAACACCTATTGTCATAGCCTTTTATTTTATAATAAGATTCATAATTAATCCAAAGTAATCACTAAATCATCAGATTCCGCTAAAACACCTATTGTCATAGCCTTTTATTTCATAATAAAATTTATAATCAATCCAAAGTAATCACTAAATCATCAGATTCCGCTAAAACGCCTATTGTCATAGCCTTTTATTTCATAATAAAATTTATAATTAATCCAAAGTAATCACTAAATCATCAGATTCCGCTAAAACACCTATTGTCATAGCTTTTTATTTCATAATAAAATTTATAATCAATCCAAAGTAACCACTAAATCATCAGATTCCACCAAAATACCTGCTGAAAGGTGTAGATTAGTCACTTTCCCTGTTTTAGGGGAAGTAACCGTGGTTTCCATTTTCATTGCTTCGATAGAAAAAAGTGGCTGATTCAATTTTACTTTATCATTTTGTTTAACAAAAAATTCAATTAACTTGCCCTGCAAAGGAGCTCCTACCTGATGATAGTTAGTGGGGTCAACCTTTTGGTTTTTCTTAAAGACTACCTCAACGCTCAAATCTTTTACGGTAACAGTTTGAGATATTCCATTTAGCTTAAAAATTAGAGCTCGGCACCCATTTTCATCTACTTTGCTGGTATGAACATAGCCGATGTTTATTTCTTTCCCTTTCGATAGCTCAACGGTGATTAATTCTTGATGTTCAATGCCGTAGAAAAAATTAGGGGTGGGTATTTTATAAACGTCCCCATAAGTTTTTTGATGCTCATAAAACTCTTCAAATACCTTGGGGTAAAGCATGTACGACAAAAAATCGACAAATCTTTGTTTATCATCAAATTTTTCTTGAAAAAGCACAAATTCTTCAGTGATGTTAAGCTGATTTAAGTGTTCATTGGGCAACTCTTGATAGGCTTCAACATCTTTTAAAATTAATTTTTGCAACTTTTTAGGGAATCCACCAGGTGGTTGACCCAAATCTCCCTTAAAAAAGCTAATCACTGATTCAGGAAAAGAAAGAGAGCTAGCTTTATCAAAAATATTTTCACTAGTCAGATCGTTTGAAGTCATAAAAATAGCAAAATCTCCTACCACCTTAGAGCTTGGCGTAACTTTAACTATATCTCCAAACAGATGATTTGTGATGGCATAATTTTTTTTAATTTTAGAAAATTCCTTTTCTAATCCCAACGCTCTAGCCTGCGGTTTTAAATTAGAATATTGCCCTCCTGGTATTTCATTTTTATAAACTTCAGCCGTTCCTGCCTTAAGTTCACTTTCAAAGGGATAATAATATTCACGAACACCATCAAAATAATCGGCTATATCATTTAAGTGATCTAAATTAATAGGATTTTCCCTCGGCTGCCCCTTCATGCAATTAACCAATGAATTAAAATTAGGCTGCGAGGTAAGCCCTGACATGCTGCTAACTGCCACATCAATCACATCAACTCCTGCTTCAATTGCCTTTAAGTAGGTCGCCGATTGAATTCCTGAAGTATCATGAGTATGCAAATGAATGGGAATATCCACTGTTTTTTTTAATTCACAAATCAATAGCTCTGCGGCGTAAGGAGTTAGCAATCCGGCCATATCCTTTATTCCCAAAATATGAATGCCCATATCCTCTAGGCGTTTGCTCATATCAAGATAATAATTGAGGTTATACTTAGGCCTGCTTTTATCTAATATATCTCCTGTATAACAAATGCTCGCTTCCAGAATTTTATCAGTATTTTTTATAATAGCATTTATGCTATTTTCCATAGAAGGAAGCCAATTAAGAGAATCAAACACCCTAAATATATCTATTCCATATTCAGCCGCCTTTTCGATAAACGCCTCAATAAGATTATCAGGATAGGCTGAGTAACCAACCCCATTAGCTCCTCTGAACAGCATTTGAAACAATATATTAGGAATCTTTTTTCTCAATAATTTAAGCCTGAGCCAAGGATCTTCTTTTAAAAATCTCATACTAGCGTCAAAAGTTGCCCCTCCCCAAACCTCCATCGAAAATATTTGAGGAACATTATGGCTAAACGCACCAGCAATTTTAACCATATCTATTGTTCTTAATCTAGTAGCTAGCAAAGATTGGTGGGCGTCTCTTAACGTGGTATCAGTATAATGAATTTTATTGTCTCGCTTTAACCAACGACAAAACTCATCGCGACCTTTTTCATTAAATAAATCACGGCTGCCAGCAGGAGGTTTAGCAAATTCATTATATACAGGCACATTGTGGTGGCTAAACCCATGACCCTTATCAAAGTGTTTGATATCAGGATTTCCATTAACCATCACATTACCCAAAAAAGCTAACACCTTGGTGGATGAATCGGGCAAGGATTGTATCTTGAGTAGCTTGGGATGCTCTGAAATAAAATTAACTCTCGCCTCCCCCGCCCTAAATGCATGGTTTTGCAAAACATTAGATAAAAAACCAATATTAGTGTTAACCCCTCTTATTCTAATCTCTCGCAAAGCGCGCGACATTCTAAGCCCAGCAGATTCTATGCTTCTGCCAAAAGAGGTTACCTTAACCAACAAAGAATCAAAAAAAGGACTTATTCTAATTCCAGGATAAACTCCACTTTCATCTAATCTTATGCCGTGACCACCCGGGGTGCGGTAAGCGGTAATTACTCCATAATCTGGTGTGAAATCCTTGCTAGGATTTTCTGTGGTTACTCTGCATTGAATAGCCACCCCTTTAATTTTTATTTGGGATTGTGATTTAAGATTAATCATAGAACCTGATAGTTTATGCCCCATCGCGATCAACAATTGGCTACGCACTATATCTATCCCTGTGATTTCTTCAGTTATGGTGTGCTCGACTTGAATTCTAGGATTTACTTCAATAAAAAATATTTGGTCATTTTTATCTACCAAAAATTCAACTGTGCCCGCATTAAAATAATTAACCTCTTTTGCTATTCTAAGGGCATAATCATAAATCTGTTCTTTTGATTTTGCGGATAAGGATATGCAAGGAGCCACTTCAATTATTTTTTGGAAGCGTCTTTGCACTGAGCAATCTCTTTCATAAAGATGAAAAATATTGCCATGTTTATCGCCTAAAATTTGTACTTCTATGTGTTTAGGAGATTCAATAAATTTTTCGATAAACAATCCCCCATTGCCAAAGGCTCGCTGAGCCTCTTTCTTGGCTTCATCAATTAGATCAGCCAATTTTTCAGCATTATGAACCAATCTCATTCCTCGGCCTCCACCTCCTCCAATGGCTTTAATCATTAGCGGAAAGCCGATATCGGCAATTTTAGTGAGCAGTTTATCAGAAATCTTTTCTCCTATCTCTATCCCTTCAATAACTGGCACATTTACTTTTTGAGCAATTTTTTTAGCCGATACCTTGTCCCCTAACGCCGCCATTATCTTGTGATCAGGACCCACAAAGGTTATGCCGGCTAGTTCACATTTTCTAGCAAATTCAATGTTTTCTGATAAAAAGCCATACCCAGGATGAATCATATCAACCGCCTCTCGCTTAGCTAATTGAATTATGCCCTCTATATCCAAATAAGCCTTTAAGGGCTCATCAGGCAAGCCTACCATATAGGCTTCGTCTGTTTTATATCTATGTTGAGAGAATTTATCCTCGTCGGTATAAATACTAATAGTGGATAAACCAATCTCAGCCGCTGCTCTAGCAACTCTGATCGCTATTTCACCACGATTAGCGATAAGGATGCGTTTAAATTGCTTATCTTTTTTAAAATTTTCCATATCTAAAGGTAACAATCCATTAGCTAAAAATTAGATGTAGCACCTTAATACTATCATTATTAAATTATTATAGCGATTATCATCTGCCAATTGGTTTAATCTATTGATTGTTTATCTTTTTAAAGATAGGCTAAAGTAGTTTTATTGGCGTAGATAGGCGAGAAATAAAACCTCTTAAATTTACTATATATAAAATTGGCTTATCTTGCCCTAGTGACATTTTAATCTTGTGATATGATGTTTTATAAAATATTAAAAAAAATATCCCTTTGTTTGAGCGTTTTTTTTATTAGTTTATCGGTAGCTAATATAGGATTGGGTTATGAATTTAGAAAAGATAGTGAAAAAATTAGTTCATTTTTACAAGCTAAAAATCAACTTGAAAAAGCGCGCATAACTATTTTATTTGATGATACTTATCGAGAAAATATTAGAAATAAATTTGATCTAGTTGAAGTTAAAGCCTCTTTAATTAATGGATTAGCAGAATATCTAGCCATTACCGATCCTTTTTTGGTGAATGATTACCTGATAAATAACAAATTATCTGCTCAAGAGGTTTTGCATAATCAAAATCTCAGACAAGATGCCCTTAACCAATTTAAAAATAACTATTTTTTGACCATTATAATTTCATCTGTGGATCGTAATAATATGATGGTTAAATACTCGCTATTTGATAAAAACAAATCACCAGAAATAGCATTTACCAGCCTACACGCAATTGACAGTAAATTAGCTCGCTTTGAAAAAACGGTGGGCGATAAAGTCACTACTTCTATAAAATCAACTAATAAAGCCATTGGAGCTTTTGTTGATGACTATTATTTTAATAGTGATAACTACTCTGTAGGCCCTTGGTCTTATTACCACCCAAGTGCTTTTTTAAATAATGCTAAAGGATTTCATTTAACTGGTAGTTTTTGGTTAAAAGACATCACTACCGCCGATATTAGCTTAAATAATTTACGGCTTGATTACCGGTTCCCCAAGTTTGATATAGCCCAATTGTCTGTCGCTTCTAATGGAAGCTCGCTGGGTCACTTTCATTCTGGTTATGCCTATGGCAAGGTTAACCTAGTTAATCAAGAAAATAGCGGTGTCCCTTTATTTCTCTCCCTGGGCATGAAGGCAAGGTTTTATTGGAATAATGATGAAAACGATGAATTTAAAAATACCGCCGAAAGTAGTAAAAATTTAGATCAATTATCTTTTTATTTGGCAATTAATTATTATATTAGCCCACTCCATTTGGTGGTGGGGGGATATTTAGATAATTTATATTCAGGAATTGATCTAGACTGGTTCGCTTTGGATAATATGGTTGTGAGCAGCCATATCTGGCTTCCTAGAGTGAATGAAGAAGGCGAAGAATCTGGTAATAAGTCTGCTGATCAGCCCGTCAAATACTTTGATGTTGACTGGGCACTAGCGGTGAGTTACGCCGCAACTGATTATTTTAGTATGAATTTAAGCCATCAACATCGCCCTAACAAATTTTCCATAGGTTTTAAATTTCATATTTAGGGGCAGGACTTGACAAATTAAAAATAATTTGCTAATTGGTGGTTAATATTTGATTTATGTCTATTGATAAATAGATTTATCTTTAATGTTTAGACTTAAATTTATACTTATACTATCATCTATTAGGCAGTAGATTAATTTTAATTATTAATCTTAATTAAGCCTCTATAAGGAACTAAAATTTCATCAATAGCATGCTAAAATCAATAATCTCTCCACTTGGTGGAATAAACACCGAATCAAAATATAAAACTTACGCATTTCATATGTTAGCCATTTTAGCGGGCTCAATTGTTTTGTGGGCATCGGCAAAATTCAAGATACCATTTTATCCGGTACCTTTTACTATGCAGACATTATTTATATTTTTATTGTCGGCTGTTTATGGCTATAGGCTAGGAGGAGCTACTTTGCTTACCTACGTTGCAGCAGGAGCAATGGGATTACCTATTTTTGCTGGAACTCCAGAAATGGGGGTGGGCATGGCTTATATATTAGGGCCAACTGGTGGATATATAATAGGCTTTGTGATAGCTAGCTTTTTATTGGGGTATTTGTGGCAGAAATCTTTGGCAAAAACATTTTATTTTGCCTTGCTGGCTTGTACTTTGGCTACTGGGGTAATTTTTCTTTGCGGTTGGGCTTGGCTGGCTTATCATATAGGAGGATTAGCCGCTTTTACATTTGGGGTTTGGCCTTTTTGGGCAAGTGCTTTATTAAAAATACTCATCGCTGCTTTGTTAATACCTAAATTACATACGCCCACCTTCAATTAACCATAGCAATTCACTAGATTACCTAAGCTACTTACGAAATTAATATCGCCATATCATTTGCTATTTTAGAATCGTTTTTTTTTCATCACCATCCATTGATTAAATTATGAGGCAGCACAGATTACACTTTTATAATAGGCTTAATCACGCTAGACAAGCTGGGGTTAGTTTTATTGAGATTATGATAGTTATCGTCATAATGGCGGCAATAGCCGCTTTGGCGGGACCAGCATTATTCAATCAATTTTCTGGGGCTAAAGTCAATCAGGCTAAAATCCAAATGCAGTCTTTTTTAAGCACACTGGATTTATATCGAATAGATAATAATACTTTTCCCACTTCTGAACATGGGCTTAAAGCTTTGGTGGAAAAACCTACGCTTGGTAAAATTCCAGAAAGATGGAATGGTCCTTATATATCGGGTAACAAAATTCCCCTTGATCCTTGGAGCAACGCCTATATTTATGCTGCCAATGGACAAAGTTATGATATAAGATCTTTAGGGGCTGATTCAAAGGAAGGGGGGACAGGCAATGATAAAGACATTGTTTGCACTCAGCGGGGTTGTAATTAGCTTAAGTTTTAATTCGCTTAGGTTAATTTAGGTCACCTTTTGGCTAATGAAACAAGCTTTTTTAAAACTTATGATCAACTATGGCAAGGCTAATCTAATCAAGAGAGGCCGCACAGAGCGAGCTTTTTCTTTATTAGAGATTTTAATAGTAATTGTTTTGCTCGCGGGGATTATGTCGGTCACTGTGCCGGTAGCTTTTCGTTCGTTGGAGGTTTCTTTAAATAGAACTATGCGAGATATTGCCGCTTTCACGGAAAATTTACGTTTTTTTAGTATTTTGCAAAACCGTCATTTTCAGCTGGTTTTTGATTTTGATGAACATAGTGCTTACGCTATGGCTAAAATAGATGGAAAGTGGCAAAGAATTGATGGTGAATTTAAGCCAATTGAGCTAAAAGAGGGGATTAACTTTCGTTACTTTAAAAAGGGACCCACCTTGATTACTGCTTATCAGGCCAAGATTAATATTCTTCCTTTTGGTTATATTGATACTTTTCAAATAACTTTGCAGCAAGAAAGTGATAATATGCTCTTTAGAGTTGAGACTGTGCTTGGTCAATCCACACTGGCCCAAGATGATGTGCTTTTTTATTAATCTATTGAATTTTTAATCATGGGTTATGTTAAAAAATATTAATCATCGCATTCAGCTAGGATTTAGTTTAATTGAGGTGGTGGTATCTTTTGCCATCTTGGCTGGTCTTGGAGTATCTTTGATTCAATCACAGATGAATACTTCACGAGTTTTGTATAACGCCCAGTCAAGAGATATGGCTTGGGAAATAATTCATGCAAAGTTACAAGAAATTGAGCGTAATCCTGATTTGGCTCAAAGCTCCCTGAAAAATCAAAAATTTAATGAAGATCACCCATTATATCCTGGTCATTGGAGTATCATATTAACCACCACTAAAAGTGTGTTTAGCCTGGCTCAGATGCAAAAGGTGACCTATAAAATCGATTGGAAACAAAACGGAAATGATAGAGTGGTGAGTGATTTTATATTACTTGATGTGGCCACATCGCTTAATGATGTTATTGATAATATCCAAAATTTTAATGATGAGTAATCAAAAAAGCCAACGGGGTTTTTCGCTACTGGAGCTGCTATTAGCAATTGCTTTAATGGTATCAGTTACATCTATGATTACCGTGATTATTTTTCAAAGTTCAAAAAGCGAAAAGGTAACTGCCGCTATCATCAAAAATCGCCAAGAGTCTAGATTTTTAAAGCAAATGATGGAAAGAGATTTTAATGGGATAGTTTACCTTTCTCAACTAGCTAAAAAAAATGGCTCGGGGGGCTTGACTGGCATTAATATGATGGATAATGAGGTGTTAATTAATCAAGTATATCTCTATGTAAATTTGCCTTCACTGAATAATCAACTTAGCGATAGCAATCTAGATCCTTTACTACATGAAGTTTATTACGTAACTATAAAAAATTTTGATAAAGATGACTTTTACTCGCTTTACCGATTAGAACGTTTTTATGTTTCAGGAAATTTTTCTTTTGTAGAAAATACCCCTTCTCCTTATCAGTTAACCGATCCCAATTTTCAAGTTTCTCTAGTGCACGATAAAATATTAAGTATAGAATTTAGATATGTTTCCGCTGATCAAGGCAATCCCGACAATGCTGCTTTAGACCAATGGCAAGCTAACGAACAAGAAGAGGGGCACAAATTGCCTGTTGCCATATTAACTAAAGTAAATTTTATGACTCATGATGGAAACGAGGCTAAGTTAAATTTTCAAACTAACTTAAGGCCTATGGTGGCGGGCACTGTTTGGGATTTTTAGCTAGCGACAAATTTTGATATTCAAGGTAAACATCATCATCATATTTATCAATTTTTATTAGTTTCCATTGTTTATTTAGCTGATTAATATCAGACACACCAAGAGCACCTACGCTTGATAATGCGTCACTACCCATTATTTTAGGAGCGATAAAACTGTGCATATAATTAACTTGATTCTCTTTTATCGCACTAGTAAACAAAGCTTGCCCACCTTCTAGCATAACGGAAAATATTTTATTTTTATATAACTCCACCAAAAATTCTTGAATAGATGGCCTGCGTTTAGCTGTTTGAATTAACATTATATTATGCTGATCTAAATATCGCTTGCTTTTATCGGTCACATTATTACCGGCGATGATTATCTTTTTACCAATCGATTGGCTGCCAATATCGGTAAAATTAAGTTTAGTAGCTATTTCACCAGAAGAAGAAAAAATAATCTTAACTGGTTGCCTAGGGGCGTTTACTTGCTTAATATTTAAGTGCGGATTATCAATTTCTAGCGTATTTTTTCCTACTGCTACTGCTTGATAAAAGGCTCTAAGTTGTTGCACCTTTTGGCGACTTTTGGGGTTAGTAATCCATTTAGATTGTGAATTAAGTAGTGCAATCTTTCCATCAAGGCTAGTAGCGGTTTTTATTGCTAGATAGGCTTTTTGGCTAGTTATATGATGAAAAAACACTCTATTTAAATTATAGCACTCATCTGTAATTTTAGATTCTTCTATGATCACCCCCGCCTGGTTTAATTTAGCTACTCCAGCACCGTTTACCAAAGGATTTTGATCTATGCACCCATAAATAACTTGGGTAATTTTTTTAGCAATTATCAAGTCGCTACAAGGCGGGTTGTTAGCACTATGAGCGCAAGGCTCTAAATTAACAAAGAGAGCGGCTTGAGGGGGGATTTTATCAATTTTGCTAAGTGCTACGGCCTCAGCGTGATTTGATTGATATTTTTCATGCCAACCTTCGCTAATAATTTTTCCGTCAGGCAAAGCTATTACCGCACCAACTAAAGGATTAGGCTCAACTAGGCCAATACCTTTTTGAGCTAGTTCAATAGCTCGCTTCATCAATGATATCTTTAGTTCATCGGTAAAATAGCCTGATTTATTAGAATTCATAATAAACTTATTTCACACTACCATTTTAATTTTTATTTGCCGTTATTTAGTAACTAGATATAGCTTCCGCTATTCCTTTGGCTATAGCATCTAAATAGGATTGAGTTTGTAATTGCTGTCTTTCTCTGTCGTTACTCAAAAACCCAACTTCTACTAACACGCTAGGCATGCTTGCTCCAATTAATACGATAAAGGGAGCTTGTTTCACTCCTAAATCAACTGAATTTTCTTTAATCAAAGGCTGTTTAAATAGTGACGCTTGTATCATGCTAGCCAAGCGTTTTGATTCTTGTTGTTTATCATTGACGGCCACCTTTTGCAAAACATCTTGTAATTGATTAATACTTTTTAGGGATGATAAATTTTCTATCGCCGCTAGCCTAAGCGAAGCTTGATTGGTGGTAAGACTTAAAACATAGGTTTCCGCTCCTATGGCATCCAAATTTTCGCTGCTATTAGCGTGTAAGCTAATAAACAAATCGCCTTGGTGCCGGTTGGCAATTGTAGTTCTATCTTCAAGTATAATAAAATCATCCTTGCTGCGAGTTAGCACTACCTTTATATTAGGATTAATTTTAGCCATAGCTTGCTTAACTTTAAGGGCTAATTTAAGCACTATATCTTTTTCATATAGTTTACCTTTTATTGCCCCTGGGTCCTTTCCTCCATGGCCGGCGTCTATCACCACAGTACGTACCTTTAGCCCTAAGGCTTTAGAAATGCTAACCACTTCTGGCTCAGTTGGTGCTGGGGGGGGATTAGTTTTTTTATTGGTTTTCTTTGATTTGCTCGCTGAGAGCTTGGTGGTGGCATTTTTAAAATTTGCTAGTGATTGTTTGGTAAAATTATTTTTTTTAGTGATATCTCGCTTATGTGTAGCCGAGGTAATATCTATGACTATCTTATACTGGTTATGATTTTCGAAATCATAAACTTTAATGTTATGCCGTTCGTTTAAATTTATCACCACCCTCACAATTTTAGGAGCGAACTGGCTAATCTCTAGACCATCTATAGTATTATCTTTAGCTAGATTAAATATTTTTATATTTTTGCTGATCACACTATCGAGCAAATCTATATAAAACCTCACTTTACCCTTTTTATCGGCTTCGGTAGTGTTGTATTTATAAGGGGCTAGACTTGATACTTGCAAAATAATTCTTGACCAATCATCCTCCGCCCATCTTTGTAAATCTTTAATTACTATTAAGCTCTGGTGAGTTGTTGTGGTATCTGTTTGACTAGGGTTCGGTTTAGCCAATGTTTTTGATTTTCCCTTTTTTGCTTGATTGGCAGAGTCTCCTTTTTTCATCAATAAAGATAAAGATTGCCGAGCCTCTTTTATAAAGGAACTATCTGGGTACTCATCTATTAACAGGTTATAGGCGTTTACCGCTTTTAGATAGTCTTTGAGGTATTTAGCAGAAATATTTGCTATTTGTATTAACGCGTCATCAGCTAAGTAGGTATTGGGATATGCGTCAATTAAGATGTTGTAAACTTGATTAGCCTTTTGCAAATACTTTTTATCACCATACAAATTAAATAAGGCATGATAAAGCTTTCCTATATTGTAAAGCGATTTAGGGGCTTCAATAAAATTGGGGTGCTCTTTTGTTATTTGAGAAAATTGATCAATAGTGACCTGCCAATTAGTTATATTATTGCCAAAAGTTTTATCCTCTAAAAGCAGATAATAACTTTTTGACGCTTCCTCATAATCTAGCTGGGATTGCTCTTTTTCAGCAGAATTAAATAAACTGCTATCTAGAGCTACGCCTTGCTCAACTGAATTTAAAAAAACAGCTAGTAGCAGCAAAATTGATTTACCTGAGTTTAAAAAATAGTTAATTCTCAATATTGTTTGTTAATTTTTGTAAAAAATCAAAACAATCCCGCGGGCTCATACGATCTAAATCAAGGTCAGTTATTTCTTTATAATAACTTACCATTTCTTTGTGGTTAGTATATTTTTTTTCTTCATTTTCATCCTCTTTAAAAGTACCCGTATTTTGAGTATATTCATCAATATTTTCATCTAAAAGACTCATTTCTCTTTGCTCAAATCTATAATATACCTGCTTAGCCTTACGCAAAACATCTTTGGGCATACCAGCTAATTCTGCTACCTGTATGCCATAGCTCTTATCTGTTGCTCCCGGTAAAATCTTATGCAAAAAAACCAATCCATCTTGCCCTTCTCGCACAGAAACGTGGCAATTGTGTATTCTATTATCGACTGTTTTAAGCTTAGTTAATTCGTGATAGTGAGTGGCAAATAAAGTTAACGCCCCTAACTCATTTAAATATTCAACTACCGCCCAAGCAATCCCAATTCCATCAAAAGTGCTAGTACCGCGGCCTAATTCATCAATAATAATCAAACTTTTAGCACTAGCTTGATTGATAATTAATGACATCTCTGCCATTTCCACCATAAAAGTGCTTTGCCCCCGACCTAAGTTATCAAAAGCTCCCACTCTGGTAAAAACTCGGTCAAATACCGTCATCTCAACCTCGCTAGCAGGAACGTAGCTACCAATTTGTGCCATATAGCAAATTAATGCGGCTTGCCTCATAAAAGTTGATTTACCTCCCATATTTGGCCCGGTAATAATTAATGTTTGCCGATCTTCGCTTTGCATTAAGAGATCATTAGAGATAAATTTTTTCCTTTTCATGGCCTGCTCTAATACTGGGTGGCGACCTTTTTTAATTGATAATTTAGCGACCTTATCATCAATAAATTTCGCTCGGCAATAGTCATTAATTTCCGCCACTTTAGCTAGTGATAAAAAAACATCTAGCTCGCCAATTAGTCTTGCGCTTTGTTTAAAGCGAGAGGTATGTTTTCTAATTGATTGGCAAAGTTGATTATAAAAATGTTCTTCTAATGATAATATATCACTTTGAGCTTGAATAATTTTTTGTTCTAGTTCTTGTAATTCTAGAGTAGCAAAACGCTCGGCGTTAGTTAAGGTTTGTTTTCTTATATAATTTTCAGGAATTTCTCTTTTAACAAGTTTACTTATTTCGATATAGTAGCCAAAAACTCGGTTATAACCAATTTTTAAGTTGTGGATGCCAGTTTTATCCCTTTCTATCTTTTCTAAATTTAGTATATGGCGTTTAATATCGCCCGTTATGCGGCGTTTTTCATCTAATTCTTGGCTAACACCCGCTTTAATGCAATTACCCCCTTTAATTTTAAAATCTGGCTCATCCACTAAAAATAATGCTAGCTTTTCTTTTATATCCTCTAAGCTATCAAATTCTTTGGTGAGGGATTGCATTTTTTTAGTGGTAAGTTTTTGCAAAATTTTGTGGAGTAAGGGCAATTTTTGCAATCCTTTTTTAAGGCGAATTAAATATAAAACCGACATATTAGGTAAACTCAACCGGCTGACAAATCTTTCTAAATCCCCCACAGATTTTAATATGTTGGTGATATCGCTAGCCACCGCACTTTTTGCGATTAACTCGGCAACTACATCTAATCTATCTTCTATGATTCCCTGATCAATAAAAGGATTCTTCATCAAAAATTTTAACGCTCGAGCCCCCATAGGGGTGCTAGTTTTATTCATCAATCGAAAGATACTGTACTCACTTGAATTTTGATTATTATTAAATATTTCTAAATTACAAAGAGTCGCTTCATCCAATTTCATGCATGAGGGATTTAAAACTGGGCGAGGTATTTCTATATGATCTAAATTAGTAAATTGAGTCTCTTTAAGATATCTCAATAAAGCCCCTAAAGAAATCAGGCAAGCGTCATTTAAATCAAGATCAAAGCTAGTGCTTGCCCCTATCTTATAATGATCAGAAATGCTGTGCCAACTAGATTGAGCATCATTATATTTTTCAGGGCACCACTGCAAAAAATCTTGCTTGCCACCGTGATAGTTTTGGGTGATTTTTTGTAAAATATGATCTAATACCTTTTTGCCCTTAACAGATTTTTGCTTGATAACCAAAAGCTCACTTGGTTGGTATATAGCATAAATATCAAGCAATCTTTGTGCACCAGTCGATAATTCATTAAATGTTGATTCATCGCTCGCCTGGCTACCATAAGAAATATCCACATCTTCAAATAAAAAACTACCGGTCGATATATCGCAAAGGGCTATGCCAAATTTATTGGTTTTTTCGTTTAAATTAAGACAGGCAATATAATTAAGTTCATCACTAGCTAGTATACTATCATTAAAAAAAGTGCCGGGCGTGATTATTTGCACCACTTTTCTTTTCATTAAACCTTTATCGGTCAGGCCGCCTACTTGGTCACAAATTACTAATCTTTTACCCGCATTAATTAATTTATGAATATAATTTTCTATAGAAT
Source organism: SAR324 cluster bacterium (assembly GCA_016735295.1). Taxonomy (GTDB): domain Bacteria; phylum SAR324; class SAR324; order XYD2-FULL-50-16; family JAERRU01; genus JAERRU01. Next base: position 59,482 of record JAERRU010000019.1, read on the forward strand.
GCGCGGGAACGCCGCACATTGGTAAGGCATTTGCTTTGCCTTTACTACGCGAGGTTAGTTGGATTTGGAGTATTTTAGCACTCAGCACGGCATCTTCGCCAAATATTTCGAAAAAATCGCCTAGTCTGAAAAGTATTATTTTATCAGGGTGCTGGCCTTTAATTTGATTATACTGATCCTCCATTGGAGTGGTTTTTTTAAAGAGCATCAGATTATTTGTCGCCGCCTTTAAGTATTTACCCATTATGAGCTCTATTAGCTAAGTTATGATTGCCCTATTTTACTATAAATAATCATATTCATAAATTTAACTATTAAAAAATACAAAATTTGTTTTGTTTGGCACATATTTTCCTTTTATCATCTGAGAAGAGTTATTACTTTTTTAAAAAATTTATTATATTTAAAATTTTATCACCTTTGAAACTTTAATAAAAGTTTGATATATTAACGTTAATTTTAATCACTCATAATGTTCAAAAAATCGTCTACTCACAATAGACACAAGATCGTATTAGAGACTAACGGAGTCTTTATTTTAAGTTTTTTATTTTTCATATCATCTGGGCTAGTATTTTATCTCGGTATCTCTTATGGAAAATCAACTAGAACCGCCCAAGAGCAAAAAGCTGTGACCAAAATTGAAAGCACTAGCTCTCAACTAGACGTTGATCGGCTAGCTATTTTAAATCTAGGCAAAAATTCTGATTCTCTTAAAGATTATAAGCATAAGCTATCGTTAATAGATAAATCTTTAGCTATTCCTAATTCGGTTTTTAAGGAGCTTCCCCAAAAAACGGTTAAACCAAAAAATATTTTACCTAAGGTAGCATCTAATATGAATTTTGCCGATTTATCTTTCTCCGTTAAAAATTTAGCTCTAAATCAGCAAAAATTGAATCAAGCTAGTGCTATTAATAATACAGATAATGATATCACCAATAGTGAGCTATTCACTATTCAAGTAGCGGCCATGAAAGATAAAGATAGGGCTAGCCGCCTATTAAAACAATTAAGAGATAGCAAATTTGATTCTTATATAGTAGCCAAACCAACTGATAATGATGATATAATTTACCGAATTAGGGTGGGTAGCTCTCTTACTAAATTAGAGGCTAAAGAACTTTTACCAACCTTAGAAAAAGAGTTCTCAGGGCTATCCGTGCCCTCTATTCAAAAGTATCTATCTTATTGATTTTATAACTAATATAGAAAAATTATTACTGAATTGACAAAATCAAATATGCCAAATCAACTTAGTGAATTTACAAAACTTTAAAATGGAAGATACTACAAAAAATTATCCTGCTGGTAGTAAACCAGATTCTAACCAAGACTTTTCTAATCTAGATTATCTGGATGAACAGTGGCAAGGTGAGAATGATAAAAAAGAAGATTATAACTTAGCGGTCAATGAACATACCACGCCTGATAATAGAGAAAAGCCATTAGAATTAACTGATCAAGAAGTGTTGGTTAATGCTCCAAAGGTGCAAATCGAAAAGAAAAAATTTTCTCCCGCCAATTATGATGAGCAGGAAAAATTGGAAATGGATATGTTCACTGCTGCAAATAAACAACCCAAAAACGAGCATACGCCTCCCTCTGAGCATTCTAGAAATAAAAATTATACTAATCCTCCTAGTGCCTTAGAAGCTGAAATAATGAATAATCTCGTAGAAGAGATTAGAGATGCCCATAAATTAGAAGAGCCGATAGATGTAGAATTCGAAGAACAATCAACAGATACTGCTGGTAATGTGAGAACAGATTCTGATGAAGAGCTCAAAGGGGCTAAAGAAGCTGGTGAGCTTTCCGAAACGCTTAGCGAAGATATGCTTAAAAAAGAATTGGTAGAGCCCGCAAATATTGATCATGACCAAATAGAAGCAAATGATCCTAGTGAGCTCTTTGAAACGCTTAGCGAAGATATGCTTAAAAAAGAATTTGAAGAAACCGCAACTATCAGCGAAAATCAAAAAGGAGAAAATGACCCTGACGAACTTTCCGATACGCTTAGTGAGGATATAATTGAAAATGAATTTGAAGAATCCTCAACCACCAGCGAGAATCAAATAGAAGCAAATGTTCCTAGCGAGCTCTATAAAATGCTTGGTGAAGATATGACTCAAGAAGACATACCATCATCATATAAAGGCAATATTGATAATGTTTCTCAGGAAAATATAATGATTGACCAGTTGGTAGATGAAATTCAAGATGCCAGCACCCTAGAAGAAAGTTTAGATAACAATATAAATCATTCCACAGAAAATCCTTTATTAGATTTTCAACACCCTCTAATTGAGGGTGACGCTATCTCCGATAAAATAGCTCATATTTTAAAAACTCCTCCCTCAATTTCGATTAGAATAAATGATAGCCGCTTAACCCAACAAGCTCTTAATAGCATAAGACCTGGTAAACAAATTTCTCTTTCTTTACTGCCTGGAAAAGAGGTTACGGTAATGATTGGTCAACTTGAGGTGGCTATGGGTAAATTAGTAGCAACTAAAGGGGATAATTTTAATTTGGATATAACCAAGATTTTACTGTAGCACCCCATATCACTTTTGAGACATTTTGCTGGTATCTTCAATTATCCTCGCCACATAATCATTAGCTGGGTTGTTTTGTATGTTGGTGGGGGTGTCTACTTGAATCAACTTACTTGCTTTTAAAATAGCTATTTTTTGCCCCAACCGAAAGGCCTCTCTTATATCATGAGTAATGAAAACTATTGTTTTTTGGTGTTTGGTTTGCCAAGCGATAAGAAATTCTTGCATTTCCCTTCTGATTAACGGATCTAAAGAAGAAAAAGGCTCGTCCATTAATATTATATCACTATCTGTGGCAAAAGCTCTGGCTAAGCCCACTCTTTGCAACATTCCGCCTGATAATTCATCTGGATATTTAAGCTTATAGTTACTAAGGCCTACCGCCTCTAACCAGGGCATAACCGCTTGGCGAGCTTTATTTTTAGATATTTTTTTAACAAATAATCCATAAGCCACGTTGTCTTGCACATTCCAGTGGGGGAAAAGGCCAAAATTCTGAAACACCATACTCACCTTGGTTTGACGAAGTTTAGCTAAATCCTGTAAACCCAACTTTAATATATCTTGCCCCTGCACCAATATTTGCCCCTCATCAGGATCAATTAATCGGTTCAAATGCCTAATTAATGTGGATTTACCCGCTCCGGAAAGACCGATGATTACAAAAATTTTTCCCTTCTTGATTTGCAAAGATATATCGCTAAGAGCTAGTATGGTAGAAGTCTGTGCTAAAATAGCGGCCTTATCAGCACCTTGTTTAGCCAATTTTATGGCTAGTTTAACCCTTCTCCCAAATGCTTTATAAAGATTGGTAATAACTATTTCGTTTGCCACTATGCCATATTGTTGAAAATTAAAGAATTCCCCTAACCTTCTTCAATATTAGGAATTTCACGCTTCATTTCTCTTATTCTTGCCGTAACGCCGTAAGCTTGCGTAATACGATCAATAATAAAAGCAATAATTACTATGCTAATGCCTGCCTTAACTCCCCTCCCAAAATCTAAATTGGTAATCCCATAAAGAATATCCTCCCCCAGCCCCCGCGCCCCAATCATAGAAGCCACCACCACCATAGCTAGCGCCATCATAGTAGTCTGATTTATTCCCGCCATAATGCTAGGCCTCGCTAACGGCAAGAAAACCCATCTTAAAAGTTGCCACTTTGACGCCCCAAAAGATGTTGCCGCTTCCTTTATCTCTCTATCAACTTGCACTATCCCAAGCTCAGTTAACCTAACTAGTGGAGGTAAAGAATAAATCACCGTAGCCATCACCGCCGGTACCTTGCCAATAGAAAATAACATCACCGCCGGTAACATATACACAAACATAGGAAAGGTTTGCATTCCATCTAGAATAGGTCGAAAAATTTTGCCTAACCAACCCACCCTAGCTAGCACTATCCCCATCGGAATGCCTATTAAAATAGTTATCGCGATAGAAACCGTCATAATTGATAGGGTCTGCATATATTTCTCCCAGAGCCCAAAAGCTCCGATGAGATACATCAAAGCTAAGCAAATTATAACCATCTTGATGCTACGAAACCCATACCAAGCGATAATAGCAGTGGCTAAAAGCACCACCCCTGGATGAAGCCAAAGCAAAAAACTCTCTAGAGGAACTAACAAAAATCGCAACAATACCGCAGAAACCTCTCTTAGTGAATCCCCATAATTAACCACTAACTTATCGATTAATCTATTCAACCAATCAGTTATATCTATTTGAATGAATATACCATCTCTCATCAAGTCAACCTACGCCCTTATGCTAAATAAAAATAAAATTATTTTGGTGAATCTATATTATTCTCATCCTAATAATTATTAAATTATAACTTGCTAGCCACCTTATCCGCTATTTCACTAGGCACCCAATTCCTTAAAACATCGTTATTCTCTTTAAGAAATCTCTTTACTAGCACTAGATTAGCAACTTTAGTGTCATTAATCTCTCCAATAATAGCATTCAAAGTATCTGGCTCCATTTGCAGCTTACCTAAAAATTTGATGATCTCAGGTGCTCCCTTATAAAAAGCAATAGATACCCCTGCCGCCAAATTAGTACTAGGTGATGCTGAACCGCAAGTCTCATTGGTGGTAGTATTATATAGAGTCTTCCAGCACTTATCGTTAAACTTTGGTTCTGTTAATTGATAAAATTTATATTTACCCAAAATACCAGAAGGCGACCAATAATAAAAAGCTACCGCCTTACCTCGTTTGACCATTGAGGTTATCTCTGCATTCAAGGCTCCGCCGGTGCCTGGTCTGAAATTTTCAAAATCATCAGTTAATTTATACGCCTTTAATTTTTGGCTATTTGTTTTTTCACATTCCCAGCCGGTGGGGCAATTTAAAAAACGACCTTTTTTTGGATTTTCGGGACTGATAAATAGATGCTTATATTTTTTTAAATCAGCCACACTTTTTAAATCCGGTGCTTGTGCTTTGATTCCTTTAGCAGAATCTCCTTTTACTAAATATTCTGGAACAAACCAACCCTCTAGAGTTCCTCCATTTAATAAACTACCGATTAATTTAACTTTTCCTGCCTCAGCTGCTTTTTTAGTAATTACATTTTGTCCTTCCCATTGCTCCATCCAAACTTCCAAATCACCACTAACTAACGCGGTCTCTGTGATGTTTTTACTACCGGTTATTAATTCGGTCTTGCATTCATAACCGTGTTGAACGATAAATTTTGCCAATTCTGTATAAAATAATGCTGATTCCCAGGTAGGAGCAGCAAATTTAACTGGTTTTGTTTTGCACCATGACGATTGTTTTGCCGATACAGCTAGGCTAAGCGTTAAAAAACTCATTAAAAAAATAAACTTGAGTAAAATTTTATGCTTATTATTCATCGTAAAATCTCCTTTATGAATTATTATTATTTTTAAAATCGTAGGTGAGCAGAATACACAATCTATACTATATTTCAAGGAAATAAAAAATATTTCCCTAATAACGGCTAGCCAGCCGCTTTACTGGGCTTTATTATTTGGTAAATTATCGATGAATTTTATACAGAGTTGTTCTCGCTTAGTATGACGGTTTATCATCCATCCGCCTTGCTGGATTTGATTGTTGGAACAAATTATCGATGAATTTTATACAGAGTTATTCCCGTTTAATATGATGGTTTATCATCCATCCGCTTTGCTGGATTTGATTGTTGGAATAAACTATTGGTGAATTTTATGTATAGTTATCCTGCTTAATATGATGGATTATCGTCTGCCCGCCCTGCTGGATTTGATTGTTGGAACAAATTATCGATGAATTTCATACAGAGTTATTCCCGTTTAATATGATGGATTATCATCCATCCGCTTTGCTGGATTTGATTGTTGGAACAAATTATCGGTGAATTTTATGTAGCGTTATTCCCGCTTAACAGAAATAAATTTACGTTGTCTGTGGCTAGTTAAAAGATGATGTTTTGAGCTCCCGCTCTCAGTAAAACGAAAATTGGAGTCAGAAAATATCAATCACAAACTGCGTGGCCACATTACCCTGTAGCCACGTAAATAGATAAATACGTAAATATTATTATCGTTTTGAATATTGAAATCTTGCTCTAGCTCCTTTTTGACCGTATTTCTTACGCTCAACTTTTCGTGAATCACTAGTTAAAAGCTTGCCCTTGCGTAAAGATTCTCTAGCCTCAGGGTCCATGCTCAATAATGCCTTAGCCACTCCCAGCCTGATTGCTCCTGATTGGCCTGTTGTGCCCCCTCCTTTAACAAAACATTTTATATCTAGGCTATCCCCCACATTAAGAGAAACTAGGGGCTGCCTTATATGCTCTAAATACACTTTACGAGGAAAAAAATCTTCTGGCGTTCGGCCATTAATTGTTAACTTTCCTTCTCCATTTTTTATAAACACCCGTGCTACTGAGCTTTTACGCCGCCCAGTTCCTATAAATATTTTATCCATCAAAACTATCAGTTTAAAGTATTCTTAAAATTAATCTTTTTTGAGTATTGAATAGCGATTTGTCTTGTTCCAAACCAATTTTTGGGGCTTGTTTGCCTCGTGAGGATGATCTTCACCCGCATAAACCTTAAGTTTATGTAAAATTTTGCGATTAAGAGTATTTTTAGGTAACATTTTCTTAACTGCGTGATATATCAAACTCTCTGGTTTATGGCTTAATCTAAAATCTGCTCTTTGCATCTTTATGCCGCCTATATAGCCTGTATGCCAATAATACATTTTTTGAGTTAGCTTTTGCCCAGTTAATTTAATTTTTTTAGCATTAATTACAACTACATAATCACCACAATCTACGTGGGGTGAAAAGTAGGGTAAATGTTTACCTCTTAGTATTTTTGCGATATAAGATGAAATTCGACCCAGTGATAAACCATTTACATCCAATACCCACCATTGATGTTCATAAATTTTACTGACTGTGAAATCTTCTTGCTTGGTAGATCTGGTTTGCATTTTTTATTTTTGTTTTTTACTAAATTTTTAGATAAAATACCCGTCTCCGGTTTATCTTGTTTAGCGCAGCAATAAAGCTATTTTTCTCGCTAACCGTGTTAGACTTAGTGCTTTTTTATAATTTGTCAAGTAAATATGGAAAATAACCCTCCAGCGAATGTTTCGCCCCATTCTCATCCTTGGAATATAAGCACTAGCGTGTTTGAAGGGCCTCTTGATGTGCTGCTTGCTCTGATCAGAAATAAAAAAAAAGATATTGCTGATATATCTTTAGCGACTATATGTTCATCTTTTTTAGATTATTTAGCTTTTCGCCAATCTTTAACTTTAGAAACTGATAGCAACTTTATTGAGGTAGCGGCTAGTTTAATATTAATTAAATCTCGCTCTATTTTACCAGCCGATGAACGAGCAGATGAATCCCTTCCAGAAAATGAATTAGATGCTGATAATTTAGAAATATCCCTAAAAGAAAAATTAATCGCCTACCAAAAAGTGCAAAAATTATCTTTATTGCTCGATAATAGAGATAGGCTTTATCGAGACTTTTTCCACCGGCCAAAAACTGCGTCACTTAGCGAGAATCCCGAAAAGGTTAAAGTGTCGGCCAATATATACAATTTCACCCTATCTTATAAAAAGGTACTCGCCAGAGAAAAAGCCCATCAACCTTATATTTTTGATGATTATCCTTGGAATATTGAAGAATCTATCACTAAAATTAGCACTCAATTAAAAATAGGCCGCCCCATTAGCTTTGCTAGCATCTGTTCTCCCACTAATTCTAAGGCTAGAATAACTACTAACCTAATGGCTATTTTAGAAATGGCAAAATTAAACCAGTTAGCGGTTATGCAATCATCTTTATTTAGTGATTTTTTCATCTCTTCACCCATTAAATATGAAAAATAACCAACTAATCATCGTTTTTCCTTCTATAATCCTTATATGGGTAATTCTTTAATCTTATCTTTTAAAAATAAATTTTTTATTTATAATAGACCACTAGGTTTAAGAAAAATTGTGTTTTTGGCAATATCACTCGCTCAAAATTAATTAATTTAATAAACCATTGAAAATTTACTTGTTATATTAAATAACTAAATATAACAAACTTAAGTTAGGCCTTATATGTTAATTAAAAAATATCTCCGCTACATCTATAAAACTATTAGTTACGCCCTGATTGCTCTGCTAACCCTAGTGATTGTCGTTTTTAGTGCTGTTTTTATATTATTTAATTCTGCTAGTGCATTTAATAAAACGTTAGATGTTTTTGCTTCTACTAGTGGGTTATGGGGTAAGGTATCAGCTATTTCTTTTTCATTGATAGATTTAAGTCTGACAATCGAAGATTTGGTGATATTTAATACAATTAAAAAAAATAACGCCGCCATTAAAGCTGAGCTAATCGATTTTCAAATTGGTTATCAAATTTTAGCTGAAAATCGCTCCATAGATAGCGTCACCATCACTGGTCTTAAGGTTGATTTACAAAAAAATAAACAAGGTGAATTTTTATGGAGTCTCTTAAATTCCTCCGCCACCAATAAAAACCAGCCCAAGAGACTGCCTCCGCCTCCCTCCCCTCAAAAACCAACCACCTCTGCTAATACCCCTGCCTCTGAAAAAACATCATTTAACAAATCATTCGCCATTAAAAGCCTGATCATTAATAATGTCGATTTTAAATACCATGACCTGGCTAATGATTTAAATTTTGCTTTACTTGATTTGAGCGTAAAAACGCTTGATTGGTCTTTACTTAACCCGACACCGATTGAATTTAAGACCCACATAAAGAGTGCTAAAGCAGATAATTTTTGGCTAGAAAGCGAGCTTGGTATAATAACTAATCTTTGGTTCACTAAAAATACTGACCAATTTAATTTAGACTTAATCGCTAAAATAACCGGCGTTAAGGCAAATTTTTTAACTAATCAGCTCCCTGATTCACAAATTAAGCTTAATTTAACTCAAAATTTTGCTAATAACGATTTTAATTTAAATGAAATTACTCTCAATATAGGCGATGAGAATTCTTTATCCCTCGGTGGTGAGTATCTAAAAAATAAGCGGCTAAATCAAGCTACCGGGTGGTTTAATTTAAAATCTACCGGGATAAATCAATTACTTAGCCTATTTAAAGTTAAAGTTGATATCCCCATAATCCCCCAAATTGATGGCTCTTTTGAATATAACATCAAAGAGGGTAATTTTAAGCTTAATGAATCTTCTATTGGGCTAAATCAAAATTTATTTTTGGTGAAGGGAAAAATTGATGGGCTTATGGGCTCTGCTATTCCTGAATTTTCCTTTAATATCACTGGCGCTGATGATAATAATTTCCCAAATAATACTGATAAATTAAATTTACGTTACACAAAAACTAAATTAGGAATGCGTCTTGATTCATCGGCGGTTGGTAATTTTGAAAATTTTAATTTTGATATAGATAAAATAAAATTTGACCCAGTTGAAGTTAGTTTTTTTTCTCAACAAAAAATCCAAGATGGGGCACTAGAATCTAATTTTAATCTGAATTTAAAAATTGATGACCTTGCTAAACTTTTAACTTCTTTTGGTGGCCCTAAATTAGATTTAATCAAAAAAATTAATCTTGTTCTATTCGCTAAATTAAATAGTGCCGATAGAAGTTTTGCTTTAAATAAATTTGATCTACTAATTGATGATTATTTATTAACGGGTAAAGCAAAAATTAATGATTGGCAAAATTTTAAAAAAATATCTGCTAAATTTGCCATTAAAGATAATCAATCCAAACAAATATTAGCAAACTTAACCGCAGCTGGTAATAGCGACATTTTAAACATAAATTTTGAGCTTGACGGGTTTGATATGAACGCCAACCTGGCGGCAAAAGCGAACAATTGGCTTGATAAAGAAAAATTAGCCTACTGGGCAAAATTAAATTATTCCGTAAAAAATCTGCGCCAAACTTTAGCTAAGTTAGAGGTAATATCACCAACTCAAAATATTCCTGATTCTTTAACATTTGATTCTTCTTTGGCTGGAACCAGTGCTCAATTCAAACTAGATAAGGCTAAAATTAATTATGGAATCACTAGCATTGGCTTACAAAATGTGTTGGTTAACTGGATTGATGAAAAAACATTAACTGGCACTTTGCTGGTGGATAGGCTTTCGTTTGACCAATTTTCAGATAATGAAAAAGATAGTAACGAAGATATCACACCATCTAATAAATCAACTTATGAATTAGAATCACCGCTGCTTACTGAAAAAGTAGAAAAGTTTTTGCATGATTACAAAATAAATTTACGCACTTCTTTTTCTGACACTAAAATTGGTGGCTATAACTTACCCTTATTAAAGGCTAGTTTACATAATGAAGGGCAGGAAAAATCTTTGAAAATGGGGTTGGGGATATATTTATATGAGAAAAAAAATAGTAATGTTTCGCTAATTAGCCAAATTAATATCAACAAACCCTACCGAATTAAATCAGATTTAACCTTTTTTGATGTAGATTTTTCCAAGTTAAATTTAGCTAATAATCAATTATCTCTAACGGGGGTAGTGGCAGGAAAAACTAAATTTAGAGCTTCTGGTAATAAGCTAAGAGAGTTACTTAAAAGTATAGAGTTAAATTCAACGCTAAAAATAACAAATTTCACCTCCACAAAGGGCTCGGTAGAAGATAATTTCAATGATAATTTTATGCGAGCTAAGCTAGATTTACTAACCTCTTTGAAAAATGGGAAGTTTGTTATGTCGTGCTTAAATTGCGGATACCAAGACTCTAGGGTATCTTTTTTTACACCAAAATTTAAGGTAGCGGGATCTAGTTTTGAATGGCTAAATGATAATTTTATCTTAAAAGAGATTACTCTTAAAAAATCACAATTAAGCTTGCGTAGCTATCCCACAAAAAACACGGCCGCGCCCGAAATTAAGACTGAAAAATCTTTAGCGGGTATAATGGAAAGCCTATCTGCATCCATAAAAAGCATTAATCAACTACCAGATAACTTAAATAAATACCGACAAATTGATTTTGTACTTAGCAGTTTACCAAATTTTGGCATAGAGCAGCTAAATTTTGGTGGGTTATCAGTTTGGCAAACTCAAAGCGACTCTCTTGGGTTTAGCAGTGTCAAGGTGGCTCCTTTTAGCTGGTCTAATATTGGATTTAATAAAGATGCATCGCTAAATTTTAGCGTCACACAATCCCAAGGAGTGCTAGATAATCCTTTGACCCCTCAAGACCCTCAAAAACATATTTTTGAGAGTTTGTTTAGCTCAGTACCGGATAAATCTTACCTCATTAATTATACGGGCCTCTTTAAAATTGATCAATTTAAAAATTCTATCCATCTAGGCCAACAAAGATTATCTCTAGCAAAATCTAGTGACGGAAAAACTAATTACCAACCAGTAGCCTCCCTCGGTTTAGACGCAAAGGTTTCTCTGCAAAATGGATTAAACGTTGATGGAGAAATGATGTTAGATATTAAAGATTTATATAAACATACCCCCCAACCAAGCGGGGCGGGCAAACTGGATGAGCCAGATAATAAAAATAAAGATGCATTTCCTATTAAGCTATTTGCTAAATTAAAGATTGATAATCAAGGAATTAATTTTAATACGCAAAAATTTAATTTTGGTGAAGCAGATTTAAAATTAATCTCTTTTTATAAACCCACCACACCAAAAACTGCGGCCATAGCGAAAAATATATCGAATGCGAGGGCGAGCGAACTTAATTTTTCTATACAATCTGAAAATTTAGATGCCTCTATAAAAAAATTACTGGCTAGCTACCAAATAGATTTACCGGCTACCAATGTGTTAAATCCTTTTTTAATGGACGCTAACTTGTTATTAGGTGGGGTTGATCCTGATTTAGTCACATTAAAATCGAACCTTCACCTAGCGGATAGTTTTGTGAAAACAAAAGTTACGCTTAATGCCCAGAAGAAAAAGTACACTTTAGCGTCTCACATCAACCAGATAAATCTAGATAAATGGAGACCAAACAAGCCGGTTACTGATGACGATACCGTTGACGCTACTGTTGACTCGACCACTGACGCTCCCGTTGAAAATCATAACATAAATGGAAATGAGGATGAGAATAAAGATGGGGATAAAGATAGTGACCCAACTATTAATGATACAGTAACTAATTTTTTAGATAAATTAGCTAGCAAAAATAAATTACTACCTTTAGCAATTATTAGAGACTACAAAGTTAGTGCTAAGTTAGCCCTAGATAGCTTAATCAGCCATAAGCAAGAGATTAAAGATATATCGCTAAATATAACCAGCAAGGACGGGCTTATTATTTTAGATAAATTTAACTTCCTGCAAGTTGGCGGGGGAAAGCAGATCGCCACAGGAAAGATAGACGCAAGGCTGAACAACCCTATATGGAATTTATCTTATCGCTTAAATGAGTTAGATTTGTTAAAGCTTAATGTTCTTGCTACCGGAAACCCTGATATAGAGGGCAAATTAAATGCCTTAATAATGGTTAATTCACTAGGCAACAGCATGGTTAACCACAGAAACAATTTACGCGGGGAGTTAAAAATTAAATTATCTCCCCTAGTTCTTAAGCGTGTTTCTGAGGTTGATTATTTCGCTTGCTTGGCAGTATCAGCTTTGCGAGCCTCGCTATTTAGTAAATTCAAAGAAGACGCCCTTATTGATAGCGAGATAAATAATATTGAAATGAATTTAGCATGGAAAAATGGTAACCTTCTATTAGGAAAAATGCTAAACCTGAATTTAGAGCCTCTTGAGGTAGCAAGCAATGGTGGTTTTTTTGATTTAGTAAATGGTGATTTAGAATTTGACGCTATGATAAAATTTAAAGGCTCAAAAAAACATCCTAGCTGCCAAGCACCGCTTTTTAATCAGGTTAGCGAGGTAAGATTAAGCTGTTTAGGTAATTTACAAGAAGAAAAGCCATTAGATATTTGTAAAATCAATAAAGACGATACAATTTTTTTAATTTCATCAATAACCCAATCTCTGCTAAATCCTTTAGAATGGGGGCACAGAGTTTGGTTATTTTTTAGTGATTAACTTATGATTAATACAAATTTTACTGCCCAGCTATCAAACACTCATCTACTTAAAAATCAAGCCTATATCGGCGGTGAGTGGAGCGATAATAAAAAATTAGCGATGATGAATGTCCTTAACCCAGCGACAAACAAAGTTATTGGCCAGGTTCCATCATTAGAAAAAAAACATATCCAAAAGGCAATAAAAGCAGCTAAGGCGGCACAAGTTGGGTGGCGTAAGACTCCTGCTACCCAGAGGAGTATTATTTTGCGTAAAATGGCTAGCTTATTAATCAAACATAAGCAAGATTTAGCTTTAATTATGACCATAGAGCAAGGAAAATCCTTGTTAGAAGCTGAGGCAGAAATAACTTACTCTGCGTCTTTTTTAAATTGGTTTGCTGAAGAGGCCAGGCGTATTTATGGAGATACTATCCCCTCTCCTTTGGCTGATCGCAAGATAATAATAACCAAAGAACCTATCGGCGTTGTGGCGGCCATCACCCCGTGGAATTTTCCTTCCGCTATGATCGCCAGAAAATTAGGGGCCGCTATTGCTGCTGGTTGTAGTATATTAGTGAAGCCTGCCCCACAGACCCCTTTTTCGGCTTTAGTTTATGGAAAGATTGCCGAATTAGCTGGCTTACCAAAGGGGGTATTATCTATTTTAACTGGTGATGCTATCACTATTGGCGGAGAATTTAGCAGTAGCAATATTATCCGAAAAATAAGCTTTACTGGCTCAACAGAGGTGGGCAAATTATTAATCAAACAATCAGCTAGCACTGTAAAAAGATTATCGCTAGAATTAGGGGGCAACGCCCCTTTTATTGTGTTTAGTGACGCCTCTATAGACGACGCAGTGATAGGGGCTATTCAATCAAAATACAGAAATAGTGGCCAAACTTGTGTGTGTGCTAATCGTATTTATGTGCACGCCAAAATTTATGATGAATTCATAAAAAAATATATAAAAAAGGTAGCCGCCCTTAAAGTAGGAAATGGCACAGATAAAGGGGTAGATATTGGCCCTATGATTGACGAGGCGGCTATTTTAAAAGTTGAAAACCAAATTAATGACGCCATACAAAAGGGGGGCGAGGTGCTGCTAGGGGGCTCACGCCACGAATTAGGGTTAAACTTTTTCTCTCCTACAATACTAACTGGGGCTAATCACAGTATGCTATTAGCTAATGAAGAGACTTTTGGCCCTTTATCACCAATTTTTAAATTTGAAACAGAAGAAGAGGTTATAAAATTAGCTAACGACACCAATTTTGGCTTAGCGGCTTATTTTTATGCCCGTGATGTAGGGTTAATCTGGCGAGTTAGTGAGGCGTTAGAATATGGCATGATTGGCGTGAATACTGGCTCAATTTCTACCGCTGAAGCTCCATTTGGCGGTATAAAGCAATCAGGAATTGGCCGAGAGGGGTCTAAATATGGATTAGATGATTATTTAGAAATTAAATATATGTGCTTAGCGGGGATAGACCAATAAATATAGATTATAGATTATAGATTATAGATATGAATATAGATATAGATATAGATATAGATAATAGATAGTTGCTACTTAAAAAAATTGTAGTTTATTAAACAAACCATCATTAACATGCGCCCATTAGGTGAAAGCAACCAAAGATAAAATAAAATTAGTGAAAAATTATCAGAAAAAAAATTTATCCCATAAACGTCTCCCCATACAAACCCATAATGCAAGGGATATGCGTCCTCCTCAAAGCAGGCTTACGCGCACTTTTTCGAAAAATACAACTTTAAGCTCTTATAGCCTTTTTAATGGGTTTTCTAGCCCACAGCTAGCTGATAAAGAAGTAATTTATGGGATTAATCCTGTTAGGCTGGCCCTTAAAAGCAATAGACGTAAACTAATTAAGCTATATATTAGCAAAGGGCTATCCACCAAAAAGCACGTTAGGCGTGATGAAATTATTGAACTCACCCAAAAAAATTCTTTGCCAGTAAGCCATGTGGATAGTAAATTAATAGATAAAGTTACCGGTGAAGCTAATCATCAGGGATTTTTATTGTTAACTGGTTTTTTACCTCAATTTGACGCTAAGGACTTGTTTAACGCTAAAAATATTAATCATTTAATTGCGTTAGATCAGGTGCAAGACCCCCAAAATTTAGGAGCGATAATTCGCAGTGCTGGCTGTTTTGGTTTTGATGGCATCATCACTAGTGCAAACAGATCCAGCCGAATTAGTGCTACTGTTTCTAAGAGCTCTGCTGGTATACTAGAGTTGTTTGATATATACAAGGTAACCAATCTAGCACAAAGTTTGCAAAAATTAAAAGATAATGGCTTTTGGATATTGGGAACTGATGTTGAAGGAAAAGATATTTATGAATTTACTCCCCCCAAAAAATTTGTGCTGGTTTTGGGCAATGAGCACAAAGGGATAAGGCAAAATGTTTTAAAACAAAGTGATTGGGTGCTAAGCATTCCTAATCAACTTAAAGATGAATCTTTAAATGTTAGTGTGGCCGCTGGTATAGTGATGTCGGCTTTAACCCATAAAAAATCAACTGGTTAATTATTTTTTAATTACTTGTTATCTATATTAATCATTATAATATAATTTTTATGAAAGTATCTTTTATCGGATTAGGGGTTATGGGATATCCTATAGCTAGTCATTTATCGAAAAATGGCCACCTTGTTAAGGTTTATAATCGCACCTTTAGCCGGGCAAAAAAGTGGGCTGATAAACATAAAATGTCTGCGGCCACATCGCCGGCAGAGGCTGCTAAAGACGCCGAAATTATTTTTATTTGCATAAATACTGACGCCGATATTAAAGAGGTGGTATGCGGAGAAAATTCTATTTTAGATTCGGCCAAAAAGGGCTCAGTAATAGTGGATCTTTCTACTGCTTCTGCCTCTCTGGCAGTAGAATTAGCATCTATTTGCCAAAAACAAGATGTTTATTTTTTAGACGCTCCCGTTTCAGGTGGGCAACAAGGAGCCGAAGAAGGCAAATTAGCTGTGATGGTGGGGGGTGAGCATAGTGGGCTAGCCCTAGCAAAGCCGGCTATAAAATGCTTTGCTAAACAAATAGTGCATATAGGGAAAGCTGGCTCGGGGCAGTACGCTAAAATGGTTAATCAAATTTGTATTGCTGGGGTGTTGCAGGGATTAGCCGAAGGATTAAATTTTGCTAAAGAAGTTGGTTTAGATATAGATAAATTGCTTAAAGTTATCACCCAAGGAGCGGCTAGCTCTTGGCAGATGGAAAACAGAGGTAAAACTATGAATCAAGGTAAATTTGATTTTGGCTTTGCAGTAGATTTAATGAGAAAAGATTTAGCTATCGCCCTTAAAGCTGCTAATCAAATAAATGCTGAATTGCCGGTAACCGCCTTGATTGATCAATTTTATAAAAAACTACAAGCTCAAAATAATGGAAAGCTAGATACATCTTCTTTGATAAAATTGCTATGATTGATTATAAGGTAGGGTTAGGGCAAGATAGCCATAGATTTTTACAAGGCGGGGATAAGCCCCTTATCCTAGGAGGGATAGTTATAAATAACCATTTGGGCTTTGTGGCTAATAGTGATGGCGATATTATTTTACACTCTTTGACTAATGCTATATCTTCAGTTACTGGTAAAAGAATTTTAGGTAAGATTGCTGATTCTCTTTGCGCAAACGGGCAAACTGATAGCTTGATATATATTAAATTGGCACTAGCTGATTTAGAGGGTTGGAAAATAAGGCACGCCGCTATTTCTATTGAGGCGTTAACCCCTAAACTTGAGCCTCATATTGAGGTAATAACTAAATCTGTGGCAAAGATATTAAAAATTGACTTGGCTAATGTTAATATCACGGCAACTAGCGGAGAAGGATTAACCAAATTTGGTGAAGGATTGGGCATGCAATCATTGGCAGTAGTTACTTTTATCAAGGAATATGATTAGCCATAGGTTACTCATCTTGCTTGGCCGGTAAAATATAAATATAAATATAAATATAAATATAAGCATAACAATATAACATTTAAACAACTGGATAAAAATATAAAAGTTTTTTTAACGGCAGCACAAATTGAGGAAAAGGTGTGCCAATTAGCTGAAACCATCAACCAAGACTACCGCGGCCGTTCTTTGGTTGTAGTAGGCTTAATGAAGGGATGTTTATTTTTTTTAGCTGATTTGGTGCGTAAAATAAAAAATGACGTAATCATAGATACTATGTATGTGACGAGTTATCAGGATCAAAGCTCAACGGGTAACGTTAAAATACTATTAGATTTAAAGGGTGATGTGGCTGATCGGCATCTATTGGTGGTAGATGATGTTCTTGATACTGGCATTACTTTGCACAAAATAAAAAAATTACTATTAGATAAACACCCCGCTTCTTTGGAATTTGCGGTGCTTTTAAATAAGAAAGAATCTCATATAAAATCAGTTGATGTGAAGTACTGCTGTTTTGATGCTCCTAGTTTATTTTTTGTGGGCTATGGAATGGATTATAATGGTCGCTTTCGCCAGCTTCCTTATCTGGGAATTTTAGATGATGAAGCGATTAAATGATTGTAAAACTAAATTAATTACATTAAAAGAGTTGTGTTTTATTTTTTTTTATATTACCCTTTCGGGGTTGGATTTATCGCTTTAGCTACGCTTTAGTATTTTATACTGTAGAACATAGTAAAAAACATGGTTAATAATTACTTTGGTTATTTAGTGTTGGTGGTGGTGAGCTTGGGCATGGCTTCATCATTCACTTTAATTGCTGTGTTGTTGGGTCCAAAAAAGAGATCTGCGGTTAAAGATTTACCTTTTGAAACGGGCATGCCTTACGTTCCTTCAGCTAAAAGTGTTAATGTTAAATTTTACTTGGTAGCGATGCTTTTTCTGATATTTGATATAGAGGTAGCTTTTTTATATCCTTATGCCTTAAAAGTAAAAGAATATGGCTGGACTGGGTTTATCGCTGTTTCGGCATTTCTATTGGTGCTGGGAATAGGCATTGTTTATGAATGGAGGAAAAAGATTTTGGAATGGGACAAAGACTAGGTTTAAATCAAGACTACTTAATAAATAATAATTAAATAAAATAGCGATATAATAACTTAATTAATCTATTGGCCTTATGGTAAATTCTAGTTTTACAGATGCTTACATGACCACCACTCTAGATTCTATGATGAACTGGGGCAGGAAATTTTCTTTATTTCAATATCCATTTGTCACTGCGTGCTGTGGGATGGAATATATGGCGGTGGCCTGCTCTCATTATGATATAGCTAGGTTTGGGGCAGAGGTGCCTCGTTTTTCACCTAGGCAGGCTGATTTATTATTTGTGGTGGGAACGATTAGCCACAAGTTATCGCCAGTGCTAAAAATGGTTTACGACCAAATGACTGAGCCTAAATGGGTAATTTCCTTTGGTGCTTGCGCGTCATCGGGGGGTTTTTATCAAAATTACGCCACCTTGCAGGGGATAGATCGAATTATCCCAGTTGATGTTTACATTGCCGGTTGCCCGCCCAGGCCTGAAGCGGTGTTAGACGCTTTAATTAAATTACAAAATTTAATTCAACACGAAGGACCTAGAGGAATAAAGGGAATAAATCCTAGGGCGGTGGCATTTGACAAAGACCCATCTGAACAAAAGGATAAATTAACTTAAAATAACTTTAAATTTTAAATAACTTAAATTTTTAGTAAAATATCTACTTAAAATGCAATTACAATCTGTTGATTCTAAACTAGCTGATGAGATAAAGGAGGTCTTAGGGGAGGTAATTGATGAAATGACTGCATATCGTGGTGATTTAACTATTTTCATTCCTAAAGAAGAAATTAATCAAGTCGCATTAATTTTAAGAGATGATAAAGAGTTAAAATTCGATCAGATGATGGACTTAACGGCAGTTGATTATCTTAATTATGATTATAATTACCGATTTGAAGTGGTTTATCACTTTTTCTCTCTTGAGCTGGGCCACCGGCTCCGAGTAAAGGTAAAAATACCAGAAAATGACGCGCTCGTGCCTAGCATATCTGATCTTTGGTTATGTGCCAATTGGTATGAGCGGGAGTGCTATGACATGTATGGGATATCCTTTTCTGGGCACCCTGATTTAACTAGAATTATAATGTATGACGGCTTTGAGGGACATCCTTTACGCAAGGATTATCCGATTCATAGAGAGCAACCATTATTAGAACTTAAAGATATTCCAGAAAGATATAATTACCGTAAACCTGATTTACCTAGCTATGAATAGTTCTGTTGGAATAGATAAAGATACAGATTTAATGGAAATAGAAATCGGTCCTTCGCATCCTGCGATGCATGGGATAGTTCGTTTTAGCGTGTCTCTTTCAGGGGAGACTATTGTTAAAATGAAGGCTGAGATTGGCTATTTGCACCGAGCATTTGAGAAGGAGGCAGAAAATTCTCGATATATCCAAATTTTGCCCTATACTGATCGGTTAAATTATTGCTCAGCCATTATCAATAATTGTGGGTATTCTATGGCGGTAGAAAAATTATTTGGTATCCATACCCCAAAAAGAGCTGAGTACGCACGAGTTATAATGATGGAAGTATCTAGAATATCTGATCATATGACTTGCGTAGCAGCAGCGGCTATGGAGGTGGGGGCTTTTACTATTTTTCTTTGGTTTATTAAAGCCCGTGAATATTTATGGGAATTGATTGAAGATTTCACTGGAGCCAGATTAACCACTTCTTGGACTAGATTTGGTGGTAACGCAAACGACTTTCCTGATGGATTTTTAGATAAACTAGCTAATCATCTAATAAAGGTGCAAGAAGTTATAGATGAGTGCGATAAAATGGCTACTACCAATAAAATATTTGTCGATAGATTAAAAGGGGTCGGCATTTTATCTAAAGAAAAGGCTATATCTTATGGTTTTACTGGCCCCATGTTAAGAGCGGTGGGCGTAGCTCATGATTTAAGAGTGGCTGATGGAGGCTACTCTGCTTATAGCGATTTTGATTTTGAAATACCAGTAGGTGAAGTGGGCGATAGCTATGACCGATATTTAGTGCGTATGGAAGAAATGCGTCAATCAATTAGCATTATTAAGCAAGCCAGCCAAAAGATTCCTAAAGGGAGTCACATCACCAGAAATAGGCGAACTAGCTTACCCCCTAAAAGTGAGGTGTATGGCAGTATTGAAGGAATGATTGATCACTTTAAATTAATCATGGAAGGCCATACACCGCCTAAGGGAGAGGTTTATGTTAATGTTGAGGGAGCTAACGGCGAGTTAGGTTTTTATGTTGTTTCTGATGGTAGCGGCACACCGGTTAAGGTTAGGGTGCGGCCTCCTTGCTTTAATTTTGTGGCGGCCATGGCTGATATGTGCGTTGGCCACCCTATTGCTGATTTAGTGCCTACTTTTGGTTCTATTAATATGATCGGAGGAGAATTAGACAGATGATATTTTTATGTTAGAATTATTAATTAATCCTTATATACAAACCATTTTAAAGGTCATATTTTTGATTTTTTTGGTGGTTTTGCCCTCGGCGGCTTTGCTTACTTTAATGGAAAGAAAGTGGAGTGCACTTATCCAAGACCGTAGGGGTCCTGGTCGAGCCAATATTGGTAAATTCACATTTTTAGGAATTTTTCATATTTTAGCCGATGGGATGAAATTGGCTTTAAAGGAAGATTTTTATCCTGCGGGCACTAATCGTTTTTTATTTACTATTGCCCCTTACTTTGGTTTTTTTTCAGCGGTTACTTTGTTTGCTCTTTTACCTATCACATCGCCATTAGGTAATTTTACGTTCCAGATAGTTGATGTTAATATTGGAATTTTGATGATATTAGCCTACATGTCTTTTAGTATTTATGGGGCGGTATTGGCTGGTTGGTCGACTGATAATAAATATGGCATGTTAGGAGCGGTTAGGGCTTCTGCACAGATGATTTCGTATGAGGTATTTTTGGGAGTATCTTTGTTGGGTTTATTGGTGGTTTATAATTCGTTAAGAATTTCTGATATAGTGGCGGGGCAAAATGAGTATTGGTTTAATGGTTTAATTCCTAAGTGGGGAATTTTAACTCAACCGATTGGGTTTTTAATTTTCTTTACCGCCATTTTAGCAGAGATGAAACGAGCCCCCTTTGACGCCCCTGAAGGAGAATCTGAGATTGTAGCTGGATTCTTTATTGAATATTCTGGGATGAGATTCGCTTTATTTTTTCTAGCGGAATATATATCATTAGTGGGAATGGCGATGTTGATAAGCACTTTATTTTTAGGTTCTTATCACTTTCCTTGGTTATTGGATGCTGGGTTTAAATTAGGTAGTTTACCTTTGGTGGAGCTACCTCAGTGGTTAGTAGTTTTTTTACGATTTATCACCTTTGGTGGTAAGGTTCTTTTTTGTTGTTGGCTGATAATTTCAATTAGATGGAGTTTACCAAGATTTAAGTTTGATCAAATTATGAAGTTAGGTTGGAATAGGCTTATGCCCCTTGGGATATTAAATTTGATTATCACCATATTGGTGACCTTGCTATTTTGATTTTATTTTAAATAAGGCTTTGTTATGAAAGTAAAAGTAGTTACGCGAGATGTGGGGTTTTTAGGTAAATTTTATTTACCCGCTGTGTTGATGGGTCTTTGGCTAGTGTCGCGCCACTTTTTTGCTAACCTGCTATTTAATAAAATGACAGTCACTATCAATTACCCTGAAGTAAAAAGGCCTATCGCTAAAAGGTGGCGCGGCAGACACAGGTTAACTAGGCACGAAAATGGATTCATCAAGTGCGTGGCTTGTTTTTTGTGTGAAGAGATTTGCCCTGCTAACTGCATTCACATTAAATCGGCTGAGATGCCATTTGATAAATCAGTAGAGAAATATCCGAGTGTTTTTGATATAGACGAGCTACGCTGCATATTTTGCGGACTTTGCGTGGAGGCTTGTCCTAAAGACGCTATCCGCATGGATACTGAGATAGTTAGTCTTGCTTTTACCGATAGAAAAAAATTTGATTATACCAGAAATCTGCTATTAGATGAAGCACCAGATAATAAGCACACTAAATATACTAACGTTCCCTTACCTACTTCTATAGAAGAGGCTCTACCCAATTCTAAGGGCGTAGTGGCTGATGATTTAACTAATTAACGATTTATTAGCCCGATTAAGCAAATTTTATTATGATAGAAAATCGACCTTGGGGTAATTTTATAGTTTTAAGTGATTCTACAAATTATAAGGTCAAAAAAATAACTGTGTTGCCCGGTAAACGCCTTAGCTTGCAAAGGCATCAAAAAAGAAGGGAACATTGGTTCATAGTACAAGGCGTAGCTTGCGTTACTCTAGATGAAAAGCAAATACCACTCTCCGCAGGCGAGGCGATCAACATTCCTTTGCGTGCTATCCATAGGGTAGAAAATACGGATAAAAAGGAATTATTAGTGTTTATCGAAATTCAAACTGGTGAGTCTTTTGCAGAAACTGATATAGAACGCATAGAAGACGATTTTGGCCGCGTTAACCAGTAAAAAAATGGCATTAGCTAGTTAATGTTATAATCAATGCTGATTATGGTGATAATTATCAAAAACTCTCGCTAATCTCATTTAAAATCCATATTTTTACTAAATAAATAAAATAATCCCTCTTTGCTAATTAATTTAAGGTTAGAAGCTGTTTGTTTAAGCTCCTCCACTAATGGCTCTTCGGTTATGATAAGCAAAGATTTGTGATAAGACTCATCCAATAAAGCGGAGTCATCTTTAAATTTATAGCTCCCAACCTGGCTTAACTCAGCTTTTTGATAGAAAAATGGGGCAAAATATAACACCTTATAAAGCATTATTTTAGCCTTAACTTCGCTATTTTTATTTATCGCTTGTGCCCTATCGATGAGTGTTCGTAAGGGGGTTTGCATTATTTGCTGATAAAGTGGCACTGAGACAGCAAGCAAAACTTGCATCATCACCACTAGTGAGAGCATTTTTAAATTCATCACGGCAAAACGCCACTTATCTTTTAAAAATAATCCTCCCCCTGCTAGCAGGCCCACTACTAATGAAGCTATTATGAAATATTTATCTATTGTTGTTGCTGGCTCAATGATCACTCTCCTAACCCCTGCCAAATCGATTAATAGATAATTTGCTAGTAACGGCAAACTACTTAAAAATATTATTGCACCCGCACTAATTATTTTAATTAATAATTTATTATTATTTTTAAGCTCTAAAAAATCTAATACCCCCCGAGCGACAAAATAACTAAGCGGAATATAGGCTGAGGATGAGTAATGAGGTAATTTTGTTTGCACAATACTAAAAATAATTAGCACTGTGATTATCCAAACTATATTGAAAAATGAAAAATCATCTAGTTGGCGAAATCTACGTGCCTTTAATTTAGGAGCTCGCCACCCAGCCAATAAATATCCACTCCAAGGCAATATGCCCACCACTACTACTAGCCAATGATAATAAAAAGGCCCATCATGCCCCTCTGCTACTTGGTTGAGCAATCTTAATTGAAAGGAAATAAAGCCTTTTAGCCATGGCAGTCCCTGCCCAAAAAAGCTAACTATGTGCCACATTCCCCCCATCAAAAGTGCTCCTATTCCTGTGATAAACAGGTTCACAAAATGCTTGAAGAAGTGTTTATTTTTTATGAGTATCCAAAAAATAATGAAAAAAGGAATCACCAACCCAAGCCAGCCCTTAGTTAACACCGCCAACCCACTTGAAATAGCCGCTAATCCTAAATAACCTTGCCAGCTTTTACGAGGTGAATTATTCTCAAATCCTTTATAATAGGCGAACAGGCTATATCCGCTAGTAGCTATCAAAAAATTAAACCACGGGTCAATTAAGGCACTGCGATTTAGGAGCATCGGGAAAAATGAAAATCCATAAACTAACGCCCAAACTAGGCCTAATCGCTTGCTTCGCCAAAGTTTCCCTGTGCGATATAAAAGATAGATGGTAGCTAGATTAGCTACTGCACTTGGCAACCTGGCTGCCCACTCATTTATACCAAAAAATTTGAAACTTGACGCCATCAACCAAAAATAGAGAGGAGGCTTTTCCGTGAACGCCTGTTGATTGATAAACATTTTAAAATAATCACCTCTTTCTAGCATCTGCCGGCTAATTTCGGCATATATTATTTCATCCCAATCTAATAAAAGAAAACTGCCTAGTTGGCTAATCAAATTTATGATTAGCAGGAAAAAACCTATTTTAAAAAAATAATTGAAATTAGTTGATGATGTTTCTTTCACTTATCGTGGAAATTAGATGTTATTAAATTCGCTATAATGACTAAAAAAATTTACGTGCTTTTGTTTAGGGCTATGCTTTAAGATGGTGATTAGCCCATTAACTAACAAAATTGCCAACCCATCAAATAGCATAGAGCTAGACTAGTGCCTATTCTTTTGTTTATAATTAGGAATAAATATTTAATTATATTTTGATTATCCCATTGGTAAATTTTATTTTTTTATTTCAAATCACTTAATTATATTTTTTATACTTTAAAATAAAGCATGTTTAAAGAGTACCTTGCCTTTATCCCATTTTTAATTTTAGAAAAAACATATTTATTTTTGCCTAGGTATATTTTTAATTATATTTTAAAATTTTTAATAAATTTAATATACGCCAAGCTAAAGCTTAGGCGAAAAGTAGTTGCCAGAAATATAGATATCGCCTTTCCTAATTTAACAGATATTGAAAAGATTAATTTGATTAAAGATTTTTATTTTAGTAAAGGAAGTTTTATCCAAGCGTGGTTAGAGCTAAAGAATAAACCTATTAAAAAAATTATTCCTAAAATAGTTACTAATAATTTACGCCAATTGCAAGAAGCTCACGCCAAACGGGGCATGGTGATAGTGATATGTGCTCATTATGATTATTTCCACTTACCTTTTTTATTGCCTTATTATGGGATACCCACATCTTTTTTTGCCATTCACCATAGCAATCCATTTTATAGAAAATGGATTATGGATTCGATTACTAGATTTGGTGGAAATGTGATAGTAGATAGCAAAAAAAATGGGTTTGTTTTACAAAAAGAGCTAACTAAGGGCAATTCGCTTGGTCTAGCGGTTGATCTTAATTCAATTAGCCCGACTGCTAAATTTGAGAATTTTTTTAATCGCCCTGCCAGTTTTGGCACTGGAGCTTACCGGTTAGCATTGATTAATAAAATACCACTTTTTTTTGTGAATGGGACCTATCAAAATGATCAAAAATATATAATGGATTTTTCGGCTATGATAACCGACTTTTCTAATATCAAAACTAGACAAGATAGGCTAGCAACGCTAGATAGGTTAGTCGCTGATTTTTCTCGAAAATTGGAAAAAATAGTAACTAAGCAACCAGCTAAGTATTTTTGGAGTAATAGACGTTGGAAAACTCAGCCCCCTGGTTATACAAATCCTTATCAAAATTTATAAATCTAATATAAAATCTATAAATTTAATGCGAAATCTATAAATCTATAAATCTAATGCAAAATAGCTTTACGTAAAACCTCGCTAGAAATCATTTTACCCGTCCAAATATAAAAAGATTCCCTTGCCTGATTAATCAACATAGGTAGACCATTTTGGATTATTTTTCCCGCCGCTTTAGCTTTAACTAAAAGTGGCGTCATCTCAGGAGAATAAATAATATCTATCACCACTTTAGCTTTTCGAATCATCTCGTCATCAGCTGATAAGCTAGTGGCGTCCATCCCCACGCTAGTTGTGTTTATCAATACTTGAAAATTATTATTAGTTGGGGAATATCTATCTACTAGCCAAGAATTGCCTCGTAAATTATCAATCAACTCATCTGCCTTACTCGTAGTGCGGTTTTTAATATATAACCGCTGAGCGCCAGCTTCACAAAGAGCAAATGCAATGGCCTTGCCCGCCCCGCCAGCACCAATCATCAAAAAGCTAGTATTAGCTATATCAATTTTAAGCTCGGTTAACGCTTGGATAAAACCGACTCCATCAGTTGAAAACCCGGCCCAGCCCTGATTTGTTTTTATTAATGTGTTAATAGAATTAATTTTTTTGGCGTAAGGATCTATGCTATCTAATTGCTCAAATAATGAAGATTTATAAGGCACAGTTATGTTAGCTCCTTTAATATTTAAAGTATTAAATGCTTTTATAATTGAATTTTGGCCGCCAGACTCAACCAATAAGGGCACATAAACGCTATTTAGTTTGTGATATGCAAAAGCGGCGTTATGCATTTTAGGAGAAAGGCTACTCCTTACCGGGCAGCCTAAAATACCATAAATAGAAGTTTCCCCGTTTATCATCAAAGAAAATTAGTTTATTTAGCTCGCTATTTATCTTTAAAAAAATATTTAATCTAATCGGTTATTGCCCCCAAACTAGCTGATTTAACCAGCTTTACATACTTAGCTAGAACCCCAGCTGAAGGCACCTTATCCATTGGTTTCCAGCCCTTAAACCGGTTAGTAATCTCTTTTTTAGAAATCTCCAACTCGATAAGGCCTTGCTCAGCATCTATTTCTATATAATCACCCTCTTTTACAATCGCCAACAACCCTCCGTCATATGCTTCAGGGGTAATATGGCCCACCACAAAACCGTGGCTGCCCCCTGAAAATCTACCATCAGTCAGCAAGGCTACGTCTTTGCCTAGCCCCTTTCCGGTGATAGCCGAAGTGGGAGAAAGCATTTCTCTCATCCCAGGTCCTCCTTTAGGGCCTTCATAGCGAATTACCACTATATCTCCCTTCTTTATCTCATCTCCCAAGATTGCCTTAAGTGCTGTTTCCTCTGAATCAAAGGGCCTTGCTACTCCCCTAAACTTGTTCCCTTCTTTAGAACTAATTTTAGCCACCGATCCCATTGGAGCTAGATTTCCATAGAGAATTCGTAAGTGTGAGTCTTTTTTTAATGGTTTGTTAATGGGCATTACTATTTTTTGCTGCTGAGGGTAGTGATCAACTTTAGCTAAATTTTCTGCTAAAGTTAGACCACTCACAGTCATACAATCACCATGTAATAAGCCCTCTGCTAGTAGCATTTTAAAAAGTGGCTGAACTCCCCCTATAGCGATTAATTCTGACATCAAATATTTACCCGAAGGCTTAAGATCACAAAGCACCGGCACCTTACGGCCTATTCTAGTAAAATCATCTAGCGAAAGATCAATATTCGCACTATGGGCCATCGCCAGCAAATGCAGCACAGCGTTAGTTGAGCCCCCCACCGCGATAACTACAGTAATCGCGTTTTCAAAAGATTTTTTTGTTACAATATCACTAGGTTTTATGTCTTTCTTAATTAAATTAAGCAAAGCCTTCCCCGCCATGTGACAATCAGCTAACTTCTCTTTTGATATAGCGTCTTGAGCAGAGCTATTTGGCAAACTCAAACCTAAGGCTTCAATTGCTGTTGCCATAGTGTTAGCAGTATACATCCCCCCACAAGCTCCTGGGCCGGGGATAGCTTTTTTTTCTATATCTTTTAGCTGTTTTTTATCTATTTTTTGTGCTGAATAACGGCCAACCGCCTCAAAAACAGACACTATATCAGTTTTATCTGCTCCTGGCCTAATACTCCCCCCATAGATGAATATGCTAGGTCGATTAAGCCTCAACATAGCAATAACACAACCGGGCATATTTTTATCACAGCCTCCTATAGTTATAACTCCATCAAATCCTTCTGCCCCCACCACCGTTTCAATTGAATCAGCAATCACTTCTCTCGATACCAAAGAATATCTCATTCCCCCCGTGCCCATAGAAATACCATCAGACACACTGATAGTATTAAAAATTACTCCCTTACCCCCAGAGCCATCAATTCCTTGCGCACAATAATTAGCCAATTTATCTATATGTGAATTACATGGCGTGACCATGCTCCAAGTTGACGCCACCCCCACTTGCGGTTTATGAAAATCAGCATCAGTAAAACCAACTGCTCGCAACATAGCCCGGCTAGGTGATCTATCTATTCCATCTACTACTATTGAAGAATATTTTCGTGTGTTTTTTTTTGTATCCATCTATCCCAAAAATGATCTTATTGTCTGTTTTTATCCATCTTAACCCAACTATCATCGGTAATTAATTAGCCCAAAAAAATGATATGCTGTACTGATTTAATCTATTACCTAATCTATCGCCTAATCTATTATCTAATTTAAAACCTTTATCAGATAATGATAGGGCTGTATTTTGCCTGTTTCAAATTTCATAGCACCGACCTTGTCCATAATTTGAAAATATAGCCTCTTTTCAGGAAAAGATAATATAATATCTATCTTTGATTTCCTGCCGCTAATATCAAATTCTCCTACCTTGCTAATATCACTATTATAGACCACCAAAACCGGAGAAAAGCTGGTTTTATCTTCTCTTATCACCTCTACTTTCCAGGTACCTATTGGTTTTCTAGCGGTTGCTAAAAAAAAATCTACATCCCCTCTGCCCTCCATAACCCCTACTAAAACGTTTTTTGTTTTAAATATATTAGCCACATAAGGCGTGTCATTATTTTCTTGCTCGCGGTAAACACCCCCCCTCCTATCATTATCTTGATTTGCCCTGCTAAGTAACACCTGCTTATGGTATGGATCAAATAAATTATGATTAATGCCAATCCTTACCTTTGTCCCCATTAAAGAGCCGCCATCTAAATAAAAATCCAACGCCCCTCCCTGATTTAGTGCCTTTACCAGCCCCTCAGGAGAAACTTGATCGTCCCAAAGATAAACAAGCTCACCTTTAGCCTCAGTTTTAATTAAAGTCTTTCCTATGTAATAGCCCTCTTCTTCAAGTGCTGCCACCACTAAGGACCTAGTTAATGCAGAATTAATATCTTTTATATGAAGCATCTTCTCTGCTGATACCTCTGCCCTTATCGCGCTAATTGCTAAAAAAAATAAGCCCCAAAAACCTATCAACCACCACTTAAATGCAAGACTAGGCATGCTCGTAATTTTTATTAATCATTAAATTTAAACCACTCACGACAACCTTTCATCTTGCTCTTCTAATTCTTTGCATCTAATGCATAAATCAGTTACCGATCTCGCTAAAAGCCTCTCTTTAGGGATAAATTCATCACATCTTTTACACTTTTGATATGTTTTTTTATCTATCCTATCTATAATTTTTTTAATCTTTTTTACTAACTTGCTCTCCCTTTCTCTAATGCGTAAATCTAAACTACGATCACTCTCCATCGCCGCCCTGTCGTTAGGATCTGAATAGTTAGCCGATGTCATGAGCTTAAGCTCTTCTATGTTATCACCTGAGCCTCTGTTAATATGTTTTAAATTATTAACTAATTCTTCTCTGATTGCTTGCAGCTCATTTTTAGTAAATTCTTTTGCCATAAACTCATCACCTCACAAAATATTTAGTTATCTGTCCGCCACCTTGCATGACCAGTAAATTATCACCCTCCCAAGATATTTTTAGCCTTACTTGGCTGCCATATAACGCTGGTGATAAACTAATTAATTCATTTGTTTTGCTATTAAAAACATGCACCCTTAACTGATAGGTGCGTGTTTCTAATATTTCATCTTCTTCTATTTTAGCTAAATGGTAAAATGCTATACGGGATTTATCATCTTCCACAAATTCTGCACTAATAGAATTAAAAGGAAATAAAAATACCTGTAATTGCCCTTTATTATCAGCAAATATAGTTAGCTTGCCTCTTTTTGTTTTAGTTTCTATGCGCTTTAGGGCTATCTTATTAAATATATCGGCCTTCACCTGAGGAAAAACTCTCAAGAACCCCTTTTCATTATCTCCCTCTTCTATCAACATTATTATGCTATCTAGCTCTGGCAGAAAAATAGCGTCTTTTATGGTGGTATCTAGTTTAGAGTGCAACCAAATATCATTTCGGTAAATCGCATTACCTGGTTTGTGTAAAGGGAAAATATCTAATCTTTGATAGATAGTTTGCCCTGATATATTTTTCTTTGCGTCACCATCTAAATCACCTTGGCCGAACGCACTACAAACTAAATTAATTGTAATCGCAAAAAATATTCCCGCCACCAACTGGCCGCGGCCACTACCTCTCAATAATTTCCACATAAGGCGGTAATATAAATACAAAATCTCTCTCATCTATGTTTAAAGGATATTCAAAACTTGAAAATTTAAATATCCTAACACTGCTATCTGCCCCCAGCACTCCTATTTTTTCAATTCGTTTACTATTAACATCGTAAGCAAGATGAATTTCATCTAACGGATGCTTATCATTGAGACTCTTAAAATACAATAGCTTTTGGTGCTCCATGGGCTTTAATATAAAATAAGTTGACGTTTTAATACTGTTAAACTCTTTAGATAAATTTTTAGTGTTTCGAAAAAAAATTAATAATTTAGTAATATCAGTTTCTGCTAAATCAGCAATAGTCACATTATTTAAAAGTCTATCATATATCCACACCTTCTGCTTGCCAATAATGATTAACTGATCATCTGGTTCTTTATATTCAAACCTCATCAGCCCTCCCGCTTTGAACATTAATTGGCCTGATGAAAATACTTCCTCTTGGGTAACAGGATCTATTGATATTTCCTCAAATTTTGCGATAAAATCCTTATCTAACGAGCTCATCACCTCTGTTTCTATCTGTGAAGCAAGCAGGTTTGCTCCCCCTACAATCCCCCAAGTTAATAATGTTATTATTAATAGTCTTTTGCTCATATTGTATGTTTAAATCGCTTTCATCTTATTTGTTTCTTACCCCTTTTATGCTAAATAAATTTCTTCAAATCCATGCCTTTATAGAGTGCGCCTACCTGATCTTCATATCCATTTAAAAAGATGGTTTCATTTCTCTTCAACCAAGCACCAAGTGGTTTTTCTCTCTTTTGCGACCACCGAGGGTGATCCACACTCGGATTAACATTCGCGTAAAAACCATATTCGGATGGAGCAAGAGCGTTCCACAAGCTTTTAGGCTCTTCTTCCACAAAGTCTATTCTTTTTATAGATTTAATGCTTTTAAATCCATATTTCCAAGGAACCACCATTCTAACTGGAGCTCCATTTTGTTTCTCCAAAGGCTTGCCATAGGCCCCAAAAGTTAATAAGGCTAAATCGTTATTAGCTTCATCTAGTCTTAACCCTTCAGTATAAGGCCATGGGTAATGTCTTGTGCTTGGTATATTTGCCATGTTTTTATCAAAAAAACTTTCAAATCTCACATACTTAGCCTTCTTTTGGGGCTTCACCTTGGCTATTAGGTGCCGCAAAGGATATCCTATCCAAGGAACAACTGCCGACCAAGCCTCAACGCAGCGAAATCGGTAAACTCTGCTTTCTAAAGAGGCTAAATCCATGAGCTCTGCTATATTCAGCTTTAAAGGATTTTCCACTAATCCACCAATTTCTACTTGCCAAGGATCTATTTTTAATGATTGAGAGAGTCCTTTTACTTCATTTTTACTGAAACTAAATTCATAAAAATTATTATATGATGTGAAAAAACCTTCCTCTGAGGGGGTAAGTTGTTTGCTTGCCTTATATTTTTTATTCTCTTTAAAATTAAACGTAGACTTCGCCCAAAGCTGACCTTTATAAAATAAAACGGTTAGGGCCATTAATAAGGCAGAATTTAAAAATTTACGCCTTTTCCAAACTATCTTTTCCGAAGTAATTTTAGGCGCTTTACCCAGTAAAGGTGTTTTTTTAGTGGTTTGCTTTTTAGATAAGAAAAATTTCATCTCAAAAATATATTAAAGTTTAGCTAGGATTATTCTTTTCTAGCAAAATCAAAAAAATATAATTATCCCTTTTATTATTTAATCTAATTTTTCCATATTCACGCCGGCACTAGTTCCTGCTACTTGTATATAGTTATTATTTACTATAGGCTTTATAGTTAATCAACTATATACTTAAAAAAAATTCAGCACTCACGGTGAATCATATGTTAGATATTTTCTTACACAATAGTTTAACCAAAAAAAAAGAAAAATTCATCCCCCTGCAGGATAACCACGTTAAAATATACGCTTGCGGAATAACAACTTACGATATATCTCACTTAGGCCACGCCCGCAGTGCTTTAATTGGTGATCTTTTATGTCGCCTATTTCAAAGATTATCTTTTAAGGTGCTATTCGTAAAAAATTATACTGATATAGATGATAAAATAATAAATCGAGCTAATAAAGACAAAATAGCGTGGCAAGACTTATCGGCTGATATGATTGCTCACTATGAAGATAATATGAACCAGCTGTTCATTGAGCAACCTAATATATCTCCTTTAGCATCTAATCATATACCAGAAATGATTGAGATGATTGAGGAATTAATAAAACAAGGATTTGCTTATGAGGTAAAGGGAGATGTGTTTTTTAAAACAAGTAAACTAAAAAATTATGGCATTTTAAGTGGTAAAAATACTGACCAATTAATTGCTGGTTGGCGTGTTGAAATTA
This sequence comes from SAR324 cluster bacterium, assembly GCA_016735295.1. GTDB lineage: Bacteria > SAR324 > SAR324 > XYD2-FULL-50-16 > JAERRU01 > JAERRU01. Next base: position 92,051 of record JAERRU010000019.1, read on the forward strand.
ACCAAAAAAAGACCAATCCCTTAGATTTTTCATTATGGAAAAAACATAAAGAAAATGAACCATTCTTTGAAAGTCCATGGGGTAATGGCCGCCCTGGGTGGCATATTGAATGTTCTGCTATGAGCTTAAAATATCTTGGTCGTAAATTTGATATCCATATTGGGGGCTCAGATTTAATTTTTCCTCATCACGAAAATGAAATAGCTCAATCAGAAAGTTTTTTAGCTCATAAGCACGTTTCTTATTGGCTTCATCACGAAATGGTGCGAGTTGAGGGCCAAAAAATGTCTAAGTCTACTAATAATTTTTTAAGCGTGGCTGACGCTTTAAGCCAGTATGACCCTGAATTAATCAGATTTTACCTTTTATCAACTCACTACCGTAGTATAATCGATTTTAAAAAGGATTCCATTAAAACTAGTGTTGATGGGTTAAACCGGCTTTACCGAGCCTTGGGCAGTGAATTTATAGCCCAGGACGTGAGCACCAAGCAATTGCTTACAGAATTTTTGAGTGCATTAGCTGATGACCTTAACACCCCTAAGGCTATTAGTATTTTATTTAATTGGGCTAACCAGATCAATAAATTAACTGATGAAGCAAAAAAATATCAGCTTAGGTCAGCCTTGTTTGAAGCTGGTCGAAGCATTGGTATTTTTAATAGTTCTTTTAAGAAATGGTTCACTAAATCTAAAATTCATCAAACACAAAAATTATCTGATACAGAGATTTCTGATTATATAGAAAAACGAACTCGTGCGAGGCAAGATAAGGACTGGGTGTTATCAGATAAAATTCGTGACCTATTAGTGGCTCAACATATAACCATCCAAGATAAAAATGGGGTTACTACTTGGCAAAGAGATGATTAAATTTTGATTTTTTAAAAGATAATGGCTGTATTAAATTTTCGAAGTAATCAAAAAGAAAATTCTTCTACTCCTCTCGTAATTCTGCATGGTCTTTTCGGGTCTTCAATTAATTTTAACTCCATTTTAAAAAGTCTGAGCGTGCCCACCATAGCCTTAGATTTGCGTAATCATGGTGAATCTTTTCATCATAAATCTATGGCTTATCAACACATGGCCGATGATGTTTTTCATAGTTTAAAAAAACTTAACCTAAATAAATGTCACCTATTAGGCCATAGCATGGGAGGAAAAGTGGCTTTAGCATTTGCCCTTAATCACCCTGAAATGATTGATAAACTAATCATTGAAGATATGGCCCCCATTAACTACCCCACCCATATAGTTTATTTGAAAAAAATTATTACTCGCCTTGCTCAGTTAAATTTAAGCACTTTAGCTAGTAAAGGTGAGGCGTTAGAGTTTTTAATTAAAAAAATTGATCTAAAAATTGCCCAATTCCTATTGACTAATTTAAAGAGAGGCCCTGCACAAAAACAAGGCTTTTTTTGGCAAATAAATATAGCTGCCATTGGCGATAATTTAGGGATTATTACCGATTTTCCGGCGTTAGAAGGTAAAAAATATTTAGGTAATACATATTGGATTGCCGGAAAGCAGGCTAATTATTTAACCAAAGATATCTACCTAAATTTAACTAATCACTATCCTAACTCAAAATATTTTTCGCTAAATGCTGGTCATTGGATTCATACAGAAAAGAAAATAGAATTTTTATCTTTAATTGAAGAAATATTGGCTAAGTAGTTTTCACCTTGGCTGCTTATGGCTAGCACAAATTTGGGAAAACTAGTAAATTAATGAAATTAAGCTGGTAGTTAAAAATTAAGTATATTTACCAAGCTATTTGAATATATAGAACTAAATCGTTTCATGGCAATTAATAAAATTAAATTGGTAGTTAAAAATTAAGTATATTTACCAAGTTATTTGAATATATAGAACTAAATCGTTTCATGGCCATTAATAAAATTAAATTGGTAGTTAAAAATTAAGTATATTAACCAAATCATCTAATCATATATAATAAGAGTGTCTGGGCATAATAAATGGTCGCAAATAAAGCACCGCAAAGCGGCTAAAGACATCAAACGAAGCAAGATGTTTACTAAGGTTATTAAAGAGATCACCGTAGCGGTTAAATTAGGTGGGGAAATTGTGAACAACAACTTTCGGCTACGCTCTGCTTTAGAGTGGGCTAAGGCAGAGAGTATGCCCGCTGATAACGTAACGCAAGCGATAAAAAAAGCATCTAAAAAACTTGATACCTCCTTGCTAGAACAGATAACTTATGAGGGCTACGCACCTGGAAAAATTGCTATAATAGTGGAGTGTTTGACCGATAATAAAAACCGCACTGTCGCTAATTTACGTTGTATTTTCGCCAAAGGGGGTGGCCAATTGGCTAATATGAATAGTGTGCATCATCTCTTTTCCAAGGTTGCCTTGCTAAAAATTAATAAATCAGTAATTGATGAGGAAAAACTACTAGATATTGTTTTAGATGCTGGAGCTAATGACATAAATAGCGATGAGGATTTTTTTTATGTTATTGCTGATAGCCATCAATTGAGCTCTCTTCATCAGAAATTAACGTCTTTTTCAATTGCAATAGTACGCTCAGAGATTATTATGCTACCTAATCATAAAATAACCCCCGCCAATGAGGAGGAGGCGGATAAGGCGATTAATTTGCTTCAGGTGTTAAAAGATGATGATGATGTGCAAAAAGTATTTACTAACCTAAAATTTGACGGTGCCTGGTGATTAACTTGATTATCTATTGCCCCTTATAAAAAGATGAATAAAAGGATATTAGGCATTGATCCTGGCTCTCAGATTACTGGGATAGGGATTGTAGATGTTAACGATAATGATAATGATAATATTAAATTTGTGCATAGTGAGATTATTGATTGCAGAAAGATTACTGATTTAGGCTCTAAGCTCAAAAAAATATTTGATTGTGCCGCTGGCATTGTAGAAGAATATCAGCCGCAGGTAGCGATACTAGAAAAGATTTTTTTTGCGGTTAATGCAAAAACAGCTTTATTGCTCGGTCACGCTAGAGGGGCTGTGATGGCGAGCATTCAAACTAAAGAAATTCAAATTTTTGAATATTCTCCCAAAGAAATCAAATTGGCTTTAATTGGAGAAGGTGGGGCTCATAAATTTCAGATAAATATGATGGTAAAATTATTACTAAACATTAAAGATAAAGAAATTTCTTTTGATGAATCTGACGCTTTAGCCGCAGCTATTTGTCATATAAATCATCATAGCTGGCTCAGCAAATTAAGCCGTTAATTTTTATTTTATTTAATTGATATGATTTCATCGTTAAAAGGCGACATTGTGGAAATAGGGGAGACTAGTTTAGTTATAGATGTAATGGGGATAGGCTTTTTGGTGAATGTTAATAGCAGGACTATAAAAGATATTGAAGTTGGCCAATCTTACCTAATGCAAGTTAGTGCTGTTTTGAGTAGTGATAATTTATCGATTTATGGGTTTTTAGAAAAATCTTATCGTGATTTATTTTTAATTTTAAAAAAAACAAGTGGGATAGGCCCCAAAAGTGCGCTTAGTATATTAGATGTTTTAAGTTTAGAAGAAGTTTACCGGGCCATAAAATCAAAAAATGCGGAGTCTTTTCGTCAAGTTAGCGGGATTGGAAAAAAAAGTGCTGCCAAATTGTTAATAGATTTAAGCGATCAATTAGAAAAAGGAAAGCTCCCCCCTTTAATGGATAGGATTGGAGCCAATATAAGCAATGTTGCCATTACTGCTAGTGGACATAAATTAGAAAAGGAGCTAAAATCAGCACTAATTAATCAGGGCTATAGTGAAAGAGACATTTTGCGGGTTTGGCAAACAGTTTTTTCTCATGAAGATAGCTTTGAAACAAATTTTAAGAATTTTTTGAGTGCTTTTAATTAATTAGTATTTGGTGAGACCTTTATTAAAATAAATATAAATTTACACAATACATAATGAGTAGTTTAAATAAAATGATGTTGATCGGCCGCTTAGGCCAGGATCCAGAAAAAAGAACCACTGCTACCGGTAAATCAGTAGTAAAAGTATCTATTGCGGCTACTGATCGCTATACCGATAAATCAGGCACTAAAAGAGAAATAACCGAATGGGTTAGAGTGGTCTTTTGGGGTAAATTGGCTGATTTAATTAGCCAATATTGCCAAAAAGGTAGTTTAGTTTTTGTGGAGGGCTCTCTTAGGACTAGCGAATGGACAGATAAAGATTCTATAAAGCGTTATACAACAGAAGTTAATGCAATGACTCTACGTTTTTTAGATAGCAAACAAAGATCGGAAAATATGAGAGATCAGCAAGGGTCGTCATTTTCTCAAGAACCAGCTTCTCCCTCGTCGGCTCCATCTGCTGGCAAGCAAGTAGAGCCAGATGATAATTCTGATGACTTTATTGAAGATGATATTCCGTTTTAAATAATAAATATGGATAAAGATTTAGCACAGGTAAGGCGTATAGCTAATTTAGCTAGGATTAAGATAGAAAAGCATCAAGAACAGGATTTAGTAAAGAAATTTTCTGCTATTAAAAACTATTTTGACGAACTATCTAAGTTAGATATTAAAGATGAAGAAATAAAAGATGAATCTAATTTGGTAACTCTTCATGAAGATGTAGTTTGCGACTCTAAAATAAGTTTATCTTTTTCTGATTATTTATCTAATAACATGTTTGTCGTTCCCAAAGTCATTGAATAAATAATGGAGGGAACACTGCGATTAGGAAGCATTGACCAAGCTTCTTGGGTGGCTACTATTGGAAATTTTGATGGGTTTCACCTTGGTCATCAGCATGTATTTGATAAATTGCGGATAGCTGCTCGCTTGTATCGCTCCAAAATAGCGGTATTTAGCTTTTCACCTCATCCTATCACAGTACTCAAACCTGAGATTGACAAGAGATTCATCTATTCTGAAAATGACAAAATACGTCTATTTTCTGATTGGGGGGCGGATATAATTTTTATGATTGATTTTAATAAAGAATTATCTCAAATGACGGCGGAGCAATTTTTCACGGAAAAATTACTTCCCTTCCATCCATTAAAAAAATTAGTTGTGGGAGCTGATTTTTGCTTTGGCAACCATCGTCAAGGATCGGTAGCTAGGTTGGGTGAATTTTGTAACCACGCAGGGTTAGAATTAGAGGTTGTTCCTCTTTTACAAAGCGATAATAGGGTTATATCTAGCTCCGTAATCCGTCAATTGCTACAAAAAGGTGACTTTTTATCCGTAAGTAAAATGTTAGGCCGAATGTGGTCGGTCAGGGGCAAAGTTGTTAAAGGCAATATGTTAGGTAGAAAAATCGGCTTTCCCACGGCTAATTTATCTTTAAGCCACGCCCCTCCCTTAGCCTATGGCAGCTACGCTTGCTTGGTTAAGCACCGCGGGCAATCATGGTTGGCGGCGGCTAATTATGGCATTAAGCCCACTTTTAAAGATAATAAACCTACTTTTGAGGTGCACTTGCTAAATTTTGAATTTGATATATATAATCAAGAGCTGCAAGTATTTGTGCTACATAAGCTCCGTGATGAAAAAAAGTTTACCTCTTTATCGGATTTAAAAGAGGCCATTAGAGCGGACATTAACCATGTACGAAATAAATTTAAAGTTTGGCAACAGAAATTTTCACCCTATCTATTAGAAAAAGATTATGCCAATTCATGTGAGAGCTAAAAAAGACCAAATTGCTCCTTACGTCTTGCTACCAGGAGATCCTGAAAGAAGTGAATATATTGCTCATAAATTTTTAGAAAATCCTAAACTCTATACTTCTTACCGAAAAATGTTCGGCTATACCGGCACATATAAGGGGATGAGAGTTTCAGTGCAAACTACTGGCATGGGCACCCCTAGTGCATCTATTGTGGTAGAAGAATTATTCCAGTTAGGAGCTGAAGTATTATGCCGCGTTGGCACTATGGGCGGATTACAACCCAACATGAAATTAGCAGACCTTGTGTTAGTGCAAAGTGCTTGGAGTAGCCGAGAAATAGTATCTCAAATTACTGAATCAATTGATTATATGCCTTGTGCTTCTTGGCCTTTGCTAAAGATTGCTAGTGAAATTGCTGATAAAAAAAGTGACCTTACCTATCATGTGGGCTCAGTGGCGTCAGTTAATTTATTTTATAATCCTGATCAAGATCTAGCACAAAAATTATCCAAGCTCGGCTGTTTAGGATTTGAAATGGAAGCGGCGGCCATATTCGCTTTAGCGGCTAAACATCAAAAATTAGCTAGCTGTTTATTAACTATCTCTGATTTAATAGCCGATAGCGATAATATAGTTAGAGCCAGTGATCAAAAAATATTAGCTGGGGTTGATTATATGGTAAGCGTTGCTTTAGAATCATTTTATCAGCATGACAAGCTTTTAAAAAATTAATTAATTTTGATTGCCCCAATAATATCATCACCAAAGATAGGCAGGCCTATTGTTTCCTAATGATAAGAAATTATTATTATTATTGCCGGTAATAGATATTTGATTACCTCAACAATATCATCACCAAAGATGAGTAGGCTTATTGTTACCTAATGATGAGATAATTATTATTGCCGGTAATAGATATTTGATTACCTCAACAATATCACCACCAAAGATGAGTAGGCTTATTGTTACCTAATGATGAGATAATTATATTATTGCCGGTAATAGATATTTGATTACCTCAACAATATCATCGCCAAAAATGGGTAGACCTATTGCTGCCTAATGATGA
>JAERRU010000024.1 GCA_016735295.1 SAR324 cluster bacterium
TTCGAAAAACATTACCCCACCAGCACCTAAAAAAATTATTGGTTATTTGGGGCTAGTCAGAGGTCTATTTATCGGTAGAATTATCTTCTTGATAACCATCTTTGCTAGTCCCTTCGGTGGTTGATAGTTTGGGGCTAGTCAGAGGTCTATTTATCGGTAGAATTATCTTCTTGATAGTCATCTTTGCTAGTCCCTTCGGTGGTTGATAGTTTGGGGCTAGTCAGAGGTCTATTTATCGGTAGAATTAACTTCTTGATAGCCATCTTTGCTAGTCCCTTCGGCAGTTGATAGTTTTGAGACTAGTCAGAGGTCTATTTATCGGTAGAATTAACTTCTTGATAGCCATCTTTGCTAGTCCCTTCGGTGGTTGATAGTTTTTGGGCTAGTCAGAAGTTGATTTATCGGTAGCATCCCCTTCCTGAGAGCTATTGTTAGTCTCTTCGGCAATCTCTTTTATCTCCTCTAAAGGAGTTTCTGGTATAATCTTTATGTTCAAGTTAGCCGTAACTAAAGGATGTAATTTAATAATAACAACTTGCTCCCCGATTTTTCTTAGGTGAATTTCTTCTAGAGCATTTTTATTATTAATTGATATTTTCTTTTCCTTAAGAGCGGCTAATATATGGCTAGTATTTACCGATCCGAAAAGATGACCTTCTTTATTGGTTTTTTCGGTAAATTCTAGCGTCATAGCGTTAATTTTTTCTGCTAAAGACTGGTAATCGGCCAATAATTTTTCCCGAGCCTCATCTAACTTTTTGCGTTGATGGGTCACCAATTTAATATTAGCACTATTGATGCTAAACGCTTTATTTTTAGGAAGCAGGTAATTCCTGGCATAGCCTGGCTTTACCACAACTTCATCACCCAATAATCCAAGATTAGGCACATCTTCCCTTAATAATACTTTCATAATTTTTAACTCAGTTAGTTATAAATCTTCTTTAATTGGCTCAACGGTACTTTCTTTTACATCATCTTTATCTGAAGAATTTTCTTTCTCGCTGTCATCTTTTGCTAAAGATTCTTCAGATGATGGGAGAGATTCTTTTTCCTCAACGCTAGCGTCAATTTTCACTAAAGATTCCTCAGATGGTTTTGAAGAATCTTTTTTTTCAACGACAGCACTATCTTTTATTGAAGATTCCTCAGTTGATTGTGAAGAATCTTTTTTTTCATCATCAGCACTATCGGTTGGCTTGGTGACAAATTTCTTTGCATATTTTTCTTGCTGGCTAGCTAATTCCTCAGCCGCAGGATAATTTTGAATAAAAGACAATAAAGCTAAATTACGAGCCCTTTTAATCGCTAGCGATATCAAGGCTTGGTTGCGAGCATTAATGCTGTTAGCTCGCCCAGGCATAATCTTTCCCTTTTCAGTGGTGAAAAGGCTTAAGAGCTGGATATCTTTATGATCTATGTGGTCTAACTTAGCCGTTTCTATTGAACAAAACTTTTTTCTCGCCGCTAAAGTATAATTGCGACGACGACTATTCTTCCTCCTTCTTCTTTTTCCCATAATTAGTTACCTTTTTTGCTATCTAGATATAAATTAACGTTAATTTTTGGATCTTCTGAAATTGTTTGTAAGAAAGTGATTTCTTTTTCTAAGTCATCACATTTTATAGGTAGGCTCCGCAAGACAAATTCATCAAAAGCGGCTTTATCTTTTAATAAGGCAAGAACAGTGCTTGGAGCACTAAAATAGATGATATAATAGATGGCAAACTGTTTTTTATTTACTAAATAAGCCAACTTGCGGCGACCCCATAATTTGGAGCTAGTAACAGTTCCGCCATTTTCGGTGACAATTTCTTGGTATTTTTTAACGACGTCCGCGGCTTCTTCGTCGCTTAAAGAATTATCGATAATTAAAAAAAACTCGTATCCTTGCATAAAACTCCTTGTGGATAAAAGCCCATTAAATAAAGGGCTAAGGGTTAAAAATTAATAATAAATATCTAAAACTTAAAGTTATAAATGCCTAACTCAAGCTTGGAATCTAATATGTACTATATCTCCATCTTTAATTCTATAGTTTTTTCCTTCAATTCTAATTTTTCCGAGATTTTTTAAGGCCAACTCATTTTTTTGCTGGGCAATATCGGCGTAATTATAAACTTCACCTCTAATAAAACCTTTTTGCATATCAGAATGTATTTTGCCTGCTGCTTCGGGCAGAGGGGCATCTTTTCGCACATTCCACGCTCGAACTTCTTTTTCTCCTGCCGTAAAAAATGTGATCTGATTTATAATTTTAAAAGATTCTCTAATTACTAACCTTAATGCTGAAAAAGGTAAAGATAATTCTTTTAAGAATAGGCTCCGATCGGCGTCATTTAAATCAGAAATCTCTTCTTCTAGCTTAGCCGAGATTTTAATAGCTTCAATATTTTGTTTTTTAGCATATTGGATAACTTTTTGGGCCAGTAAATTATCTTCATCATTACCGTCTCCAACATTTAGCACAAAAAATAATGGTTTGGCGGTTAATAAAGAAAGCTCAGCCATGAGTTCAATTAATTTTACATCATCAAGATAATCATAATTAATAGCCAGCTTTCCCTCGTTTAAATGATCATCAAGACCAGCCAAAAAGGCAATTATTTCTTTTTCGCCGTGATTCTTTTTTTCTCTTTTTAAATGACGATTAACCGTTTCTAAATCGGCTAAAATAAGCTCAGTATGAATAATATCTATGTCTCGAATGGGATCTATGTCGTCTTCAACATGAATAATATCATCATTACGAAAACAGCGAACCACTTCTAGCAGGGCGTCTACTTGGCGAATATTATCTAAAAATTTATTACCCAACCCGGCTCCTTGTGACGCTCCCTTAACTAAGCCAGCAATATCAACCACTTCCACCACATTAGGGATAATTTTTTCTGTAGTAAATATTTTTGCCAAAGCTTGCAGCCTTTCATCTGGTACCTTAGCGATACCAACATTAGGCTCAATGGTGCAAAAGGGATAATTAGCCATCTCAATTGGCTGGGAGGTGATCGCCTTAAATAAAGTGGATTTACCAACATTGGGCAAGCCAATAATACCTATATTTAATCCCATAGTTTACGTAAAGACAGGGGGAACTTGTAGCGTCCGATCTTCAATAAAATCAGACAATAAATCGTTGGTCATATCTAATAAAGGGGCTAAAGAGACCCTATGTTCGGGGTGTATTGGTGATAAAACTTGTTTTGCCGGAGCCAAATTGCCCGCTCGGCCAATGCCAATCTTTAATCTTTGAAAGTCACCTCCTTTTAGGTGAGAAATTATATCACGTAAGCCGTTATGGCCGCCGTGCCCCCCATTTTGACGATATCTAATTTTACCAAAAGGCAAGTCTAAATCGTCGTGCACTACTAGCAATTGATTAAGCTCGCAAGTAAAAAAATTTAGTGCCTTAGCAACCGCAACCCCACTAAGATTCATAAAAGTCATCGGTTTAAATAGGCCAAAAGAATGATTATTCAATCTTCCTTGCCAGAAATCTCCCGAAAATTTATGTTTACCCTTATCATCATCAAGCAGACTAGCTGCTAAATGATCAATCGCCATAAAGCCGATGTTATGATAGGTCTGGCTATAATTTTTACCAGGATTACCTAGGCCTACGAGCAATTTCATTTTAAAATAAAAAATGATAATCTTTTTCAAAAACCAACCAGCCAATAAAGCAAGATATAATATAAAAAATTAACTGCCTTTTGAGGTAGGAGCACTTTCAGAATCAGAATCTGAGCTTGAATCCGCATCAGAAGCAGTGGCTTCTTTAACTTTTGCATCGTGATCAGTTTCTACTTCCTCTTCCGCTTCTTGTTTCGCTGCTGCGGTGGTGATAATTGTATAATTATCATTTTTTGCTGTGACGAGCGATATTCCTTCAGGCAAAATCATATCATTAGCATGAATGCTGCCGCCAAGCTCTAAATTGTCAATATCAACTTCAATAGCAACAGGGATATCTTTAATTTTACCCCTTACTAGCACAGCATGTTTAACTATATGCAACACACCGCCTAATTTAGTTACCTTATCTTCTCCGATAGTGCTAATCGGAACTTCTATATCAACTATGGTATCTAGTTTTATTTCTCTAAAATCGACATGTAATAATTGCCTAGTGACTGGCGATATTTGATAATCTTGGACGATTACTCTTTTTGTGGTAGTCGCTCCTGTATCAGAAACTATCTCCAAATCAAATAATTTTTCAGCACTTCTAGCATTTTCTTTTATGAATCGCCACGCTTGGTCTCTGAACATAGAGATATTTACAGGCTCTTTAATTCCATATACTACCCCAGAATTTTGAGGTATGCCTTGGCTAGGGGTTCTTAAGCGGCGATTAATGCCTTTTCCTGTTTGATAACGTTGTGTTACTTTAAATTTAGTAGTCATTTTTAGCGTAAGAAAAATAAAAGAAATTAAATAATAAATTGATTAATTTAAGTAAGCTAACCTGTTAGTCTAAGTTCTTTAATTTAATAAAGCAACTATAAATTAAGTAAATAGTGGGTTGATAAAAGAAAAATTAATTCTTAAGGTTAATTTTATAAGATGTACCTTGACTAAGATAAGATTAAGGATTAACAAGAGAGGTTTAGTTGTATAAGAAATGAGAAAAGAGAGGTAGTTTTTAGGAAATAAAGATAAACATTATAAATCTAAATCTAGGCAAGCTATGATAAAAAAGCAAAATTGGTTAAATAAATTAATTAAATTATTAGTAACAGCGGTATTTATAGGGATTAGTGGAAACACATTTGCGCTTACATCTTTTTCAGAAGGACAACCGGCGTGGATGCAAGTTTTGCCGATAGTACTGATATTTGGAATATTTTTTCTATTAGTAATTTGGCCACAACAAAGAAAGATGAAAAAGCATAGGACGTTGGTAAATTCTTTGAATAAGGGTGATGAAGTGCTAATTTCTTCAGGAATTTTTGGTAAGGTGCAAAAATTACACGAAGACCAAAGAACTATTTATCTAACAATTAGTGATAAAACAGTGATTAGAGTTACAAAAGATAGTGTAGCTCAAGTTATTAGCAGTAAGGGCAGTAAAGCAAGTAGCAAGTAGCAAGTAGTTATAAAAATCAAGTAAACGGAAAAAGATAGATTAAAGAAGATAAATATAGATGAACAAGATCGCTATTAAGGTAATAATCCTCTTTTGTTTTTTGGGAATAGTTGGATATTTTAATTATCCAAGTTTTAAAAATTTCTTTTTAACAGATCAGGCAGATATTGAAAGAATCATAGCTGAGAGGCATGAATTTGCTCAGAATTTGATTAGCGAGCTTGACGTACTTGCTTTGTTTTTGCCTGAGGCTGATAAATCCCGAATAAGGGTGGTTCTTAAGGGAGGGCAAGAAGGAGTGTTTCCGATGGAAAACTCGGCGATAAAGAATATTTTAAAGGGAAAATTTGCCTTAGAGAGCACGGAAGATGGGACTTTTTTAAGGCTATTAAAATTTGATAAAGATATCTTTATTTCTGATTTTGCTAAAAAATTAAATGAGCTAGCAAGGAATTTAGATCGGATTGGATCGATAGAAATTTCAGAAGATAAGCAAAGCTTAATTTTTAAGATGGTAACCAACAAAAGGTTAGCGTTAGAATCACCACCCATTGATACTATCTTTAAGGATAATAAGTATGATTGGTTGTATGATGCAAATAGTTCACAATATCAAGCGAGGGTGGCTAATCCACCGAATTTGCTTAGTTTAGGATTAGATTTAAAGGGGGGGATTTATCTTGATGTAGGGATAGATCAAGATAAGGCGGTGCAAGAATTTCTAGAAAGAAAACAAGTGGTGTTAGAAAATACCTTGTTTGATTTGGATATAGGTGTGAAAGAGGCTACCAGCAATAATAAAGATGGAATAACTATCATATTAAAAAATCAAGCAGACCAAGAAGGAATAGCAGAGGCTATTGGGGGGCTGATAGATGGTCTTGATTTAATAGAAGAGGGGGCCAAGCTTCAGTTAAAGGTGAAGGATAGTTATGAGCAAAGCATACAAGAAGATTCACTACGCCAAGCGATGGAGATAATAAGGAGTAGGATAGATTTATTAGGGGTAAAGGAGCCTATTATCCAAAAGCGGGGCAAAGATGCGATAGTAGTGCAAATTCCAGGAGAAACGGATTCTTTAAGAATAAAGGAGTTAATTACTAAGCCGGCTAATTTGGAATTTAGGATAGTGTTAGATGAAACTGGTGGAAATACAGCAACTGGCTCATCGGCAGGGGATGGAGAGATTTTATATACAGAGAAGCTAGATGATAAAACAAAAGAGGTAATAGAGACGCAAGCTATATTAGTATCAAAAGAGGTGGCTTTAGGCGGAGATATGATCGCAGATGCTAGGGTTGTGTTTGATCAAATGAGCGGAGCTCCGCAAGTTTCAATGGATATGAAACCAGCAGGGGCAAAGATATTCGCTGAGATAACCAGAAATAATGTGGGTCGTAGTTTGGCGATAGTGTTAGATAAAAAGGTGCGTTCATACCCCAGAATAAATCAAGCAATCTATGGGGGGCAAGCTTCTATATCTGGTAGTTTTTCAGTTGATGAGGCCAGAGATTTGGCGATAGTTTTGCGATCAGGGGCTTTGCCTGTAAAATTAATAATCAATGAAGAGAGGGTAGTAGGGGCGTCATTAGGAGAAGAATCAATAGCAAAATCTTTTTATGCATTGGTGGTTGGTTTTTCTATATTAGCAGTTTTAATAATGATTTATTACGCCTTGTCGGGTTTATTGGCGATAATAGGGTTATGGATAAATTTACTTATGTTATTGGCGGTGTTGGCATTTTTTGGAGCTACATTAACCTTGCCGGGGATAGCGGGAATAATTTTAACTATAGGAATGGCGGTAGACGCTAATGTATTGATATTTGAGAGAATCAGGGAAGAATTAAAGCACGGAGCGATGCCTAGGCGGGCAATACAGCAAGGATTTAACCGGGTAGCGGTAACGATTTTAGACGCAAACATCACCACATTAATGGTGGCGGCGGTGTTGTTTCAATTTGGAACTGGGCCGATTAGGGGTTTTGCGGTGACATTGGCGATAGGAATATGCACGACTATCATAACTAGTTTAGGCATATCTCGTTGGTTTTATGATATAGTTTATTTGCGCAAGCATAATTTAAAGAGAATTTCGATTTAGTTTTAGCATTATGATAAGTCTTTTTAAGCAGACGCCAGAAGTAAATTTTTTAGAGAAGAAGGCGATATTTTTAATAATTTCAGCAATATTTGTGGGGATAACGGCAGTTTCATTTTTACAAAAGGGGCTAAGCCTAGGATTAGATTTTAAGGGGGGAACCTTGGTGCAGGTGCTTTTTAATGAGGAGGTTGATCAGATAAGCTTGCAAGAGAAGTTATCACAATCTTTAGGTATACCAGTTAGTATTAGGCGTTTAGGGGGTGGGGATTCTAAGGAAATGATAATATCTTTTAGTGAGAGCTACGGCAAGGGGTTAGATGGAGATGCTCAGGTTTTGGTTAAGAATAGCTTAACGGAGCAGGGATTAGATTTTGAGATTAGGCAAGTAGAATCAATCGGTCCAAAGATGGGCGGTGAGTTAAGGGAGAGTGCTTGGTATTCAATCTTATTATCAATGGGGTTGATTTTACTTTATATGACGGTACGCTTTAAATGGTATTTAGGAATAGGGGCGATAGTTGCTTTGGTACATGATGCGGTGGTTACTATGGGGGCGTTTTCATTATTTAATGTAGAATTTGATTTAACAGCGTTAGCGGGAGTATTGACGTTGCTTGGATATTCTATGAATGACACGATAGTCTTATTTGATCGAGTGAGGGAAAACATCGTGAAGCACCCGGGGATGAAGTTAACGGCGGTCATAAATTTAAGCGTTAATGAGACTATGAGCCGAACTATTTTAACTTTTGCGACAACATTTATAGTAATTTTCGCGATGTATTTTTTTGGAGGGGAATCGATCAAAGGATTTAGCTTTGCCTTTTTGATAGGATTAGTTGTGGGCACCTATTCTTCAGTATTTATCGCGAGCCCTTTTGCGATATGGAGCCTTATATTTTTTGGCTCAAGAAGAGCGGCAAAAAGGGATAAAACTCAGTCAAATTTGATAAAAAAACCAGCAAAATGATAGGTGAGGCAAAACATATATCAAGAGCTGTTATTAGCCTCTGTCATAGAGGCTTATCAAAAGGCATTTAAGCAAAAACTCACCGAAATTTTTTTCGAAAAGCCCCCTCAACCAAAATATGGCGATATTGCTATTGCTTGTTTTGGTTACGCTCAAAATTTAAAGATAGCCCCTCATTTAATTGCCCAATCTTTGGCTAATGAATTAAATGAATTGGCGGATAAAAACTCACAATTTAAGGCGACAGCTTTAGGGGCATATATAAATTTTAAATTTCCTCCTAAAATTATAGCTAAAAAAATATTTACTAGTTTTGTGGCGGGAGAATTTAATAAAGTAAATTTAGGCGGGGGACAAAAAATATTAATAGAATTTAGTGCCCCAAACGCCAACAAGCCACTGCATTTAGGCCATGGCCGCAATAATGCTATAGGGGTGTTTTTGGTGCGATTGGCTAAAGTGCTAGGATTTTCAGTTACTGCCGCTAATTTGGTAAACGATAGAGGGATTCATATATGTAAGTCTATGTTGGCTTATAAAATAAAGGGTGAGGGGCAAACCCCTGAAACGAAAAAACAAAAGGGCGATCATTTCGTTGGTGATTACTATGTCGAATTTGCTAAATTAGCCAAAGAAGACCCTATAGAATATAATAAACAAGCCCAAAATCTTTTGCTGCTCTGGGAGCAGGGAGATAAGGGCACGATTGCTTTATGGAAAAAAATGACTAGCTGGGTGCTAGCTGGTTTTGAGACAACATATCGGCGATCGGGGGTGGAGTTTGATCATTATTACTATGAGAGCGAAACCTATAAGGGGGGCAAAGAAATAGTATTAAAGGCTCTTGAGGATGGAATTTGTTATACAGAATCTAATGGAGCGGTGGCGATAGATTTAAGCGAGGAGGGGCTTGGCACAAAAATACTTTTACGAGGAGATAAAACGAGCGTTTATATAACCCAAGACATATACACTACGACAAAGAAATTTAACGACCATAAGGCAAATATGGCGTTTTGGGTGGTGGGAAATGAGCAAGAGCATCATTTTAAGGTTTTATTTGCTATTTTACGAAAGCTTGGCTATCACTGGGCTAAGCAGTGCCACCATGTGAGTTATGGGATGATAAATTTACCCGATGGAAAGATGAAATCAAGGGAAGGCAACACGGTGGATTTAGATGATTTATATAATCAAATGCAAGAGTCGGCGTATGATTTAATAAAGCAAAGGGAGTTTGCGGAGAAACGAGAAGAACATGAACTTAAAGAAGTGGCGGATAAGGTTGGGCAGGCCGCGATTAATTTTTTCATATTAAAATCAGCCAGCACTAAAGATATAGTATTTAACAGAAAGGAATCATTAAGCTTTGATGGCATGACTGGCCCCTATCTGCAGTATACTTTCGCTAGAATGACTAGTCTTTTAGAGAAGGCGAACCGAAGCGAAATAAAAATAGAAGATATTGATAGCGATGTAGATTGGAGCCAGGAAGAGGTTATGCTTTTGCGCCAAGGGGTGTTTTTTGTTGAGACATTACAGATATCGTGGAAGGATAAAAATCCAGGCCCGGTAGCACATTATGCATATGATTTATGCCGATTATATAATAGATTTTATTATCTATATCCGATAATAAAACAAAAGGAAGTTTTATTGCGGGAAAATAGAATAAATTTAACGATATTATGTCGAGATATTTTGCGGCAATGTTTGTATTTATTAAATATCGAGGCGTTAGATAGGATGTAATAACTTTATCAAATAAGAATTATGGGAGCATCTTTTACACAAATAACTTCACTAGCGAAAAGGCGAGGCTTTATATTTCAAGGATCTGAGATTTATGGAGGGTTGGCTAACACGTGGGATTATGGCCCATTAGGCGTGGAGCTTAAGAACAACATCAAAAACTTTTGGTGGAAAAAATTTGTTCAAAAGCGAAGTAATATATTTGGGTTAGATAGTGCCATATTGATGAACGCTAAGGTGTGGGAGGCGTCGGGGCATGTGGGTGGATTTTCTGACCCATTAATAGATTGTAGAAGTTGTAAAAACAGGTTTCGTGCGGATAAACTGCTAGCCGATTATTATAATAAAGAGGATATGGCAGAAATATCTGAGGGATTAGATGCACATGAATTATTAGCAAAATTATCAGATTATCAAATTAAGTGCCCGATTTGCGGTAAGCGAGATTTTACTGAAATTAGAACATTTAATCTGATGTTTCAGACCCATCAAGGGGTAACGCAAGATTCTCAATCATTAGTTTATTTGAGGCCAGAAACGGCGCAAGGGATATTTGTTAATTTTAAGAATATTTATCATAGCTCGCGGGCAAAAATCCCTTTTGGGGTGGCACAGATAGGCAAGGCGTTTCGTAATGAAATTAGCCCGAGCAATTTTATATTTCGCACGCGTGAGTTTGAGCAAATGGAGATAGAATATTTTTGCCATCCTGATAATTCGTTAAGTGAATTTAAGATTTGGCAAAAAACCTGTTATCAGTGGTTATTGGATATAGGGATTAGGCCGGAGTTGATAAAATTAAGGGAGCACGAGGCAAAGGAGCTATCACACTATAGCCAAGCGACGACCGATATAGAATTTGCTTTTCCCTTTGGTTGGGGAGAGCTTTGGGGGTTGGCTCACCGGGGGGATTATGATTTATCACAGCACCAAAAAGTTAGCGGCAAGGACCTTAGATATTTTGATGCTTTGGCGAATAAGCATTATTTACCTCATGTGATAGAGCCTTCGCTGGGGGTTGATAGGTTGTTGTTGGCTTTGTTATTTAGTGCGTACCACGAAGATGAGGTAGATGGGGAAAAAAGGACGGTGCTTAAATTAAGTAATAGATTGGCTCCGATACAAGTGGGCATACTTTCGCTTACTAAAAAGCAAATTTTAGTAGCACAAAAGCTGGCTGATAAATTATCAGATGATTATATGGTTGATTTAGATGTAAGTGGCAGCATAGGTAAGCGTTACCGCCGACATGATGAGATAGGAACTCCCTACTGCGTTACGGTTGATTTTGAGACTGAGCAAGACCAGCAAGTAACGGTGCGCCACCGCGATACGATGGAGCAAAAAAGAGTGGGGTTGGATCAGCTGGGGGTATATTTGGAAGAATGTTTTAAGGAGTAGAATTTATTATGGAAGGAAATCAAGGGCAGCGGGTATTTATGCAGACATTTGGCTGCCAAATGAATGAGCATGATACGCAGCAGATGCAATTTGTGTTAAGCAATAGTGGCTATGAGATAATTCCAGATATAAAAGATGCAGGGGTGGTGGTTATTAATACTTGCTCTGTACGGGAAAAACCAGAAAATAAAATATATAGCCTTTTAGGGCGGCTGCGGTTAATAAAAAAGACTAACCCTAAGTTGGTTATCGGGGTGGGAGGTTGTGTGGCGAGGCAGGAAAAGGAAAACATTTTTAAACGGGCTCCGTGGGTGGATATAGTTTTTGGGCCAGATAATTATATTTTACTACCTAAAATGATCGCGAGGGCTAAGAAGGGGGAAAAGGTTTTGGATGTTGAGTGGAAAAAACAAATGCCAAAATTTGAGGAATTAAAATTTACTAATCAGACCGATTTTGCCAGAAGAATAAATTCGGGCAAGGCATATATTGCGATTACTAAAGGATGTGATAATTTTTGCTCTTTTTGTATAGTCCCTTTTACTAGGGGTAGAGAGATGAGTCGTTCTTTGGAATCTATTTTAATAGAGGCAAAAGAGCTTATCTCCAGCGGGGCGAAAGAGCTTACTTTAGTGGGACAAAATGTTAATTCATATTTTTCTAAAGAAACAGATTTTTATAGTTTATTAAACGAAGTATCATCATTGGCGGGGGTGGAAAGGTTAAGATTTGTTTCTCCTCATCCTAAAGATTGGAATGATAAGTTAAGTGCTTTAATGGCTAGCAAGAAAAATATTTGCAACCAGCTCCATCTCCCGTTTCAATCTGGCTCGACTAGGATATTAAAAATGATGCGCCGCGATCATAGCATAGAAAATTATCTCAAAAAAATAGCTACCGTAAAAAAATTAATCCCTGATATAGAGTTAAGTACTGATGTTATAGTAGGCTTTCCCGGTGAAACGCAAGAAGACTTTCAAGGGACCTTGCGGGTTTTATCGGAGGTGGGCTTTGTGCAGGTATTCGGATTTAAATATTCACCAAGAAAGGGAACAAGAGCAGCAAATATGCCAGACGATGTGTCTCTACCCATCAAAGATGCTCGGCTAGCAGAACTTATTGCCTTGCAAAAGAAGATAGTGAAAACTCAGTTACAAAAGTATATCGGCAAAACAATTGATGTTTTAATAGAGAGAGTGGATAGCACAGTAAGTCCTAATATGAGTGTAGGTAAATCTGCTGGGAGCATTACAGTTAAGATTGCTGGCCGAACGAAAACAGAGCAAGGAGAAATTTACCCGATTAAAATAATAGGGATAGGAGAAACTAGTTTATTAGGCGAAAGATAGAACTTTTTCCTTGCGATTACTGGGCTATAAGGTGTTTAGACTAAAAACCAAAATTAAAACCAATTGACACGGCAGTAGCATCTAGCTTAGAGGATAACGACGATTTGCCATCTTTACTTTCAATCTTCCCTCCGCTTATTATGTGATAAGCTAAGTAGGTCTCAAAAAGGGGAAAAATAGAAATTCCACTTTCTAAGTATACATGAAATGGATTAGCAGTTTTATAATCTTTTACGCTACTTATCGTTGAAGACCCCACCCCTAAAGCTCCTGTGAGGTGGAAAAACACAAAATCCAATCTTTTACCGGCAGATAAAAAGGTTGAATTTACATCAAGCTTATCAGTTCCTATTTTACCTTTTTGAACGAAATTATCAAGCCTAAACACCCAACCTAAAGGAAGAACAACATCCAACCCCACACCTGCGTTAGAGCTTTGTTTGATTTTATCGTCGTCCACTAATCCTGTGGCATTGTAGCTTATAGGAACAGATGCACCGACCCTAAAGAGAGTTAGGCTTGAGCCATAAAATGGGATGGCAATTAGGAATAAAGCTATTAAGGCGGTTCTTTTAAATGGGGTATGTACGATCATTTTGTGGTGTATAAAAGGGTTAAAATATTTTTATTTATGGCTTTAGCTTTTATATACAATTAAAATTTCATAATTGCAAGTTGAAATAAAAAGAGGTAATCACCCGATTAAAGGTAGGCATATTGCGGTGCGGGAAAACACATCATATTAAGGGGTGAATAAAATTTATCATTTATGTTTTTTTAGAGCAGGAAAAGAGGGCCACTCTTTCGCGATTAGGTTGATTTTGCGTCTTTCATGGGAGGATAAAGCCTTGGTGAAGGATTTAGTTTGCCAAGCGAGGCAAAGATCGGGAAATATTAAATCGGCCAATTTAGCGGGGGAATGCTTTTTTGCATGTAAAAGATTTAGGGAGGTAATCCTTTTTTGCATTTGGGGCTTAGATATGGCCGGCCATATTTTTTGCCAGAGGCTAAAATCAAGATCTAAAAGGATGGAGCCGTGTTGTAGGATGGATTTAGCTTTTCTTAATTGGGCACTACCGACTATTTTTTTACCATCTTGATTTATTTCCCAAGAAGATATTTCTTGAAAGCAGCTACTTGAGTGAGCAGCTCTTTTTTTTTCTGGGGTCATGATAAGATTAATTTTTAGTTGATTTTGTAGAGCCTTGATAAAGGCTTGATTAATAATGCGGTAGGTTTCTAAAATGCTGTAGGGAAAAATGTGTAAGGGGCAGGTAAGGCAATAGGTCAGCTCTTTACTATGAAACACGCTTTTCCCGCCTGAGGGTCTTAGCACAAAATCAAAGTTATTAGCTTTACAAAAATCAAAGTCTATATCTGATAGATTGGTTTTGTTTTTACCAAATGATAAGGTAGGCTTTTTCCAGCCGTAAAACCTTAAAGTAGGCAAAGCAGAATTTTTTAGCAAAAAAACATCGGCGGCCATATTGAATTTAGCACTCTCCTTTTTATAAGGAATAAGGCGAATTAGGTTTAATTTTGCTTTAATTTCGGTCATGAGAAACCAACTAATTCAAGAATACTTTCTTCTAATATTTTTATTTTATCTCGCAACTCAGCCGCCCTTTCAAAATTAAGTCTTTTCGCGGATATATCCATCTCTTTTCGTAGCCTATTGATTCTTTTTTCCATATTTTCTAAATTAAAAGACTCCTTAGGTTTATTTTCGTCTTGCTGAGATAATTTATCACGCAAAGAATCGGGGATAGGTTTAACAATAGTTTTAGGAATAATATTATGTTTTAGGTTATAATCTAATTGAATTTTTCTTCTACGATCGGTTTCTTTGATGGTAAAATCGATGGAATCAGTAATCCTATCCGCATACATAATAACTGACCCAGAAACGTTTCTAGCAGCGCGGCCACAGGTTTGGAGCAAAGAGCGGGTAGATCTTAGGAAGCCTTCTTTATCGGCATCTAAAATAGCGACTAGGCTAACTTCGGGTAAATCTAAGCCCTCTCTTAATAAATTAATACCTACTAGCACATCAAAAACTCCTAATCTGAGGTCGCGTAGTATTTCTGAGCGTTCGATAGCGTCAATATCAGAGTGCATATAGCGAACTTTAACCGATAAATTGTGATAATAATCGGTAAGATCTTCAGCCATCTTTTTGGTTAGGGTGGTGATTAGCACCCTTTCTGATTTAGCTACGCGAGATTTTATTTCCCCTAGTAAATCATCAACTTGGTAACGAATTGGCCTAACTGAAATTTTAGGATCTAAAAGCCCAGTAGGCCTTATTATTTGCTCGATTAGATTGTTATTGGACTTTTCTAATTCATAGTTGCCTGGGGTTGCGGAAACATAGATAGTTTGGTTGATAGAATTCTCAAATTCATTAAAGGTCAACGGGCGGTTATCTATAGCTGACGGGAGTCTAAATCCATAATCGGTTAGATTTTTTTTCCTAGCATAATCTCCCTTGTACATGCCGTGCACTTGGGGCAAGGTAACGTGGCTTTCATCAATAAAAAGCAAGGAATTGGCAGGAAAATAATCAATCAAGGTGGGGGGGGGCTGGCCAGAATCACGCCTAGTCATAATGCGGGAATAGTTCTCTATCCCTTGGCAGGTGCCTGTTTCTGCCAGCATTTCCATATCATAATTAGTTCTTTGTTCTAATCTTTGTGCTTCAAGTAGTTTATTTTCGTTACGAAAATTGGTTAGCTGTTGTTTTAACTCAGTTTTTATCATAGAGATGGTTTTAGCCATCATATGTTTTGGCTGAACGTAATGACTTGCTGGGTAAATTACTATTTTAGAAAGAGATTTAATCTTTTTACCGGTTAGGGGGTCAAACACATAAATTTTTTCAATTAGGTCATCAAAAAAATTTACTCGCACAGCAACATCGTCATAGGCAGGGAATATATCAAGAGTGTCTCCTTGTGCTCGAAAGGTGCCAGGTTTAAAATTAATTGAGTTTCTTTCATATCTTATCTCAATTAATTTACTATTTATTTTATCACGATCTATTTTTTGCTCGATAGCCAAATAAAGCATCATACCAAGATAGGCCTCAGGCGAGCCTAATCCATAAATACAAGAGACGCTAGAAACAATTATCACATCTTCTCGATCGAATAGAGACCTAGTGGCAGAAAGCCTTAATTTATCTAAACGCTCATTGATGGAGGCGTCTTTTTCGATATAAATATCAGACCTTGGCACATAGGCCTCGGGCTGATAATAATCATAGTAGCTAACGAAATATTCGACTGCATTATCGGGAAAGAAATTTTTAAATTCGTGATATAATTGAGCAGTTAGAGTTTTATTGTGGCTTAAAATCAAGGTAGGGCGACCGATATTTTGAATAACATTAGCCATAGTAAAGGTTTTACCTGAGCCGGTTATGCCTAATAGGGTTTGATATGGTTGTTTTGTTATAATGCCATTGGTTAGCTTGTCTATGGCATTTTGTTGAGGCGTTGAGGGGGCAAATGGTGATACTATCTTGAAATCAGCCATAAAACGGTTATTTTATAAAGGAAGAATTTGGCTAAAACTATTTAATTTATAATGATAGATAAAAAAATAAGGTAACGCAAACACTTTATGAAACGAGCACAGCAAAGGGTTATTGATGATAGTGCCGCTAGAAAGCTAGCTTTTTTAAAAGCGGCAGAGGCTCCTGAAACTAATCGAGCTTTACAAAAGCAGTGGCGGGCATTTGAAAAATGGAGCAAAGAAAACAAGTTAGATGGGTTTCCGTGCGATGTATCAATTTACGAAGCTTATTTTGTATATTTGGTCACGAAAGGATTAAAAAGGGCAGGGCTAGACCAAGCAAAGTGGGCTATAGATACTTGGCATAGGCGAAATAAGGTAGCTATTATCAGTGATTTACCGGAAATTAAGGTTTTTTTTAAGGGAATTTACCGCACGATTGGTTTTCAGCAAATCCAAAAAAAGGATTTGACTATTGATCATATAAAAACAATGAACTTTGCTGATAATTTAACCGGATTAAGGGACAAGTTGCTTTTTTTAATCGGTTTTACAGGGGGGTTAAGGCGTTCAGAATTAACCGATGTGAGGGTGCAGGATTTAGAATTTAATTCTTTTGGGGTGCGAGTGTGGATTAGAAAATCAAAAACAAACCAAGAAGGTAGGCGAGAAGTGGTTGATTTATCTTACGCAAAGGATAAAAATCTTTGCCCCGTGCTTACTTTGAAGCATTGGTTGAAGCAAAGTTCCATAGAAAATGGATATTTATTTCAATCTTTTTATCGAGGACAAATCTTGAGCCAACGGCGTTTATCGGGCCATCACGTGGCGCGGATAATAAAAAAATATGTGGTAACTATAGGATTATCCGCCGATCAATTTTCTGGCCATTCTTTACGAGCAGGGTGCGCTACCTACTTACTTAGCAAGAAGGTTCCGTTAAATTTAGTAGCAAAACAACTTAGACATAAAAAAGTTGATACTACCATGAAATATGATCGTAACGAGGTTAGCTCGCTTTTCTCACAACTCTATTAACTAGTTTTATTTATTTTGTTTGACGTAGTGAGCCACCAAGCCGGGAGACAAAATATAGCTAATATAGAGGTTATCACAATGTCCACATTTAAAAAAGAACTCGCCCATAGCAAAGCCAGCAGGCCAAATATAATCCAACGGTAAATAGGGGTGACGCTAATCCCAAAAGTTGGAAAAAATTTAGCTAACATATTGCTGAAAAAAGGAAACAAAACGAAAGTAACTAAACTGCCCAATAAGAATCCAGCAATAACATCTTGTGGCCAGTGAGCACCCACCATAATTCTGGATAGACCAACAGTGAGGGCAAACAAAAGGGCCCCACTTCGCATATAAATATTTTTTGTTGTTAGAAAAATTAAACTACAAAAAACCGCCACAGAAGTGCTATGGCCAGAAGGAAAGCTGTTACAGCAGAGCTCATCGCCGATTATATTAAGCCGGTCATGATCTAAAAGCACCGGCGGACGAGAGAAATTTAACCAACCTTTAATTGATATGGTAGCTATTACCACTATGATTGCATTTAAAAAAAGTGCTAAAACAGCCCTAGCCCCACGATGATAAATTAAAGTAATCCCTAATAGTAGGGCTACATTAGTATAACCTAAATTGGTTATTCTTTGCCACGCACCATCAGGGATAAAGCTAAATAGCTCTTGTAAAAAATAGATGCTTTGGGTTTGCCAGGGTAAATATATTATCATATTAACTTTACGTTAAATTCAATTTTCAATGATTTTTAGTGATTTTAGTACCAGCTAGGCGGAGTTCCTTTTTAAATATCGGCCAATCATAGATAACCTAACAAGCGGATGGTTAATAAACCTCAATATTCCACCGCCCGGCTAAGCGGAGTTCCTTTTTAAATATTGGCCAATCATAACCTAGCTCGGTGGTAATTTTTTCAAATAGATCGCTTATCGATTCTTCCATACCCTTTAGGCCACAAACATAAACAGCGAAATTTTTATTAGCAATTATCGATTTAATAGCCTCATAGTCTGATAGCATTTTATCGGCCACATAAAGACGTGAGCCTGATTGATTTTTCTCTTCTCGAGACAAAGCTAAATTAAGATTAAAGCCAGCTTTTTGGCAAAGATCAATTAATTCTTGATTATAAGAATTGCAATATAAAGCTTCTTTTTGTCGTTTGAATCCTAGATACAAAAAGCCCTTACCTAGCCATTTAGATGGGCTTTGGCTGATGTGTTGCAAAAATCCCCGAAAGGGAGCTACTCCGGTGCCGGTGCCAATTAAGATAAGATCAACTTGATTGCTAGCGGGTAAAAGCATAATTCTCCCAGTAGCGTTAATAATAGGAATTTTATCGCCCTTTTTGCTGTTACACAGAAAATCAGAACAGGTGCCAAAAACATCTTTTTGGTCGCTATCTTGGTAAACAAGCCGTTTGACGCTCAAAGAAAGGCTAAGCAGGCCTTCATTATCCCCATCTCTAGCAGAAGATATGCTATAAAGGCGTGCTTTTAATTTTCGACCATCATCTCTTTGACCTGGTGGGATAACTCCAATTGATTGCCCCTCTAAATAGGTTATGCCACTATTTTTTATGTCTAGGGTTATATGAAAAGTTTGATCGGCACTATCAACTTTTGATAGCTCATAATGCTGAGTGACAGTTGCTAGGTAAGGATTTTTGATTTTATAAGAAGCACCTTTTGTGGGTACCAATTTATCTAATTTAGGGATAGACATATTTTATATAAAAATAAAATTTAATAATTTAATAAATAGATAAGTTATTAAGTTAACTGGGTTTGGTATAAATACGAGAATGATTTTGTGCTATTAGCATATCAGTATAAACGGCTTGAATCGCTTTAAAATCTCTTAAGTTTATGCGAGAATCATCAAGTTGACCATCTTCTAAGATATGATTAGATACATTTTTAACCACATCGGCTATCTTTGTCAAGCTTGGGCTACTAAGACTGCGTACGGCGGCTTCGCAAACATCGGCGATCATAATTAAAGCAGATTCAGGGCTTTGTGGTTTTGGCCCTGGGTAACGGAATTTTTTTTCATCAACTTGCTGGGCGTCAATCAAACCTAGGGCTAATTTTTCTTGTGCCCGCACATAAAAATATCTAACCAAGCTTGTTCCGTGATGTTCTTCAATAATATCAGTTAGCTGCCTGCCAAGATGATATTTTTTTGCCAACTCTTTTCCTTTGGCCACATGACCAATTATTATTTCTTTGGATTTTATAGGGTCATCCATTAACAGGTGGGTATTTTTTGCGTAACCACGCATATTTTCAATGAAAAAGCTGGGATTATGGATTTTACCTATATCGTGATAGTAGGCGGCGATTCGGCAAAACAAAGCATTAGCCCCAATTTTCATCGCCCCTGCTTCAGAAATTGCCCCCACTGACATAGAGTGATAGTAAGACCCGGGAGCCTTTTCCATTAATTCTTTAAGAACGGGATGATTGGTCGTTGACCATTCCAGCAAATTAATATCAGTTTTTACATCAAATAATCGCTCTAGCATGGGCAAAAGAACCGTAGCTGAAATAACAGAAATAAGAGCCCCTATCGCTCCACAAAACATGCTTAGCCCGATTACCGTAAAATTTACCCCTTCTGCCGTGCTAGGATAATTTAAGGCACTAATTATGATCACTAAGAAAGCATTTACAAAGGCAAGTTTCACCCCGATTAATAAAATAGCGGAGCGACTAGCCACTTTAATGTTAACCAACAGCAACCCTAGAACTATATTACTTAGCAAAGTAAACAGCAAACCATTAGGATTACCTGTAAATAATAACGAAGTAAAAATAGCACTAGCAATGCTTATCGCTATCGCTATTTCATAGCGAATTAAAATGGTGGCTAAAATCGAGGAAATACCAATTGGCATTATATAAAGCTGAGCCATCCTTAAAAAAGAGGGAAAGCTGTTAAATATAGGAATGCTTATCTCCAAAATAAAGCCAGATAATAATATTTGTATTAGCAGGCTAGTTAGGGTGATGAGCGTCCATTTTCGCCTATATCTTAAGAGCTCTATGTGCTTGTAGGGGGAATTGGTGACCAATAGCAAAATACCTATGCTAAGCAGAACTAAGACTAGTAAGCCAAGAATTCTGGGGTATTTGACGATGTTAGTATTAACTTTTTGATAATTTTGCAATAAAGCCACCTTTTCTGGTGATATTTTTTCTCCTTGCCTAATTAGCACCTCACCTTTTTTAAGCCAGATTCTAACATCTCTAATTTCATTGGTGGTAGCGGTTAGCTCTTGGCTAGTTATTTGGTCGCTATAAAGCAAATTGGCAGAGACAATTTGGCTAAGAAAGAGTTTATATAATTCATTAGTTTTTTCGCTTTCCCATTGTCTTGCGTATTGGCTTGCAACTTGGCTTATGATGGATGACTTATCGGTTACAGTGGCTAAGGTAGCAAATTTTTCAAATACATGGTTTGGTTTAATTATATTTACCGCAGTGGTAGTTTTTTTGGAAAAGATAGTTTTATCTTCAATGAAAGGAGATTGATGAATCTCTTTAATTATCTTTTTAAGATTTACCTCTAAAGATTTATCAGCTAACAATTGGCGAAGATAAATTTTATTATCAACTAAAAAAGAGATAGGAATACCAAGATTAGTTAATAGAGTTTCTATTAATTTTTGATGGTCTTGGGCTAATTTTTGATTGGTTTGCTTAACGAAGGAGGCAAAATCAGTATCAAAAGTTTTTTTAATAGAAAGGTAGTCTTGTAAAATTATTTGTTGCTTAGCTAGCCGGTCAAAATTTTTCTCTATGTCGGCTAGATTGTTGGTTGATGGGGAAGAATTAGTTTTATCATCCTTATTTTTAGCAGAGGAGGTGAGAAGGAGGGATGGTTTAAAATTTTGAGCGTCTAGCAAATCTCTTTGTTTAATTTGAGCAGATACTATAGCAAAAAATTTATGATGATGCTTTGTATCAACCTTTTCAATTAGGGCAAGCAGAGGTTTTTCTTTTTTTCGATATTCTTCAAACACTTTATCCAACAAAGCTAAATCTTGCTGAAGGGCTAGATCGTTTGTAGTAAAGAAAAGGCCAGTATTTTTTGCGGCTTGGTTTTTTAGAAGATTGGTGGTGTGCTCATCTATTATTTGTACATCGCTTTGTACTATTATATCGTGCTTGGCCACCGAATAAGCTCTTAATGGGCTTTCTAAAAAAGTTAAGGGAGGCGATAATTGATAAACAATCAATAAAATTATAATGCTAGCCGTCAAATAAAACGGCCATCTTGAGCTTTTGTCTGCATATAATTTTCCGAAAAGAGAATAGATTTTACAAAATATGCTATCCATAATCTATTCGCTATAAATAAAATTAGTTAATATTTTATAGCAATCAAGCAAAGAATTAATAGCAATTTGTTCATTTTTTTGATGTGCCTCGCTCGGGTCTCCTGGGCCAAAGTTAACGGCGTCAACCATGGCGTCATTTAATCTGGCTATATCAGTCCAAGCTTGTTTGGGCTTGGTGATGAGGGAGTTTTGCTCCTTAAATTTAGTTAGGAGAGAGTTTTGGGAAACAACTTTGCTAGCGGGAGCACAATCGCAAAATTCTATATTAACTTCATCACCTAAAAACTCAATCGCACCTTTTTTGGCAGCAGAAATGCTTTTATGAGGAGCAAATCGCCAATTTAAATTTGCGTAAGCCCTTTCGGGGATAACATTTTTTAATTTACCAGCACTAATTTTGGTGATGGAGGTGGTTTCTATAAAATCTAATCCATCAATAGTAACAGTGTTAGCTGGCTTAGCGGCGACTTTACTAAGCAAGGGAAGCGCCTTGTAGATTGGGTTATCCCCTTGCCAAGGCCTTGCACTGTGGCCACTTTTGCCGATAAAGGTGAGGTCTATATTCATCACTCCTAGGCAGCCACTTTGGATGTCATTTAGAGTGGGCTCTAGCACCAAGGCTAAATCAGCTTTTTTGAGCTCAGGCACTTTCAACAGAGCCGGCCCCAGCCCACTATCATTATAGGGACCTTCTTCTCCATCATAAAAGATAAATTGCAAATTAAAATTACTTTTAGCGAAAAAATCATCTTTTATTAATTTAAGCATCACCGCTAAACCCCCTTTCATATCACTAGCCCCACAGCCAAAAACTGATTTATCATCATGATAGGGAGATTTATCTTGCTGATTGTTAACCGTGTCTGTATGCCCATAAAGAGCTAAGGTGGGCAGAGCATCTGATTTATGATAGAAATAGCACAAGGTTTTCCCAATTTTTTGGGAGGTTAAGTTAGGATTTTTTCGGCAAAAATCATCAATAAAACCAGTAATGGCCTGCTCTTTACCGGTGATAGAATCTATTTTTAATAATTGCAGTAAAATAGTTAGTAAGTCATTTTTCATAAATTATTTGTGGTGCTGCTTTGAAGTTACAAGATAGGTAGATTAATATTTATTAACATATTAAGCAAATTTACCTCTAAATTGGTAAGCATATAAATCTGGTAGCAGATCTCGCCGATTGACCAATAATTAAAGCTAAAACCTGATTATTCCTTTATTTTAATGGGGGATTACATCAACTTTTTGCAGCCCTCTAATCGCATTCATCAGAAATATTTGCGGGTTTTTTGATAGAATGCTAACTGGTATATTTTTTTCACGCAACACACCCTTACCCAACAAATACCCCCTCATCACCCCAGGTAGCAAGCCACACTCTAACGGCGGGGTGAACAGGGTGTTATCTATTTTTACCGCGATATTGGCGATAGTAGTTTCGGTGAGCATATTTTTTTTGTTGTATAGCAGTAAATCGGTAGTGCCGGTTTTCTTAAGCAGTTTTTGGTATATGCTACGATTGGTAGTTTTATGATATAAAAAATTGTTATTAGCATCTATCGGTTGTGGGGCTATTTTTATATTAGGAAAAGCCTGAAAATGTGGCGACAGGCTATCATATTTGATGGTGATTCTACCTTGTAAAGACAGAAGCAGACGTACTTTATAGGGTGTTTGTGGTTTAAAATTAGTGGTTATCTTGGTTAGCCGCTTTATGATATGGGCGCGCTCCACTTTTATATCCCAATAATTTGCTGAGTCGGTTAACCTTGATAGATGTCCTTGTAGGAAGGGATAATTATTTTTAGACCAAAAAATAGTTTCAAGCAGGCTAAATTTTTTTGTTAAGGAGCTCTGATTGAACCAATTAGCCTTTAGCAAGCATTCGTCAAATTCTTTTTCACATTTTGAATCCCAAACTATTCCGCTACCAGTTCCATATTCAGCTAAGCCAGTTTTTTTATCGACTAGCAAGCTTCTTATTGCTAAATTAAATTGGGCTTTTTTACCGGGCAGCCAATAGCCAATAGCGCCAGTATATATTTTTCTAGGAGAATCTTCAAGGGAAGAAATTATTTGTGTAGCCTTGGATTTTGGGGCTCCAGTGATAGAGGCTCCAGGAAATAAGGCTTTTAAGATTGATGAAAGTGAGGGGTTATTTATTTTAGCGGTAACTTTAGAAATCATTTGCCAGGCACCTTGATATTTTTTTATTTCACATAGGCAACTAGTTTTTACAGAAGCAATTTCAGCTATTTTGCCTAGATCATTACGCACCATATCGGTAATCATGATGTTTTCAGCATTTTCTTTGGCAGAAAATTTTAGTTTTTGAAAGTTTTCTTTATCAGATATCGATGATAATCCCCTGCTAATAGTTCCTTTCATCGGGTGAGATTCAATTTTTTTGTTATCTAACCTAAAAAAAAGTTCAGGTGATAAACTGCAAATAGTAAAGTGCTTAGTATCTATGTAGGAGGCGTAGGGCAAATTATTTTTTTTTATTAAATCAAAAAATACATCCTTTAAGTTACTATTCACTCGTCCATAAGCCCTAAATGAATAATTAACTTGATAGCTCTCCCCTTGAAAAATAGAATCTTTTATTTTTATAAAATCATCTCGATATTTAGATAAAGATATAGTAGGAAGCAACTGGGCAGAGAAATTGCGACTAGTTGATCGGTAATTGGCTAAATCAATAATCTTTGCGTCATTCAAGTTAAAGGAAGCGAACCATAATAAAGGAAAATTAAAATCAATTTTATCTCTAACGACATAGCTATCATCAAAAGCTGGCGAGGCCTCATAACCGATAAAGCCAGCCACTACCGAGCCGTTAGCTATTTCAGCATCTATCTCCACTAGGCAGGGGGTGACTTCTTTATCGCTAAAAACCGACCATACCTTTTTAGGGCTAGTTAATTCTAACCATGATGAGGTGGTAAAGTCTTTAATTATAACAGAAACCAAAGGTATGACCGCTAATTTTTAGATTTCAGGGTTGAGCCTTAAAAGTAATTAATAATTCCTTAATATCAAGCTTAAATTCAGCTTTTAGGGCCTCTTTAAATCTATTTTTTTGTGTGCTAGTCAAAATTTTATCTAACCAGTCGCGGTAAAATATAGCCGCGCGAGCCTTTTTAGCTTCAGGCATGCTAGGATCAAAAGAAGCCAAAAACGGCAAAGCACCATTTTTCCTTAAATACATAGTGGCACTAGCAATTGGATTTCTCCAATAAGAGACACAAAAAACCTTGTTCTGGCAATAATGCTCCAAAAATCTTACCCCCAGCTTTATCAATGAATGAGGCCTAATTCCATGTTTTTTTAGTCTTGCTTCTCCCCCTTGATTACGCGAAAAAATATAAATAATATCTTGGCAAATAGCCCCTTGGGATCGGAGCGAGGGCAACCAGCCATCAATAACACTTGAGCCTAAATTGAGTAAATCACTAATAAAAACATATCTTTGCTTGGGTAAAATAGAAACTATCTCTGCTGAAGCAACCATTTTTTTATTAAAGGTTAATCGCTTAATGCGAGCATCTTTATAAAATGAAAAATGGGGACGTTTATTAAGATATGCATAAATACCAGAAAAAGGCCAATCACGCCGCTGATAACCAGCAACAAGAGTATTTTTACCAATAAAACGGTTAGCATAAGGTTCTAATATTTGGCTGACCTCTTTGAAAAGTGGATTTTTTTGGGAACTAATGGCGTGAGAAATCATTAAAGAGCTGTCATTACCAAATTTTTGCCACTTTCCTTGGTCATGAAGTAGCTTTTCAATGGATATGTAGTAAAACAAAGGAAACCCTGACGCCCCTATGCAAGGCTCTTTAAGCTCTTTAAACGCCCCAACGTCAATTAAAAGCGATTCAAGTTTATTTTTATCAAAGGGTGATAGCATATCATAAAAGCAAGTTATTGCTATTTTCCCATATAGCCTTCGACAACTTCAGGATTATTAATCAGATTTTTAGCCGAATCTTCAATCTCTATTTTGCCATTAACCAAAAGATATCCCCGAGTAGATATTTTAAGAGCCATACGAGCATTTTGTTCTACTAAAAAAATAGTGGTGTCTTCCTTAGCGATTGAAACTAATGTTTTAAAAATATCTCTTATTATTAAAGGAGCTAATCCTAAACTAGGTTCATCTAATAACAACAACTTAGGGCGGCTCATCAAGGCTCGACCTACTGCTAGCATTTGTTGCTCTCCACCAGATAAAGTGCCCGCTGCTTGGTCTTTTCTTTCTTTAAGTACAGCAAATAAAGCGAATATCCGCTTTAAATCCTCATCTTTATGCTGAAATCCAAGAGGGGTGCAGCCCAATAAAAGATTTTCTAACACCGTCATTCTAGGGAAAATATGACGCCCTTCAGGAACTAACGATATCCCAAGGCGAGATATTTGATGCGTCTTAAGTGCCGTTATATCATCACCATTATAGTGAATGCTCCCCCCTACAATAGTAGGGATTTTAAATATGGAATTTAACAAAGTAGATTTACCAGCACCATTTGCTCCGATCAATGACACTATTTCTCCTCGTTTTATGGATAAAGACACCTTGCGTAATGCCTGAATTGCCCCATAAAAAACGTCTAAATCCTTAACTTCTATAATATTATTATTATTAGGTGACATATGTTTATCAGCTGTTATCACAATTCATCATCACTAACCCCAAGGTAAGCTTCAATTACTTTTTGGTTAGATTGAATGTCTTTCGGTGCACCTTCAGCAATGACTTCTCCATGATCTAGCACTATAATTTTTTCGGATATGTCCATTACCATTCGCATATCGTGCTCAATTAAAAAGACCGTTACTTTAAATTCATCTCGCAAATCTTTAATAATTCCACTCAATTCCTCAGTCTCTCGTGCGTTAAGCCCTGCCGCTGGCTCGTCTAAACACACCAATAAAGGTGAGGTGCACATAGCTCTAGCTAGCTCTAAACGCCTGGTTTTACCATAGGCTAAAGAACCAGCTAACGCTTGTGCGTCTTTAGTTAACCCTAGCTTATCCAACCAGAAAAAAGCTTGATCTATACATTCTTCGTGCTTTTTTTGGTAAGACTTAGTATTAAAAGTGCCGCTAAATAAATTCCAATTCAATTTTTGATGTTGGGCAACCAGTAAATTTTCAATTACTGTCATCTCTTTAAATAAACGCACATTTTGAAATGTTCGGGCAATGCCTATTCGATTAATTTCGAATGACCCACTAAACATCTTATAATATAGTTTAGTAAAAAATTTGCTCGGTGATATAAAGTCACCCCAAATAAAATCGCGCCCTATCAAAGTAGCAATCTCTTTTAGCCCTTTCTTAGACTCAAATTCAATATCACCAGAAGTGGCAATGTAAAAACCAGTACAACAATTAAATACTGTGGTTTTGCCCGCTCCATTAGGGCCAATCATTGCTGTGATTGAATTTTTCTTTACATTAAAACTAATATCAGATAAAGCCAAAATCCCCCCAAAGCGCATAGTCAGATTTTTAATGCTTAATACAGAATCAGATGTTGGCATTTTTTTGCTATCTATTTTTATATTTATTTACTCGTTTTATTAAATCTAGGCCTAAGAACCCTAGTAAGCCCGCGAGGTCTCCATATCATCATAACAACCATCACAACCCCAAACATGAGAACCCTAACGTTTGCGATGTCTCGCAAAACTTCTGGTAATAATGTCATCACTACCGCCGCAATTATTACCCCAGGGATTGATCCTAATCCCCCTAACACCACTATTGAGACCACTAAAGCTGACTCAATAAAAGTAAACGATGAGGGGCTAACAAACTCAGTTAACGCAGCAAAAAAGCCTCCTCCAATTCCGCCAAAAAAAGCTCCTAAGCCAAAAGCAAATAACTTTATTGTGACGTGATTAATGCCCATAGATCGACAAGCAATCTCGTCTTCTCTTAACGCTTCCCATGAGCGACCTAGCGGCATCTTTTTTAGCCGTAGGCAAAAATAAGTAACTGCTATCACAATTAATAGTAGACATAAATATAGAAATATTGATTTATGCGATAAACTATATTCTATCCCTAGTAAATTATGAAAAGAGTTTGGAGAATTCTTATCAAAAGGTATCCCAAAAAAAGAAATGTAAGGCCTAGGTAAAATTACTCCATTTGGCCCCCTAGTAAATTCTGTCCAATTATTTAATAATAATCTTATAATTTCCCCAAAGCCTAATGTTACTATCGCCAGATAATCCCCATGCATTCTTAATACGGGAAATGCCAATAATCCCCCTACTAACATAGCTAAAAACGCCGCGATAGGCATAGCCAACCAAAAATCTATCTGGAAAAAATGATGCAATAACGCCACCCCATAAGCTCCTACCGCAAAAAAGGCCACATATCCTAAATCCAGCAAACCAGCAAAGCCAATTACTATGTTTAAGCCTAAACTTAACATTACATAAATTAACGCCGTGATCATAACTGATAGCCAGTATTGCTCAATAACGAAAGGCAACACAAAGCTTAACGCAATCACCAAAAATAAAAGAGATTTTTTACGTTGAGAAATGCTAGTCGGGGCCACATGAGGAAGATAAGATACTTGCGAAAATACCTTGCGAAAAGGACCTCTTAAGCGAGGAGTAAGATTTATAACGCCAATCATAAACCTTATCACAGTAAGCCCAAAGATTAAAAATAATGCATTGGGAATTCTTAAACTATATTTCCAGCCCAGTAACTTTATACCAACTAAAGGCACAAAAATAAATACTGTAACAAGAAAAAATAAAAAGGTTTGTTTAAATAACTTCTTATAAGATTCTTTCTTAGACATAAGATCTTAATAATATTAATACTACTAAACTTTAGTGACTTCAGGGGTTCCTAAAAGACCAGTTGGTTTAAAGACCATGAAAAATATTAGCAACCCAAACGCAAACACATCTTTATAATCGGCATTTACCAGACCAGAAAAGAAAGATTCAGACATCCCCAATAGCAATCCGCCCAACATGGCCCCAGTAACTGAACCAATACCCCCCAATACAGCTGCCGTGAACGCCTTAATTCCTGCGATAAAACCAATAAAAAAATCAAATGAGCCATAATTTAGGGTAACTAACACACTGCCAACTCCCGCTAAACCTGCTCCTATAATGAAAACTACTGATATGACCCGATCAGTATTCACCCCCAACATCGCTGACATCATTTGGTCTTGTTGTGTTGAGCGGCACTGCCGGCCTAAGCTCGTGCTTTTTATCACGTAAGCTAAAGTCAACATGCTAACTAGCGTAACCACCAGAATAACTACCTGCGTATAAGACATAACCGCAGATAAAGAACTAATTTTATCAGTCCACAAAGTGAAACCACCGCTAATTAATGTAGGAATACCTTGGTTTCTCGCTCCTTGGCTGATTTGTATGTAATTTTGTAAAAATAATGACATGCCTATTGCTGTTATCAAGGCTGATAACTTTTGTGCATGCCTAAGAGGTTTATAGGCAATTTTTTCTAAAACATAACCATGCAAAGCAGTGATGGGCACCACTATTAACACAGTTAACGATAAAAGCAAAACAACTGGCATACTAGCTATGCTGCTAATAACAGCTATACTAATTGCCGTGACGTAAGCTCCTAGCATATAGATGTCTCCGTGAGCAAAGTTGATCATACCTATTATTCCATATACCATGGTATAACCAATCGCAATCAAACCATAAATTGACCCCAAGGCCAATCCATTTACTGTTTGTTGTATTATTTCCCACATCATATTTGCTTATCTCCTGCGTAAGTTCTTAATTTTATGGATTGGTAGATTTTATGAAAACATATGACACCAGCGACAAAATTTTAAAAATAATATGTCACTGGCGTTAAAAAACTAAATAAGTATCGTCTTAGAAATCAGATATTATTTACTATTCTAACTCAGAATAGCTATCTCCATCCCAAGCGTACATAACATAGTCTGAAACAGTAAGATCGCCTTTACTATCCCAACTCTTTTCGCCCATTACAGTGCTAACTGAATTATCTTTCAGGTACATAGCTGCTGCTGAAGAATCAAGATCCGTAGCTGATAAAGCAATAACAACTGCTTGTAACGCTGCGTAAGAGTAAAGTGTATAACCTTCTGGTTGGTAACCATCATCTTTAAATGATTCTACTACTTTTTTACCAGTTTCTAATTTTAAAGGATCACTGCCAAAAGTCATAAATACATTTTTAGTGTATTGAGCACCACCAACAGAAATTACAAAATCTTGACTAACAATGCCGTCTCCAGAAATGAAAGGAACGTCAACTCCTTGTTCACGCATTTGTCTAACTAACAAACCAGCTTCAGTATGTAATCCACCAAAGTAAACCACATCAGGACCTAGTCCTTTTATTTTAGTGACCAGTGCGTTAAAATCTTTATCGCCCCTAGTAACTCCTTCATAAAGAATTTCATTAACTCCACTCTCGTTTAACACCTTTTTAGTTGCGTCAGCCAAGCCTTGGCCATAGGTATCTTTATCATGTAAAATAACTACTTTTTTAGCATTTAATTTATTGATTAAATAATTACCCGCAACAGCTCCTTGTTGATCATCTCGACCACATGTTCGAAAAACATTATCTAAACCACGCTCAGTGTAAGTTGGGTTAGTAGAGGCTGGAGTAACATTTAAAATACCAGAAGCGGCGTAAATCTCAGAAGCAGGAATGCTTGAAGAAGAGCAAAAATGACCAACTACTGCGATTACTTTATCTTGACCAGTTAATTTATTAGCAACTGTAACCGCTTGTTTAGGATCACAAGCATCGTCACCAAATACTAACTCAATCGATTTTCCGTTAACACCACCAGCGGCATTAATATCAGCTGCAGCTTTTTCAGTTCCTTTATGAATTTGCTCACCGAAAGCAGCATATTGCCCAGTAAAAGGGCCAGCAACGCCTATTTTGATAGTGTCATCCTTTTTAAAACAACCACCAAGGACCACACTAATCGTACCGACTAGTAGCCCAAACTTTATTAAATTTTTAGCCATATTTCTATTATTGGTTAGAGTTATATTTTAAATCACAAGAATTAGAAAGATCAAAAGACATAAAAAAATCCACAAATTCTCATTGCAGACGTACCACAACTAGCACAAAAAAAAATAAATGCAACATAGTTTATTAAAATATATTATTATTTGCCCGATTTAACTCCTAAAAGAATATATAAACTAGATGTTATGACAATCATAGCCAACAAAAAACTATAGTTATTAAAACGTAATCCAATCAAGCTAGCTACGATTAATAAAGCATATAAAACTATTTTTATTGCCTTAGGTAATGTTTTCATTAATGTTCGGCCAATGTGAATATAAGGTAAATGAGAAATCATTAATAACCCACTAAAACAAGCTACCCCAGCGGCAAACCAATCTACCCACCAAACTGATTGTTGGCAATCTTTGACGAAAATAAAACAATAGTCATTGAGTAAAGATAAAGTAGAGCCCACAAATAAAGCGGCTGCTGGAGAGGGAAGCCCATTAAAAATTTCTACCCCTGTCGGTGTGTTGGCTTTCTTTTTATCTCCGATAAATCGGTAAAGTCGAAAAATTGTGCAAATAAAATAAAAAATGGCACTAAATCCCGCTAACCATTTGTTATGAATTGCCCCATAGGCTAAAAAAGATACTGCTAGCCCAAAATTTGCTCCATCGGCTAAATCATCAAGTATTTCTCCTCTTGCCGTGCTGCCCCAGTGGGCTGCTGCTCGTCCATCTAGTAAATCTAAAAATTGACCGAGAAAAATTAAAAAGAATGTGTAGGTTAAGGGATATCCCATTAACACAAGTGCAATGCCCAGCAACCCACAACAAAGGTTGAGAAGACTTAAAATATTAGCGTACCAATAGTTAGGTATTATTCTAAATACAATGCTGCAAAGAGCCAAACCTATTACCCCTAACAGCAAAAAAGTTCCTATATCAAGTAGTTGTTGGTCAAGATAAGTTTGTTGTAAAAAAACCAACATCAAGGTGGCGGTGCATAGCAGTGTTTTGGTTTTGCCAAATAGATTAGCCCCCTTTACTTTAAAAAGACTACGGGTGAATTGACCAGTAAAATCAATTATCAAAAATATCAACGCTAATCTTATATCAAGGGCCTTAAATTGAAATGCGGCGTAAAGCAGTGGCGGAAAGTAAAGCAATTTATCTGATAAAGGATCAATTATTTCCCCTAGCGTAGAGCGTTTTTTTAAATATATAGCCAGTGAGCCATCGGTTATATCCGTAATCATCCAAAAGCTAAAAAAATATAAAGCGAATACTTCATTACCATAATGATAAATCAGCACACTAACTATCCCCATTATATAACGAGATCGGCTGATGTTGTTGGGCTCAAGCCACCATATTTGGGCGAGTTTTTTTTGCAGTGGGGGGCTATGGGACAATCTAAAAATAAATAGCCTTTCTGCTAAAAAGGTAAGGGATACGGGAATCACAGAATAGATAACCATTTCCAGTAAAGGCATATAATTCAAACCAAGCACCATCAAAACTTAAATTTTTCTCCAAAATACACCTGTCTTGCCAAGTCGCTATTAATGATAACCTCAGGAGAGCCACTTAATAAAACCTTACCCTTATTGATGATATGGGCGTGATGGGTGATGTTGAGTGTTTCTCTTATATTATGATCATTAATTAAGATGCCGATATTTTGAGTGGAGAGGCGTTGTATGATTTCTTGAATGTCGCCCACAACTAAAGGGTCAACTCCGGCAAAGGGCTCATCAAGCAGTAAAAACTTGGGATTAGAGGCTAAGCAGCGAGCGATTTCTACTCGCCTTCTTTCTCCTCCAGATAGGGCGTAGCCGTAGCTTTTCCTGATGTGAGTTACTTCTAGCGATTCTAAAAGCTCATCAAGGCGCTCTTTTTTAGCACTTCGCTTCATTTTTTGTACTTCTAAGATAGCCAAAATATTATCTTCCACAGTTAATTTGCGAAAAATACAATTTTCTTGTGGTAAATAGCCAATGCCTAGCTGTGCCCGCTGGTACATAGCAAGGTTGGTTATTTCTGAATCATCTAGAAGAATTTGCCCCTGATCAGGGTTAATAAAACCAACAGCCATATAAAAAATAGTAGTTTTGCCCGCACCATTAGAGCCTAACAGGCCAACAATGCTGCCTTGTGTCAACGAAAAAGACACCTGATCAACAACCGTTCTCCCATCATAAGATTTGACTATATTCTTGACACGTAAAACTTGTTTATGCATTTAAGACTAAACGAATAATTTTAAGGTTATAGCCATCGCTATAGGCCACAACCATATTTTTAATGTCCAAGATTTGTCTATCCATTCAAAACTAAATAAATGGCTTTAAGATTACAGCAATCATCGCTATAGGCCATAACTATATTTTTAATGTCCAAGATTTGTCTATCCATTCAAAACTAAATAAATGACTTTAAGATTAGAACAATCATCGCTATAGGCCATAACTATCATTATAGACCATAAGTTATGCTTAATATATGCGTCATCTATCATGCCACATTTCATTTTTGCAATTCTTGCAATTTTTCGTTAACTTTGTCCATAAATTCGGTGGTGGTTAGGTAATGGCTTCGTTCAACTTTTTTATGAATGCAAGACGCTAAATCCTTAGTCATAAATCCACCTTCTACTGATTGAACGCAAGCTTGCTCAAGGTTGTTGGCAAATTTTAGTAGCTCTGGGTGGTTGTCAAACTTAGCCCGGTAGGCCAGCCCTCGAGACCAAGCAAAAATACTAGCAATTGGATTAGTGCTAGTTTCTTCGCCTCTTTGGTGGGCTCGGTAGTGCCTAGTTACTGTGCCATGAGCGGCTTCTGATTCTACCACATTTCCATCGGGTGATAATAAAACAGATGTCATTAATCCTAAAGAGCCAAACCCTTGGGCTAGCACGTCTGATTCCACATCGCCATCATAATTTTTGCACGCCCAAAGAAAGCCTCCCTCTACTTTAAGAACAAAAGCCACCATATCATCAATTAAACGATGTTCATAGGTAATGCCTGCTTTTTCAAAATCTGTCTTAAATTCAGCGGCGAAGACTTCTTGAAAAATATCTTTAAATCGGCCATCGTAGGCCTTTAAGATGGTATTTTTTGTGGAGAAATATAGAGGATATTTTTTGTCTAAGGCAAACTTCATGCAAGCTCTAGCGAAAGCAGTTATAGAGTCATCTAAATTAAACATACTTAAGGACACTCCTCCGCCTTGGGTTTTTATTACTTTTCTTTCGATCACCTCATCGCCGTCATCAGAACGATAATTTATGGTTAGGGTGCCGGGTTTTTTAAACACAAAGTCGGTAGCAGCGTATTGATCACCAAAGCCGTGCCGGCCAATTATGATAGATTTTTCCCAACGCGAAATTAGGCGAGGTACATTTTTACATATGATGGGTTCGCGAAAAATCGTTCCTCCGATTAAATTTCTAATGGTTCCGTTTGGGCTGCGCCACATTTTTTTTAAATTAAATTCTTTCACCCTAGCTTCGTCAGGAGTGATAGTGGCACATTTCACAGCCACTCTGTGTTTAATGGTGCTTTTAGCGGCGTCGATAGTTATTTTATCATCAGTTTTATCGCGTGACTCCATGCTAAGATCGAAATATTTTAAGTCTAGGTCAAGATAGGGGAAAATTAATTGTTCTTTAATTTTACTCCACATTATGCGAGTCATTTCATCGCCGTCCATTTCTACGATAGGATTTTTAACAGTTATTTTTTTCATTTTATATATGAGATAATTATTTAATGGTTATGGTAGTAGCTGTTATCGGTTATAGGCGGTAAAGATTGTATTTTCAAGTAATAAATCAACTAGCGGTTAGTTATATTAATATTTTAAGTGGGGCGTTTTGTGTTGGTTAATCTATTTGACATTAGATAATTAAAATTAATATGATAACACCCGTATAAAGCGAGGTGGTGTTTTTAGTTTTACGATTAATTAATTTAAGTATTGGTTAATTTTTGATATTTTTTATCTATATTAACTTAGCTATTATTTTTTAGTATGACAAACAATGGCAAAAAATTAAACCCTTTTAAACTTTTATTAGCTTCTCCGCGAGGGTTTTGTGCAGGGGTTGACCGAGCTATATTGATAGTAGAAGAGGCTTTGAGGATTTATGGAGCCCCTATTTACGCGAAACATGAGATAGTGCACAATAAAAATGTAGTAGATAGATTAACTAATAAGGGGGTAATTTTTATTGAAGATTTAGCATTCGTCCCCCCAGGAGCAAGGTTAATTTTTTCAGCACATGGAGTTTCGCCTGAAGTTAGAAAGGAAGCCTTTGATCGAAAATTAAAAGTATTAGATGCCACCTGCCCGCTGGTAACTAAAGTCCATAAAGAAGCCATAAGATTTGACCTTGATGGGTATAGGATAATCCTAATAGGTCACCGCGATCATGTGGAGGTTATAGGAACAGTCGGCCACGCTCCTGATAGCATAACAATTATTAGCGACATAAAGGATGTAGATAAATTGACCATAAAAGAGGGGGATAAGGTGGCTTATATTACGCAAACCACTCTTTCTTTAGATGACACCAAAGATATTGTAAGGGCTTTGCGGGTAAAATATCCAAATATTAAAAGCACCGTTAAGGATGATATTTGTTACGCCACCACCAATCGGCAGGGTGCGGTAAAAGCGATGATTAAGTTGGTGCAGGCCTTCTTAGTGGTGGGCTCTGATACTAGTTCTAATACTAAAAGGCTAGTAGAGGTCGCTCAAAAAGCGGGTGTGCCGTCATTCTTGGTGCATGACGCTGATGATGTGGACCCATCTTGGATTAATGGATTGAGCGTTGTGGGTCTGTCTGCGGGGGCGTCAGCTCCTGAAAGTGTGGTGCAAGAAGTGATTACTAGAATTTTAAGCATTAGACCCGGAGAGGTGGAGGAATTTCTTTACTCAGAAGAAAACATCAAATTTGCTCTACCTCTTGAGATAAGGCAGGATTCTAAAGATTTGGAGAAAAGCGATGCCCATAAGTATAATCCGAAAATAGCAGCAAAAACCAAATAATAGTCGCTCAAACATTGGCTGATAGCGGTGCGTTATGTAGCTGAGAGCAGCATTGATGATAAAATAAAAGCATATCTTGAGGATGAGATAATTAATTTTTCTTGCGGGAGCTGGGAAACATTATTTATTTTAGTTGTTTTGCTGGGTAATATGTGCTACGATGCGGTATCAATCTACGATTTTCCCCTAACACAAGGTAAGAACTTCTAGGTGATTAATAATCGCTTAGTCGCGTGCTGGCAATAAAATTTTACGTCCTTTGGTGCGTCTACGGGTCCGCGCTTTTGCTTTGTTTGGATTAGAGGGGGATTGATGGGCGATGAGTTTAAATAATGGGCTATATAATTTGATAATTGTTTCACGTGAAACATTGCTAAAACAAACATAAATTATTTTTGCATTATGAATAATATTAAATCAGCTAAACGACCTGAATATGACCAACTTTTGGTAGAAATAACCGATTATATTTTAGATAAGAACGCCACCAACAGCAAGGAAGCTAAAGATATTGCTCACTACTGTTTAATGGATTCTTTAGGTTGCGGGTTATTGGCCTTAAGCTTTCCCGAGTGCCGCAAGTTACTGGGGCCAGTAGTGCCTGGAGCCAGTTTGTCCGGCGGAGTTAGAGTTATGGGGACAGATTTTGAGTTAGACCCGGTAAGAGGGGCTTACAACATTGGCTTGATGATTAGGTGGTTAGATTTTAATGATACTTGGCTAGCGGAGGAATGGGGGCACCCGTCCGATAATTTAGGGGGAATCTTAGCAGTGGCAGATTATTTGAGCCGCAAAGATGGAGGAATAAACGTGGATTTTGTGTTGGATGCCATGATTAAAGCACATGAGATACAAGGAGTGCTCGCCTTGCATAATTCATTTAACCGAGTGGGGCTGGATCATGTCTTATTGGTTAGGGTGGCCACTGCGGGAGTTGTTTGTGCTATGATGGGAGGAGGCCGTGAGCATATTTTATCGGCTTTATCTAACGCTTGGGTAGACGGGTCATCACTACGAACCTATCGCCACGCTCCCAACGCTGGCTCAAGAAAAAGCTGGGCCGCAGGAGACGCAACTAGCCGGGGAGTGTTCTTGGCTTTGACCGCTTTAAGCGGAGAGATGGGCTATCCTTCCGCTCTTACCGCTAAGACTTGGGGGTTTCAAGATGTATCATTTGCGGGCAAGGAGATAAAGTTAGCGCGAAAATTTGGTACTTACGTAATGGAAAATATTTTATTCAAAATTTCTTTTCCTGCTGAGTTCCACGCCCAAACAGCAGTGGAATGTGCGATAAAACTTCATCCTGAGGTAGTGGGTAAAATATCACAAATAGATAAGATAGTAATAGAATCACAAGAATCGGCGATAAGAATAATTGATAAGGTTGGCCCACTTAATAACCCTGCGGATCGAGATCATTGCTTACAATATATGGTGGCAGTGGGTTTGCTAAAGGGGCAATTAATTGCTGAAGATTATAGTGATGAAAGTGCGAAGGATACGCAGATAGATTTTCTTAGAGAAAAAATGGAAGTCTTTGAAAGTAAACGAATGACAGAAGAATACTTGCACCCAGATAAACGCTCAATTGGCAACGGAATACAGATATTTTTTAAAGATGGCTCTCACACCGAAAAGATAGTAATTGATTATCCTGTAGGGCATAAGTTTCGCCGAGCGGAGGGAATACCTCTTTTGGAGGAAAAGTTTAAACATAATTTAGCAAAGGTATTTCCTGCACAAAAATGTGAGCAGATACTGGATTTATTTTCTGATAAAAATAAATTAAAAAATCATGAAGTTTTAGAGTTTAATGATTTATTTTGGCTGGGATAATTCTTTCTAGGTATATGATTTTATTAGAATCCTTCTAATAGGATGGCACAAGGTTAATAATATTTAAATTAATTAGTAGTATTTTTGTGCTAATTGTGTTAACTAGTATTTTTAACGTTCAAGAAAGATAATAACAGTAAATCAGTAAATAAAAAAACGATGAGTGAGAAATTTAGTAAATTATTATTATGGGCAATAGCATTATCAAGTGGCTTAATTTTGATTTATCCATCTAATGCGGTAGGGAAAAAGTTTAAAGTAGTAACCACCTTTACTGTACTGGCCGATATTGCCAAAAACGTAGCTGGAGACGCTGCGATTGTGGAATCTATTGCTAAAGCTGGGTCAGAAATCCATAACTATCAACCAACCCCACACGATATTATAAAAACACAAGGGGCAGATTTAGTTTTGTGGAACGGGCTGGATTTAGAAAATTGGTTTGAGAAATTTTTTCAAGACATAGAAGATGTGCCAGTAGAGGTAATGACTAAGGGAATAGTGCCTATTTCAATTTTTGACGGCCCTTATAAAGGATATCCCAACCCTCACGCTTGGATGTCTATTGAAAATGGATTGATTTATATAGATAATGTTTATGAAGCCCTTAAGAAGTATGATCCCGAAAATGCGATGATTTAT
Source organism: SAR324 cluster bacterium (assembly GCA_016735295.1). Lineage (GTDB taxonomy): Bacteria > SAR324 > SAR324 > XYD2-FULL-50-16 > JAERRU01 > JAERRU01. The sequence continues at coordinate 38,145 of JAERRU010000024.1, forward strand.
AAAAGAAATGCGGAAGATTATGCAGAGCAGTTATTAGATCTAAAAATTAATTTAATAGAAAAACTATCTATTATCCCTAAAGATAAGCGATTTTTAGTGACCAGTGAAGGAGGTTTTAGCTACCTAGCTCGTGAACTTGATATGCAAGATATTTATTTGTGGGCCACTAACGCAGATCAACAAGGTACTCCCCAACAAGTACGCAATGTGCTTAATCAAGTAAGAAAGCATAATATACCAGTGGTATTTAGTGAAAGCACTATTTCTGATAAACCAGCTAAACAATTAGCTCTTGAAGCTAATGTAGCTTATGGAGGAGTGCTATATGTAGAAACTTTAAGCGGAGAAACTGGGCAGGCCCCTACTTATTTAGATATGTTGGTAGTTACTACTAGCACTATCGCCGACGCATTCAAACAGGCATTAAGCATAGAAAAAAATAGTACTAAAAAATAATAAAATGGATAATACCAAAAAAAACATAGAAATAGCCGATCTATCCGTAATTTACCCTAATGGATATGCAGCTCTTAAATCTGTTGATGTGACTTTGCAAACACATAAGGTCTACGGCTTGGTCGGCGCTAATGGGGCGGGCAAATCAACTTTATTTAAGGCAATAATGGGCTTAATTAAGCCTAGCAAGGGGCATATTTCTATTTTTGGGAAAAGCGTTAAAGATGCTCTCCGGCAAAATTTGATTTCTTATGTCCCACAAACCGAAGAGGTTAATTGGAATTTTCCTGTATTAGTGCAAGACGTAATTATGATGGGCAGATACAGGCAAATGGGATTTTTGAGGAGACCGAGCAAGCGAGACCACCAGATAGTTGATGATGTGTTGTCGTTAATTAAGATGAGTGAATTCAAAAAACGCCAAATCGGAGAATTGAGCGGCGGACAAAAAAAGCGAGTATTTGTAGCGAGAGCCTTAGCCCAAGGAGGAGAAATTATTTTGTTAGATGAGCCCTTTAGTGGCATAGATATAAAAACAGAAGAAGAATTAATCATACTCTTTAAGTCTTTATCAAAAGAGGGAAAATTAATTTTAACATCAACTCATAATTTAGGCAGCGTGCCCCGATTTTGTGATGAAGTTATTTTAATAAACAAAACCATTTTATGCCATGGAGAGGTAGAAGATGTTTTCACAACTAAAAATTTGGCTAAGGCGTTTGGGGGATTTTTGCGACACCACACCCTTTTAGGTGGTGATTTACACAAAGATGAAGATAAAAGAGGCCTTACCGTGATGAGCGATGATGAAAGACCATTAGTCTTTTATGGTAACGCGAAAGGCGGGCAAAAGATAATTAATAAAGATAAAAAACAAAAAATAGAAACAAAAAAATAAATGATTAATTTATTATTAGAGCCATTCACCTATCTTTATATGCAAAAAGCGATAGCTATTTGTGCTGTGGTAGGCGGTTTGTGTGCTTTTTTATCAAGCTATTTAATGCTTAAGGGTTGGTCATTGATGGGCGATGCATTGGCCCATGCGGTGGTGCCGGGGGTGGCATTATCTCATATATTCAAGGTTCCTTATGTGGTGGGGGCATTTTTCCCGGGGATGTTGGCGGTGGGGGGCATGGCTTTTTTGAAGCAAAAAACTAAATTATCAGAAGATGCCACGATAGGCCTAGTGTTTACCGCGTTTTTAGCTAGTGGGCTTTTGTTGATTTCCCTTAATCCAGTTGAGGTAGATTTAGCGACTATAGTTTTGGGTAATATTTTAGCAATTTCTGAGTATGATATTTGGCAGATGCTTTCCATATCTGCTATTTGTTTTATGGTGCTGGCCCTTAAATGGAAGGATTTTATGATTATATTTTTTGATGAAACTCACGCTAGGTCAATTGGTTTGCCGGTTACACTTTTACAGATAATATTTTTTACGATATTAAGTTTATCAATAGTGGCGGCACTACAAACAGTGGGAGCTTTTTTGGTGATAGCGATGGTGATTACTCCTGGTGCTACGGCATATTTATTAACGGATCGATTTAGCAACTTAATTTTTATTTCGATAGGGTTAGGAGTATTTACAGGGGGGTTTGGCGTTTATTTAAGTTATTTTTTAGATATCCATTCAGGTGGTCTGGTGGTGGTTTTACAGACAACAATCTTTTTATCAGCATTTTTGTTCGCCCCTAAGCATGGATTTATAAAGACGAGATTGATTTCAGTGAAGGTATAAGCGTAATAAAATAAAATAAAATTCTACAAGAGAAAAAGAGATTTAATATTTTTTATGAGTGTATTTTATAAATTAAAATTAGTGAATATTAGATAGTTATGGCAGTAATAGATTATTTTTTAGAACCACTAAGCTATGCATTTATGCAACGAGCGATGTTGGTTTCGGTATTAATTGGGGTAGTTTGTGCGATATTTTCTTGCTTTCTGGTAGTCAAGCGGTGGTCTTTAATGGGAGACGCTGTGTCTCACGCAGTGCTACCTGGCATGGCGATAGCTTTGCTTATGAAGGTACCAATTGCGGTAGGGGCTTTTTTATCTGGCCTTTTTTGTGCTTTAACGACTGGCTATCTTAAGCAAAACAGCCGCATAAAAGAAGACGCCTTAATGGGAATAGTATTTTCTGGTATGTTTGCGGTAGGGCTTATAATGCTGACAAAGATAGAGACCAATGTTCATTTACTGCATATTTTATTTGGTAACGTTTTAGGGATATCACAGCGAGATATTTGGGAAGTTGCCCTAATTTCGGGAGGTTGTGGGTTTGTTATGTTAATAAAGAGGCGAGATTTTATGTTTTATTGTTTTGATCCTATTTACGCCACTGTGGTGGGATTATCTAATAAGAAGCATAATTTCGCTTTATTGAGCATGCTTGCTTTAACTATAGTCGCCGCGATGAAAGTGGCTGGCATTATATTGGTAATGGCTATGTTGATAACACCTGGCGCGACTGGTTTGTTGGTTAGCAAATCTTTTGATAAAATGATGTTAGTATCGGTTGGTACCTCAGTAATTTCTTGTTTGTTGGGGGTGATATTTAGCTTTCATTTTGATGCAGCCACCGCCCCTTTGATTGTTTTGATGCAAATAGCCTTTTTTCTGGTATCGCTATTATCAATAAAGGCCATAGCCTATAAAAAAAGATTTCTTAGTTTGGCGTAGCGATAAAAAAGATATATTATTATCTTAAAATCACGGTGATTAGGGGTGATGGTGCGTGATAGCCTAATAGATGGAATAAGAACGCACCGTGTGCTTAATAGAGCGTAAGGCTTCTTTGATCGCCAGGCGGGAGCTATTGCTTTTAACATCAGCATCGATCACCCCATATCCGATATCGTCGTGGGTTTGTAGGTACTGACCTAGGATATTTACCTTTAAAGAGCTAAACACATCATTTATTTTAGTTAGCATGCCGGGCATATTCTTATGGATATGAATAAACCTCATGCAGTTTTTTATAGGGGGCACATTAAGCCTAGCAAAATTTACCGCGTCTATAGTAGAACCGCTCATCAAAAAATTAGCTAATTTATTAGCCACATCTTGCCCAATATCTACTTGAGCCTCTTCTGTGCTGCCCGCGATGTGCGGAGTTAAAATTACGTTAGGGGTGTTATTGAGTAAGCAATCAAAACTAATTTCTTTAGAATCAGGCTCAGCAGGAAAAACATCAAGAGCAGCTCCAGCGATGTGCTTACTCTCCAAGGCTAAGGATAAATCATCAATTGAGACCACTGACCCACGCGATAAATTTATTAAATAGCTACCTTTTTTCATGATCGCCAATTCTTGACGGGTGATCATATTTTTAGTGGAATCATTATCAGGCACATGTAGGCTCACCACGTCACTAATTTTTAATAATTCTTTTAAGGATTTTAACGCTTTAGCATTACCTAAAGATAGTTGCCTTAAGGTGTCGTAATAAAAAACATTCATCCCTAAAGATTCGGCGATAGCTCCTAGCTGTTTGCCAATATGCCCATAGCCAACAATGCCTAAGGTTTTGCCCCTTATCTCATAGCAACCATTAGCCGATTTATCCCAAACGCCAGCTAAAATAGCGAGATGTTTAACGCTAATTTGTCTAAATAATGAAATTATATGGCAAATAGCTAGCTCGGCAACGCTGCGAGTATTAGAATAAGGAGCATTAAAAACTGGAACGCCTAATTCTCTAGCGGCCACAAGATCAACTTGGTTTGTGCCGATACAAAAACAACCGATAGTTGAAAATTTGTTAGCAGCATTTAGCACTTCACCGCTTAGATGCGTGCGAGATCTGATGCCTAGCACGTGATAATCTTTAATGATGATTTTTAATTCTTTATTAGAATAGCTTCCTTTGTGTTGGGTAATTTTATTTATACCATAGCTTTTAAGCGTATCGATCGCTGAAGGGGCGATATTTTCCAACAACAACACTTTAATTTTAGATAAACTTTTTAAAACGGGAAGCATTTATATTTAGTATTTATGTTAGGTGGTTAAAACATTCGATATGTCAAAAAATAGTATGGCGAAAGAAAGGTAAAAATCTATAAGAAACACATAAAAAAGCAAATAAAAACAATTATTTTCTTATATATCTCATCTAAAATAACTACAATATAACGCAAAAGTGGTTGACTTTCCTATAAAAATCAAGGAATTTCTTAAGAGAGAGGTTTTTGTTAGGAAGCGTCAATAAGGGAAAGTTGAATCATTTAACCAGGCAATTAACATGATAGGCATGAAAAAGATATTTATATTGAGTATTTTCTTGATGAGTGCAGGAATAGTAAATTCTCAAACAAAGGTGGCGTTAGTTTTTGATGCCGGCGGAAAAAATGACCGTAGTTTCAACCAAGCAGCGTGGGAAGGAGCAAAACAAGCTGAAAAGAGCTTTGGTATAATTTTAAAAGATGTTGAACCACCTGATAGCTCGGCAGTACAAGAAGCTATCCGCAACTTTGCTAGCCAAGGTTTTGATCTTATAATTGGGGTTGGTTTTGCCAACGCTCCAGCGATTAAAACAGTAGCTAAAGAATTTCCTAAAATAAGCTTTGCTATAGTAGATAGCCGAGTGGATTTGCCTAACGTGGCATCATTGGAATTTAAAGAGCAAGAAGGGTCTTTCTTAGTAGGCGTGATCGCGGGCATGACCAGCTATAACGTAAAGGGAAAAAAGGCCGTTGGCTTTATTGGAGGAATGGACATACCATTAATTCATAAATTTGAAGTGGGCTTCACGCAAGGAGTTAAAGCGGTTAATTCTGATATTAAAGTATTAGTTAATTATGTGGGTAACACCCCAGCGGCGTGGAATGACCCAGCAAAGGGTAAAGAAATTAGCAATGCTCAAATAGCTAAAGGGGCTACTGTTATATATTCAGCTGCTGGTGGCTCGGGCGGAGGCATGTTTGATGCTATTAAGAATAAAAATGGCAAAAAAGACTGTGCAAGCATGAAAGAATCTTGTGTTTATGCTATTGGAGTTGATTCTAATCAAAATTATATAGTGCCAGGTCAAGTTTTGACTTCTATGCTAAAGCGAGTAGACGTAGCTGTTTATAACACTATCAGACAAATGAATTCTGGCTCATTCAAAGGCGGGAGCTATGTATTTGGTCTTTCTTCTAATGGGGTTGGTTATGCGCTAGATAAGTATAATAAATCTTTGATTAGTGATGATACGATTGCTAAGGTCGCTCAATATAGGAAAAAGATTATCGCTAAAACGCTAAAAGTTGACTCGACTAGGTAAGTTAATTTAGCTATATAATCATAGAGCCAGATTAAGACTAAAAACAATAATAATAAACAATATGCTAGCGGATGTTTTTATAAGATGAAATGTTGTGAACGTCCGTTAGTAGTTGATTTAGACCGCACTCTTATTACAGAAGATAGCTTTTGGAGCGATACAAAATTTTTAATTAAGCACCAAGCACTAGGTTTTTGTTATGAGGGGATAAAGATATTATTTTTTCATAAAGGCAAGGGGCGTTGGCCCTTCTTAAAATCACGAGTTGCTTTTTTAAGTGGAGAAATAGATTATAAGATAAATCCTGAGTTTTTTAAATTTTTGCAAAGCGAGCATAAGCAACGAAAGTGCTGGTTATTCACAGGATCGGCGGCGCAAAATGCATTCTACATTTCTCAAAAACATCAATATTTCAGTAAAATTCTAGCCAGCACTAATAAAACAATCATGAGCGCTAGCCAAAAGCTCATTTGGCTTAGGGAGAATAAAATTAATGAATTTGATTATGCGGGCGACAAGCTGGGAGATTTTATAATTTTCAAAAAATCGGCTATCTGTTATGTGGTTAATCCTAGTCTAGCATTATTGCTTAGGTTGTTATTAGCAAGTAAATTTAAGATAAAGTTTTTTGATGTGGCAATAAATCTAAAGTGGCTATCTCATTTGGTGATCAGGCGGCACAGCAAAATTAAGGAGCATTAATCTTTTTTTCGGGTAAGTATTTTAAATACATACTTAGGCACAGAGTCAATTTTTTTTTCTTCTTGAAGATCAAAACGAGTAGTGTCGATTTCAGAAAAAAAGCGGTCGACATCAAATTTATCTTGCACCTCACTTATATAAAGTTTTTTTACCCAAGGCAAAAAAATTCGATAAATGCTAGCACCACCAATTACCAATAATTCTTGGTCACTATCATCATAGGTTTCTATTATTTGTTGGCAGTCATTAATCACTTTTACCCCTGGTAAAGAGTAATCTTTTTGCCTAGTCAAAACAATGTTAGTCCTGTCAGGTAGTGGTTTTCCGATGGATTGATAGGTTTTATTGCCCATTAATATTGCTTTACCTAAAGTAATTTTTTTAAATCTTTTTAGGTCATCGGGGATGTGCCACGGCAACTTATTTTTATAACCTATCCCGCGCTCTAAATCATGAGCTACTATAAGTGAAATCATTAAGATTTAATAGCCGGCGTTGATTTTTCCATTATCTCCTTAAGAACTGTGTGCAAAATGCCCCCGTTGCGGTAATAATCTATTTCAATTTCTGTATCTAGCCGGCATAGAACCTTAATTTTTCTATCATCAATCGTTAAATCCAAACGAGATTGAGGCAACATACCATCATGCAAGCCAGTAATACTAAATAACTCTTCACCACTTATTTTTAAACTAGAACTATCATCTCCTGGTAAAAATTGCAAAGGCAAAACTCCCATACCAATTAAATTTGAGCGATGAATTCTTTCAAAACTAACCGCAATTACCGCCTTAACCCCTAATAGGTAAGGCCCCTTGGCTGCCCAATCTCGAGATGAGCCTGAGCCATATTCAGCCCCCGCTAACACTATACTAGGCACGTTATTTTTTTTATATTCTTGAGCGACCTCAAAAATTGTACTAATTTTTCCATTAGGAAATAATTTGGTAAACCCTCCCTCAGTGCCAGGAGCTAGCTGGTTTCTGATTCTTATATTAGCAAAGGTGCCCCGCTCCATAATTTTATCATTACCCCGCCTAGATCCATAGGTATTAAAATCATCTGGCATTACTTTTTTGGTGATTAGATATTGACCAGCCGGAGAAATTTCACCAAAAATACCAGCAGGAGAAATGTGATCAGTAGTCACAGAATCGCCTAATTTTAACAGAGCACGGGCATTTTTAATATCATTAAGCCCAGCAGATTTATCTTTGATATGAGAGAAAAATGGAGGATTTTGAATGTAGGTAGACTTTTCATCCCATTGAAAAATTTTATCAGATTTACCTTTAAGATTAGTCCAACGATCGCTAATACCAAGCACAGTCTTATATCTTTTAATATAAAAATCAGGCAAAACATTTTTTTCAGCCAAGGCGATATCACTATCAGATGGCCATATATCTTTAAGAAACACGTCTTGCCCCTGTTGATCTTGCCCCAGCGGATCTTTGCTTACATCTATATTCATAGAGCCCGCAATAGCGTAAGCAATCACTAAAGGAGGGCTAGCCAAAAAATTAGCCTTGGTATCTCCATGAATCCGACCCTCAAAATTTCGATTTCCTGATAACACAGAACAAACAACTAAATCCTTATCTTTAATCGCAGCAGAAATTTGAGGCATTAAAGGGCCAGAATTTCCAATACAAGTGGTGCAGCCATAGCCGACGGTATTAAAACCTAGAATATCTAAATATTTTTGTAAATCTGCCTCAGCTAAATAATCGGTAACCACCCTAGAGCCAGGAGCCAAAGAAGTTTTAACCCATGGTTTAGTTTTAAGACCTAATTTGACCGCCTTTTTAGCCAGCAAGCCAGCGGTTAACATTAAAGCAGGGTTGCTAGTATTAGTGCAAGAAGTAATAGCAGCAATAACTACCGAGCCATGGTGTAAAATGTCGCCACTACCTTTTATCTGGCTCTGGTCTGCTAAAGACGAATCAGCCAATCCAAACCCACGATCTTTTACTGGCACAGTTAAATTAGTTGACCAAGCCTGCTTAGCATCTGTTAAATCAATTCTATCTTGCGGTCTCTTAGGCCCAGCAATTGAAGGCACAAGCGTTGATAAATCAAGTTCTAGCATATCAGAAAAAATAGGATCTTTAGTGGTAGAATCTCTGAAAATGCCGAGCGCTTTATAATAGGCCTTAGTTCGCTCAATTGAGTCAGCAGAGCGCCCAGTGCTGGCTAGATATCTGAGAGTCTCATTATCAACTGGGAAATATCCCATAGTCGCCCCATACTCAGGAGACATATTAGCAATAGTAGCCCTATCAGCCAAGGAAAGGCTATCTAGCCCTGACCCAAAAAATTCTACAAACTTCTCCACCACCCCCTTAGCTCTAAGCATTTGAGTTACTCGCAGAACTAAATCAGTAGCCGTTATCCCAGCACTAGCCTTATTAATCAATTTAAAACCTACCACCTCAGGTATCTTCATATATATAGGCTGCCCCAGCATCACAGACTCTGCCTCAATCCCGCCTACTCCCCAACCTAACACCCCTAATCCATTAATCATGGTTGTGTGTGAATCGGTGCCAACCAAGGTATCGGGAAAGGTGACCCCATCTAATGAATGAGAAACTGGCGATAAATATTCTAAATTAACTTGGTGAATTATTCCCGCACCTGGAGGGAAAACACGTAAATTATCAAATGAATTTTGCCCCCATTTTAAAAATTCATAACGTTCTCTATTACGCTTAAATTCAGTGGCCATATTATCGGCTAAAGCGTTATTAGTGCCATAGCTATCAACTTGTATTGAGTGGTCAATAATAAGATCAACTGGCACTCTAGGATTTATTTCATCTGGAGAGAATCCATTTTCTTGTAGAGCAGTTCTGAGTGAGGCCAAATCAACCAAGCTGGGCACGCCAGTAAAATCTTGCAACACAACCCTAGTGGGCATGAAGGGGATTTCATCTTCCGAGATTTTATTTTTCTGCCAGCTGGCTAAATTAGTGATGTCTTTTGAGCGAAATTTTTTCCCATCATAATTGCGTAGCACCTGCTCTAATAAAACTATAATTGAAAAGGGAACTGATTTAATCCCCGGAAAGCCCATTTCAGCTAATTTACGGGGGTTATAGATGGTTGATTGATGCGAGCCGTGAGTTATCGTTTCTTGAGATTGCTTTACTATATCTTTCATAGGAGAACCTTTTTGAGTTGTGATGGTTTACTTATTTATAAAATAACAATTTTTTTCCTTTCTTTTTGATTTTATTACTATTGAAAAACGCTAGCCACATTTTAACTCGTCAATAACAAGAAAAGCCCTTTGATGATATTTTTTTACTTTTTGATTATATCATATTAAAAGTGTTATCTACCTTCTAGTTCGGCCATGCCAAGCCCTTTGATTAATATCTTTTTTCCTTTTTGATTCTATCACTATTGACAAATATTAGCCATCTTTTAACTCGTCAATAACAAGCAAAGCTCTTTGATGATATTTTTTCCTTTTATATTCTATCACTATTGATAGATATTAGCCACACTTTAATTCGGCGATACCAGATAAAACCCCTCGATTAATATTATTTGGCCAAAATTTTTGGGCGATCACTAGCTCAAACTCTCTATCTGCTGCTACCGCGAGCATGTATATATCTTTTTTCTTATCTGAGTTTGGGGTAATAGTAAATTTTAGATTTAAAAAGTGGCTATGAGTCTTTCTTAGCACAAAATCTTGCAAAATAAAAGATGGGACTTGCTTTATCTGCCAGACAGAACGAGAATTTTTTTTTAAATAGGCCTCCTTTAGCGTCCATATGCGGTAAAAATATGTTACTGAAAAATTTGTTCTTTCCCAATTTATAAACTCTGCAGAGCTAAAATAACGACGAGCAATCCTTTTTAAAAAAATACGGGGCACCACCCTTTCTAAATCAAACCCTACCGCAAAATCAGCTAAAGCGCAGCCCACCAAATCATTAGAATGAGAAATATTAAAACTGATAACTCTATTGGCCATTAAATCTTTTGCTTCCTTGATGAATCTGCAGCTAGGGCGTCTTTTTAAATCAAGACCCATTTTAACTGATCGCCAAGGCAAATTAAATTTTTGGCAAATGAGATGCTTAGCTAAAGTGCGTCCTGCTACGATCTCAGAGCGTCTTTTTTTTGTCTGCTTAGCCAATAAAGCCAGATCTGGCTTAGAAAAATCGTCTAATATATTGTGAAAATTAGAGTTAGGCAATAATGCCCGCTCACCAACATCAACAAGCCCAATGGTTAACGACGCTCCAAAGTGATCCAAAGAATATCCTTAAATGATAACCTAATTTAGGCTAAGGTTTATTTGCAGAAAATCTAAGCTATTAAAATATATTAAAATCTATTAAAAATTTAACGATTAGAAATCTTTTTTAAGATGGGATTAACCTTAAATGGTTCATTGATAAGCTCTTTTTTATTATCAAAGATTAATTTTTTTATCTTTGATTTAGTTTCATCTGATTCATGTCTAATCATAGCCGACTTTCCTTGAAATAACGCCTGCCCCTTAACGCTCAGGTTGCTGCAATAAAGAGAAGAATTTTTTTGCACCTCAACTCTACTTTTCCCGTGCAAATCAGCCTTGTTAAGGGCAATAATTGGCCCCTTACCAAACAATTGCCCCGCAACTATCAGATCGTCCACAATCAGCAAGTCTACATCAACGTGGCCTGTTTTTCCTATTATCAAGGTAGCACTGCAGTTAGGTCGACAAATGATTTTCCCCGTTAAATGGCCGTCAATCCTTAGTAGACCCTCAAAAATTAATGTTCCCTCAAAAGCACAATCTTCGCTTAAAATTCCGCTAAGTCGAGAACTATCATAACTAACTTCTTTATTTTTACCAAACAGACCCACAATTATTCTAAATTTGTTATTATCAATACCGTCATTTTTAATTCAAAACACCTTGAACGCTAGAGATAGTTAGCCTCCTTGTCAATTTAAAAATCATCCAAAGAGGTGCCACCTAGCTTATTATACTAAGAGAACATGTTTAAATAAAGATATTTAATTAGTACCTATAATTGATGTTACTAGTATTGATCAAAAAATTGCTTAACTGTTCGCCCCGATGGTTGATTATGCTGGTTTTGCAAACAAAAACGCTTAAAGCTATTTATGGTCTTATCAGCATTGGCTAGCTTTATGTGATGTTTTTTTGCATATTTTAACAAGAAAGCATCAAGTTTTTTAAATCTAGGAGCTTCAAAATAGAGTTTAAGCCCAAATCGATCATCAAGAGAGCAAAATTCATCAATTATTTGATTTTTCTCACTATCATATTCATCGATTATACCACCATCCCTAATAAGCCCTTTTCGATTAGAAGTTACATGGAGCAAGGCATTATTGGTGGTGATTATTCCGCCATCTAGAGTGGATTTTAGTAATTTTATGTTAGACTCTTCTTTACTTAAGCTTAAGTCGTCACAAAATATAATAAATTTTTCTGGCCTAAGCTTTAAAAATGCGAAAAGAGACGGTAAAAATTGCAATTGGGAAGGCAATAGATTGATTAATTTTAAATTCCTATCTTTAAAATGATTAAGTAAGGCAAAAATTGATGAAGATTTGCCCATCCCAGGCTCACCCCAAAGGAAAACATGAAAGGCCTCTTTTTGAGTGAAAAGATTTTCTATATTTTCAATAAGCCTATCTTGATTTAATTGATTATCTATCAAGTAATCAAAACTTTTAAGTGACCCAACTGACATTTTTATTAACCTCAAAGGCTCAAAATTACTAAGCTCAAAGGCGTTATATTGAGCCAGTAAGCCCCCGCTTGATGTTTGCCAGAACTTAACCCACGGCGAGGTAGTAAATAAAGACGATAACTTTATTTTGTTAGATGCCCATTTACTAAGACTATTTTTAGGATTAACTTTGCCAATTGATGAAAAATCACCACTAATAGACTCACCTTTCTCAATTAACTTAATATTACCCATACCTAACCATAAATCTTGCCAGATATCTTGGGGATTATTTTGCCAAAGGTGCTTAAAAAAATTTAACCGTGGGCCTAAAATAGTTTTTTTGATCAGTGAATCTGCAGTTAAAGAGGGATGCCAAAATTTATCACTCATGCGGTAAAGTAAAAATGCCTGCCAATTATTTAACCCTTTAGGAATTAAATAATTATCGCTTTGCTGGGTGAAAACCAGACAAAAGCTATTCCACTGGCTAATAACGCCATTTTCACTACGCCAATTTTCATATATTAGTTGGTTGATGCTTTTTGATGCGTCGTTAGGCTGCTGGCGAAGAAATACTATTTTAAAACACAATTCTTCTAATGCACTAAGCAAGTTAGCCCAAGCTAATAACACCTTTTCCGATTTATGCCACTCTCCTCCTCCACTTTTTTGATAAGAATCAAGTAAATCAGAAATTAAATAGGCCTTTTGTTTAAGAATATTATCCTTAGCGAGAACCAATTATTTATTTTGTTAATAGGGAATTAAAAGATCACCGAAAAGGTTAAAATCAGCCCTCAAATAAAGCTAAATTTTTCGGCACCAATAATTAAACTAAATCTCTATCCCAAATTCATCGGTTATTTGTGATATTAGCAAAGAATCTAATTCTAAGCCATAATAGCTTATTGTAGCAGAGACAATATTTCTAAAAGATTTTTTTAAAGCCAAACTAGATCGAGAATTAACTGACCTTAACCGACCTTTAAGTCTTAATAGCACCGTTTGGCGTAACTTACCCTTCACCCGATTAATGAGTGTGGGAGAAACTTCACTTAAATGAGTTTCTATTTCAGCTTGATTTTTCCCGCTAGCAGAAAGCCTTAGCCAAGTAGTAAATAGGTTTCTGGGCAAAAGCTTCACCTTATTACTTATTTCAGGAGTTTCTTTTACAGCATCTAGTGACGTTCCTATTTTTAAGGAAAGGGCATCTAAAGCTGGTTCATCATCAAAAGAAGTAAAGGGGGTAGCAGAAGGCAGAGCATCTAATAAATTTTCTTGGTCATTTTCAGAGCCAGGCAAATTAATCGGCTGGGCATAGCCGATTAAACTAGTTGATACACTGATTGCTAGTATAAAATAAAAAATTAATCTATTCACAAATCATTAAAGCTATTTTCAGATAAAATATGGCTTTCTATAGATATATTCGCTATATTTACTTCGGCAAAAAGAGGGCGTAACTTAAATATTTTACTTCAAAGATATAATAGCCGTGAATTGATGCTATCTAGCCTTAATTAGTAACAATTGCGAGATGATACCAGAAACGACTATTAAAGAACCACCGATCATTGCTCCAAAGGTCATAATTTCTTCTAACCAGAGCCAACCAAAAATAGCGGCAAAAATGCTTTCTGTGCTAAACAAAATAGCGGCGTGCTTGGGGTTAGCCTTAGCTAAGGCTAATATCTGCAGAAAATTAGCGATAAATGCTGATATTACTCCAGCATATACAATATCTTGCCAAGCTAAGTTCAAATTAGCCATTCCCCACTGTTCTGGGCTAACTAAAAACACCAAAAATGATAAACCAGAACAAAGCAACGATTGCCAAATAATAAGTGCTAGTAACCAGTTAAACGATTGATTTTTGCCGAATTTTCGCGACATAATCATATGCAAGGCCCAGCAAATAGCACTAATGAGCAATAGAGCGTCTCCTAGGTAATTATCAAAGGAAAGAGATTTAACTCCGTTTATTAATAATAAACCAACTAATGCTAAAAGAGTAAGCATCCAATGGCTAATAGAGGTCTTGGTGCCCCTGCCGATAAGTAAGATTGGTACTATTATCACATAGGTGGCAGTAATAAATCCAGCGTTAGCAATTGATGTGTGAATAACCCCAACTTGCTGGGTTAAAGCACCTAAGAAAAAAACTATCCCTAACAGAAAACCGCCTTGACGGATATTCTTGCTCCATAAAAAAGACATATTACCCTTATTGGCGAGTAAAAATATCAGTAAAGCAAATATGCCAGAAACCAAAAATCGCCAAAAAATAAATTGAAAAGGGCCTAAGTAAAGCATAGCATGCTTTTGAAAGCTAAAGCCCATCCCCCAAAGTATGGCGGTTAAAAGAATTAATCCATCAGATATTAAATGGCTTTGACGGCTTCTTGTCATATAGAGGTTAAAATGGTTTTTTATTAAAATAATAAATTAAAAAATATGAAATACTAATCACCCTCATAGGGATAATTAGTCTAGTATCAAATAGATAATGAAATAGCTAAACTTATTTAAGATATGTTTTAATGGATGAATTAGCCAAACCAAATAGGGATAATTAGCCTAGTATCAAATAGGTAATGAAATAGCTAAATTTATTTAAGATATGTTTTAATGGATGAATTAGCCAAACCAAATAGGGATAATTAGCCTA
>JAERRU010000014.1 GCA_016735295.1 SAR324 cluster bacterium
TCCCTAGGAATATCCCCAATCCACTTAATGTTAGTATTTTTGTATGATGAATAGGTTTTCATTATTTAAGAATTTCTTTTAATAATCCTTTAGTTTCTTGATCTAAATTTAATAAATCTTTTTTTATGTCTTTTAATGAACGAAGGGGCACATATTTAAAAAATTCCCTATTAAAGCTAATTTCATAACCAATTTTATCTTTAGTTTCATCCCACCATGCGTCTGGCAGGTGCGGGGTTACTTCTCTTGCTATGTAAGCATCTATATCTTCACTCAGTGGCACTCTTTCTTCATCTCTTTTTTTAGTATCTGGCTTTGGTTGTCCTTTTCCATCTTTAACAATTTCACCTTTTTCAATTTTAGGCTGTTCAATTGTTATCTTTGTATACCCAAAATAGTTATTATCAAATATCTTGGAATGCTCCGTCTCTTCAAAATCAAGATAGGTTTGCAATATGCGTTTCCTATCGTCAGGGCTTATTTCTTTTCTTTTATTGCCTAATGCTTTTCTCATCAGATTAAAAAAAGAGGCCCCATTAATTAATTGCACTTTACCCTTTCTCTTATCCTCTTTTTTATTAGTAAGAATCCAAATATATGTAGGAATACCAGTATTAAAAAATAATTGGTTGGGCAGTGAAACGATGCATTCTAACATATCATTTTCGATAATCCATTTTCTAATATTGCTCTCTCCTGAGCCCGCGTCGCCAGTAAACAAGGGAGAGCCATTAAGCACAATACCAATGCGAGCAGCATCTGGCTCCATTTTAGAAATCATGTGCTGTAAAAATAATAATTGCCCATCTGATATGCGAGGTGTTCCTCCTGAAAATCTACCATTTTCATTATTTCCCTCATTCTTAATAAAATCTTTTTCCGATTTCCAACTAACACCGTAAGGAGGATTGCTTAACATATAATCAAACACCTCGCCTGAAAATTTATCTTCTGTTAATGATGATCCTTGCTTTATGTTATCCGTGCTTTCACCAGCAATCAACATATCTGATTGGCAAATAGAGTGTGTTTGAGGGTTTAATTCTTGGCCGAACAAATTAAATTTAATTTTATTATTAATATGTTCATGGGCCCACTCTTTACCAATAGTTAACATGCCACCAGTTCCGCAACATGGATCAAAGATGCTTCTAACCAGGCTTGCGCCTTGTAAATTATCTCTATCTTGAGAAAACACCATTGAGGTTAATAGGTTAACCACATCTCTTGGTGTGTAATGCTCCCCACTTGTTTCGTTACTCATCTCTGATGATAGCCTTAATAACTCTTCAAAGATTTGCCCCATTTGGTGATTTGATACGGTTTCGGGGTGTAAATTAATCTCACCAAATTTTGTGATAAATTGCAATAATCGACCGGCTTTATTTAGCTTGTCAATTGGTTTTTGTAATTGAAAATTTTCTATAATACCAAGTATATTATCGCTATAACCAGCTAAATAGTTATTAAAATTTATTTTTATGTTTTCTGAATCTTGTTTAAGCCGATTTAAATCATATTTAGAGCTATTGAAAAAATTTTGCTTAATTTCTTGCTGGATGAGCTTAGTTGCCGCCTTCCCCTCGTATTTTTTATTAAGCTCAATAACTTTGTCTTTGTGTGGCTCTAAAACACAATCAATCCTCCGTAGAAGCAAAAAAGGCAGTATGATATCACCATATTCATGGGGTTTAAATAGGCCTCTTAATTCATCATCACACACCTTCCAAATTAATGAAGAAATCTCACTGTGTTCCATCTTATTTTTTATTTTTTATGTTATTTTACTGACTTATTTTTGGTGATTTGTAAATAGTGGAACATATACAAACTTAGTTTACAAACAATATCCACTAGGAATCTAATTATAATGATAATAAATTTATTTGCCTGCCTCATTTATCTTGCTGATTTGATTTTCCTTGTTTTTTATGCAATCGTAAGCCTTCTGGTAAAGCTATCAATATAAATATACCACCTGTGATAATGAAAGAAACAAAGTCTAGCCAATTCAAATCGGAAATAGCTAAAAATGCCCCCTTGCAAGTAGTGGGAACGATTAACGCATATAGTGCTTTAATGGCAAAGAGGATGGGATTTAAGGCTATTTATTTATCGGGAGGAGGGGTGGCTAATGCATCTTATGGTCTGCCTGATTTAGCGATTACTTCGGTTGATGATGTGCTGGCCGATGTAGAAAGAATAACATCTGCTTGTGATTTACCATTGTTGGTGGATATAGATACTGGCTGGGGCGGAGCGTTCAATATCGCTAGAGCTATTAAGAAAATGATTAGCCATGGAGCAGCGGCGGTGCATATTGAGGATCAAGTAAGTCAAAAGCGTTGTGGTCATAGGCCAGGAAAAGAACTGGTTAGTGCTGCTGAAATGGTTGACCGTATTAAAGTGGCGGTTGATGCCCGTACAAATGATGATTTTGTGATTATGGCTCGCTCTGACGCATTTCAAAATTTGGGAATAAATGAAACTATTGATCGGCTTAATTTGTATGTTGAAGCAGGGGCGGATATGATTTTTCCTGAATCATTAGAAAGCTTAGCCGATTTTAAAGCGGTAACAAATCACGTTCCAGCGCCAGTGTTGGCTAATATAACCGAGTTTGGCAAAACTCCTTTATTTAGCGTTAATCAACTAAAAGAGGTGGGGGTTAAGCTGGTTTTGTATCCTCTTTCTGCGTTTAGGGCAATGAATCAAGCAGCACTTAAGGTTTATGAGACTATTAAGCAAGAACAAACACAAAAAAGTATGGTTGGGGCAATGCAAACTCGTGAAGAGCTTTATGATTTTTTAGATTATCACAGATACGAAAAGAAATTAGACGCCCTATTTGCTAAACAAAAAAAATGATTGAGCAAATAAAGCAGACTAATTGATTTAACAAAAAATGCCCCCTCGTTGGTATGGATAGCCTAAATAATTCAAAATAAACGATTGGACAAATAAAGCAGACTAATTGATTTAACAAAAAATGCTCCCTCGTTGGTATGGATAGCCTAAATAATTCAAAATAAACGATTGGGTAAATAAAGCAGACTAATTTATTTAACAAAAAATGCCCCCTCGTTGGTATGGATAGCTTAAATAATTCAAAATAAACGATTGGGCAAATAAAGCAGACTAATTGATTTAACAAGAAGTGCCTTCCTCGTTGGCATGGATAGCTTAAATAATTCAAAACAAACGATTGGGCAAATAAAGCAGACTAATGGATTTAGCAAGAAATGCCCCCTCGTTGGTATGGATAGCTTAAATAATTCAAAATAAACGATTGGACAAATAAAGCAGACTAATTGATTTAACAAAAAATGCCTCCTCGTTGGCATGGATAGCCTAAATAATTCAGACACCTAAACTATTGCTAAGTTAGCAACTTATATTTTTAATTTGGCCATCTTGCCTCAATCTAAGCCCTGAACTAATGGGATAATCCATTAAAAAATTACTGCTAAGGGATTAAGGTCTCTTTAAAAAGTTGACACTCGCTGTTATTTTTAGAGAGATTTTTTTACTCAAATCCATTATGATTGGCGTTATTAGTTAAATTTGTATCTCCCATTTTTACTATTTGTATAATTAATCATAAACAATTTAATAGAGCATTATGAAAGATAAAAAAACCATTGGCGCAGGCCTAAGAGGGGTAGTAGCAGGCCAAACAGCTATTTGCACTTGCGGTATAAATGGCTCGGGGCTAACTTACCGAGGGTATGACATTAATGATTTAGCAAAATTTTCATCTTTTGAAGAGGTGTCTTTCTTGCTTATGTGTGGCAAATTACCCACTAAACATGAGCTAGCTAATTTTACGCAGGATATAGTTAAATATAGAAAACTCCCTGCACAGCTTAAGGAATTACTAGAAAATATGCCTAAAGACAGCAACCCTATGGATGTTTTGCGTACTGGTGGTTCTTTTTTAGGCGTTATTGAGCCAGAAACTAGTTTTACGGAAGAATTAGAAAAAGCTAAGCGGTTATTAGGGGCTTTTCCTTCTATGCTCGGCTATTGGTATAATTACGCTAACCATCAAAAAAGAATTGATGAAACTAAAGGGGGTGATAGCGTTGCTTCTTATCTATTAACCACTTTAACTAACCAGCAGGTGTCAGATGAGAATCAAAGATGTATGGACGTTTCGCTTATTTTATATGCTGAGCATGAATTTAATGCATCAACATTTGTTTGCCGAGTTTGTGCGGCTACATTATCTGATTATTTTTCGGCGATAATCGGCGGAATAGGAACTTTACGAGGCCCTTTGCATGGTGGAGCTAATGAAGCGGCGATGGAGCTTATATCTAGATTTAAAACTCCAGCTGAGGCCTCTCAAAAAGTAAAGCAGGCTTTAGTAGAAAAGGAAAAAATTATGGGTTTTGGCCACGCTGTGTACTCTAAATCAGATCCTCGTAATTTAGTGATAAAGGAGTGGGCGAAAAAACTTTCGTTAAAACATAGTGATAGTAATTTATTTGCTATTTCTGAATCAATAGAAAAATTAATGTGGGATGAAAAAAAGCTTTTCCCCAATCTTGATTTTTATAGTGCCACTGCTTATCATTTTATGGGAATATCAACTGAGTTATTTACTCCTTTATTTGTGATTTCTAGAACTAGTGGGTGGTCTAGCCACATTTTCGAACAACGCAAAAATAACCGACTAATCAGGCCAAATGCTGAATATATTGGCCCTGAGCCCACTTCTTATACTCCTATTAATGAGCGCTGATGGGTCTTATTTTATTAAATTAAGGCAATCTTTAGAAAAAAAGGGAGTTGTTTTTTTAGACGTTCGCGAAAAAAAAGAACGCGAAGCTGGCTATCTTGCTGGCTCCCTTTTTTGCCCATTGAGTGACTTATTAGCCAATAAACGCCCTGCTATTGATGATTTAGAATGTGAAATATACACCTATTGCCGCAGTGGCTACAGGTCTTTCACAGCTAAAGCAATTTTAGATGCTTTTGGTTATAAAAATGTAGTTGCTCTGTCTGCTGGGTTAAGGGAGCTAGCGTTTCACGATTTTCCATTAAACAATTAATCATTATCTATTTAATTTTTCGTAAATCTTGTGTTGAGTGATTATATAATTAACTATTACTATCAGGCTTTAGTTTTACTTTTTATAACTGATCGTTTTTCTAAATTCATTGTTTCGTTAGGTAGATTTGATCGGCGATTAAATTTTCTTTTTCTATTATTATTAAATTTACCTTTGGCGTTGATTTTATACCAAAAATCTCTTTGGCTAGCGGGGATATTTGTGCTTGCTTTTTGGGTGATTAGTTTAGTAGTAAATTATATTACTTTTTTGCGGGTTAGTTATTTTTTGGGGTCTATTTTTGTTTTAGGATTTTTATTTTTACTATTATATCCAGGAGTTTTTACTTTACTAGCTGGCGAAGAGGTATCTATTATTAAGAGTTGTTTTATTTGTTATTTGGCAGCTAATATTGGTTATTTTTACCGTCATATATCAACTGAGAGGCAGTATAGTGCGCACCAGGCAAGGTTTAATATTAAAAAAACCGTTGCCTTTTTTTTAGGCGGGGTGAGTGTTTGCATTGTAATGGCAGAATTTTTAGGTTTTTTTAGTGCCCCCATTCCTCCAAATTATTTAAATTCATTTGGATCATTATGTAGCGGAGTTTTTGCGATTAACATTGCTTTGGAATTGATCTTAAAAATTGGTTTATTTAAGGGGGTGTTTGGTATGCTGAAGATAAATAATTTTGGCATTAAGATGTTTTTGATTATTATTATCTCAGGTTTATTGATGTTTTCTCTTAGCGGCCAAATTGAATATTTAATTTTGGGTGCTGTGATTGGTTTTTTCACTACACTACTTTATCGATTTAGTGATTTACAAATGGCGATAATCTTTAGGTTGATGGTGACGATAATCCCTCTAGTGGCCTTAAACATAACTATTTAATATTTTTATGGGCTAAAATTACCCATAAATCTATTTTTTAAGGCAACAATCCCTATAGTGGCCTTAAACATAACTATTTAATGTTTTATGGGTAAAATTACCCATAAATCTATTTTTTAAGGCGACAATCCCTCTAGTGGCCTTAAACATAACTATTTAATGTTTTTATGGGCTGAAATTACCCATAAATCTATTTTTTAAGGCGACAATCCCTCTCGTGGCCTTAAACGCAACTATTTAATGTTTTTATGGGCTGAAATTACCCATAAATTTATTTTTTAAGGCGACAATCCCTCTAGTGGCCTTAAACATAACTATTTAATGTTTTTATGGGCTGAAATTACTCACAAATTTATTTTTAAATTGGCTAAAATCATTTTCTATAATTTTAATTCTGGCTTTTTCAAATAAAGCCTTTAGAAAAAATAAATTATGCTGCGTGTTAAGCACGGCTGATAATATTTCGTTAGCCTTATACAAATGATGCAGATAAGCCCTGGAGTACTTAGCACAAGTTGGGCAAGAGCACTCTTTTTCGATGGGGGAAGAATCTTGCTTATACTGAGCTTTTTTAATACTCAAATATCCTTGATGAGTGAATAGAGAGCCATTTCTGGCATTTCTTGTGGGTAGCACACAATCAAACATATCTATCCCCGCTTCAATGGCGTTTAATAAACTTACCGGGTCACCAATTCCCATGGCGTATCGTGGTTTTTGTGTTGGCAAGTAGGCGGCGGTGAGTTTTAAAGTATTTATAATTTCAGCACTTGTTTCACCAACGCTAACTCCTCCAATAGCGAAACCACTAAAGGGGATATCGGATAATTCTTGAAAGGATTTTTTTCTTAAATCAGCAAAATTAGCCCCTTGCACTATGCCAAACAAATTAAGTTTATCCTTTGCTTCTTCGTAGCAACGCTTGGCCCATCTGGTGGTTGTTTCAACCGCTTTTTCACTCTTTTCGTAGCTAGCAGGCAAGGGCAGGCAGACATCTAAGCACATGGCGATATCGGTTTTTAGATTGGCTTGTATTTGAATAGATTTTTCTGGACTAAGTAAAAAGTGATCTCCATTTAAATGATTTTTAAAGGCGAAGCCCGCCTCAGAAAAATTATTTAATTTCTGCAAAGAAAAGGCTTGAAAGCCCCCACTATCAGTTAAAACCAATCCATCCCAGCTCATAAACTTAGGCAGGCCTCCTAATTGTTGGATTAATTCATCGCCTGGTCGTAAACTAAGGTGATAGGCATTACCTAATATTAACCGATATCCCATTTTAGTTAAGGCGTCGCTGCTAAGTGCTTTTACCGTTGCTAGCGTTCCTACTGGCATAAAAACTGGAGTTTTAACTTTTATATTTCTAATGTTAATTTCTCCCGCCCTCGCCTTATTATCGCTCGCCGCTACCTTAAACTTTAGTTTGGCTAATTCATCCATTAAAATATATCTTAAATAAATTTAGCTATTTCATTATCTATTTGATACTAGATTAATTATCCCTATTTGGTTTGGCTAATTCATCCATTAAAACATATCTTAAATAAGTTTAGCTATTTC
>JAERRU010000009.1 GCA_016735295.1 SAR324 cluster bacterium
GTGAATAGAGCAAATGCCGAACACCGAATAGCGAATATTAAGGCGAATAAATTAATCAAAAATAGGCCATAAATTATTAAAAATAAGTAATAATCATTATTTTAAGTGAATAGCACAAATACCGAACACCGAATAGCGAGCATTAAGGCGAATAAATTAATCAAAAATAGGCCATAAATTATTAAAAATAAGTAATAATTATTATTTTAAGTGAATATCACAAATACCGAACACCGAATATCGGGCATTAAGGCGGATAAATTAATCAAAAATAGGCCATAAATTATTAAAAATGAACTATTTTTAAAAAATTCATAAAAAAAGATAACAATATTTGACATATTAATAAAGATTGGATAACCTCCCGAGGTTATGATATTTAAAATATAAAAAAATTATTAACACTCTGGCATAGTACTTAAGTTCCTGAATAGATAAGGACTATTTTTAACCCAAAAATAAAGAGCGCAAAGATGTCTATTGATAACCCTAATGTTTACCGATACCGACTCAATTTTGGCAAAATTCCTACATTAATTGGCCCTCCTCATTTACTTCATGTGCAAAAGAATTCCTTTGAGGAATTTTTACAAGCAGATGTGTTGCCCTTGGAAAGAAAGAATCAAGGCCTAGAGGCAGCGTTGAGGGGGATTTTCCCGATTGTGGATAATAGTGAAAGCCATAAAATGGAATATTTACATTATACACTGGGAGAACCTAAATTTGATGAGCGGGATTGTAGAGCAAGGGGAGTTTCTTACTCATTACCTCTTAGGGTTACGCTAAGGTTGATATATTTTGATAAAGACAGTGCCGACGGGGTTAAAAAGATAAGTGAAGTTAAGGAGCAAGATGTTTATTTTGGAGATTTTCCCACCATGACGGGGCGTGGGTCTTTCATTATAAACGGCACAGAAAGAGTGATAGTGAGCCAATTGCACAAATCTCCGGGGATATTTTTCCGTAGTGAGGCGGCAAAAGGGGCTAATGCTAATAAACCAATATTTTCAGCACAAATATTACCGCAACGAGGTTCGTGGATTAATTTTGAATTTGATAATAAAGATTTTTTTAATGTTAGATTTGATAAAAAGCCTCGTTTTTTGGGAACATATTTTTTAAGGGCGTTAGGTTATACGGAAGAGGAATTAATCAAGAAATTTTATATAAGTGAAACAATATTTTTAGATAAAGCACGAAACGAAGATAAAGATTCTCGTAAATATTTTAAGGGAGTGAGCGAGGGAGCAACGATTAATCAAAAAACAACCTACACAATACAGCACCCTAAGACTGAAGATATAATAGTCACTAAAGGGCGTAAAATAAATAAAAACCACTTAAGAAAATTAAAAGAAGCGGGGATAGATAGAATAGAAGTAGCCGGTGAAGATTTATTAGGTCGATTTATTTGGCAAGATATTTCTGATTCTAAAGGAGAGCTTGTGGCCCGCTCTAATCAGGTTTTAACAGTGGAGTTGTTAGATGATATAATAAATAAGGGAATAAAAGAGATTAAATTAATTTATATCGGCAATCGCACGATAGGCAGTTCTTTAAGGGACACTTTAGCGATAGACAAGATAGAGAGCATAGATCACGCGTTACTGGAGTTATATAAAAAGGTAAGACCAGGGGACGTGCCCACATTGGAAGTGGCTAAATTGCAGATTCGCAATATGTTTTTTAATCCAAATTTTTATGATTTATCGTTAGTGGGGCGTATGAAGTTAAATCGTAAATTAGGCTTAACTACAGATGAAAATTCTCGTATATTAACGCAAGACGATATTTTAGCGGTGGTGGGCTATCTATTGAAGTTAAAAGAAAATATAGGAGTGATTGACGACATAGATCATTTAAGCAACCGCAGAGTAAAAACAGTGGGCGAGCTTGTGGAAAATAGGTTCCAAGTTGGTTTGTCTAGAGTAGAAAAGGTGACCAAAGAGCGAATGTCGCTGCAGGCAGAAGATGGGATAAACATAACAGACGTAGTTAATGCTAAGCCTTTGTTTGCGATGATTAATGAATTTTTTGGTAGTAGCCAGTTATCGCAATTTATGGATCAAACCAATTCTCTTTCAGAAATTACTCATAAAAGACGTCTTAGTGCATTAGGGCCAGGGGGCTTGGCAAGAGATAGAGCGGGTTTTGAGGTTAGGGATGTGCATAATTCCCATTATGGCCGTATATGTCCTATTGAAACGCCAGAAGGGCCAAATATTGGATTAATTTCATCATTAGCGTGCTACGCTAGGATTAATGATCATGGCTTTATTGAGACTCCTTATCGTGAGGTAGAATCAGGCAAGGTATCTGATTCAGTTCGTTATCTATCGGCCTATGAAGATGATCAAACTAAGATAGTACAAGCAGAGGCTGTAGAGCAAAAAGATGGTGGATTAAAAAAAGAATTTGTTTCGGCAAGGGTGGGGGGAGAGTTTATGACTACTCATAAAAGCGAGATAGAATATATGGATTTATCTCCTAAGCAGTTGGTTTCAGTGGCTTCTTCGTTGATTCCTTTTTTAGAGCATGATGACGCTAACCGGGCTTTGATGGGTTCTAACATGCAAAGGCAGGCAGTTCCATTAATTAGGCCTCAAGCACCACTAGTGGGCACAGGCATGGAGCATCAGGTAGCGAGAGATTCAGGTGCTTGCGTGGTAGCTAAGCATGCTGGGGTGGTGGAGAGTGTTTATTCATCAAGAATAGTGGTGGAATTTGGTAAAAATGAGGGAGATGAGATTAAGGCTAAGAGCAAGGATGAGGATGAAGATGGTGATAACGTTAAAGTTGATATATATCATCTTGATAAATACAACAGATCAAATCAAAACACATGCATAGATAATCGTCCTTTGGTTAAAGAGGGTGATGTGGTTGAAGAGGGTCAAATTATTGCTGATGCGGCGAGTATAGAATCTGGTGAAATAGCTTTGGGGCAAAACATGTTATTGGCATTTATGCCTTGGCATGGATATAATTATGAGGATTCTATTTTAGTTAGTGAGCGGGTGTTGGTGCAGGATCGTTTTACTTCGGTTCATATTGAAGAATTAGAATGTTTATCGAGAGACACTAAATTAGGGCAAGAATTGATTACATCTGATTTACCTAATGTGAGTGAGTATTTTTTAAAGAATCTTGATAATTATGGGGTGATAAGGGTAGGTAGTTATGTTAAATCTGGCGATATATTGGTAGGTAAAACCACGCCAAAGGGTGAATCGCACGTAAATCCTGAAGACAGGTTGTTAAGGGCTATTTTTGGCGATAAAGCGGCTGATGTGCGAGATACATCGCTTAGGGTGTCGCAAGGAATAGAGGGGGTGGTGATAGATGTGAAGATGTATAACAGGCGGGGAATAGATAAAGATGAAAGACTATTAGAGATAGAGCGTGATAATTTGCGATTGATTGATGACGATTTTCGAGATGAGATTAGAATTATCAAAAGATTTTTTCAAAAAAAGGTAACGCCTTTTTTGAAAGAAGGAAAATTAAAGAAAGATTTATTGAATCCAAGAAATAAAGAGGTGTTATTTAAAAAGGGCACTAAATTAGTTAGTAAGGATTTACTAAATTTACCAGAAGAAGCTTGGGTGGTGATAGATCTTGATATAGGCAAAAAGAAGGCCCAAAGGTTATCAAATATATGTAATACTGTTTATCAGCAGTTTCAAGCGATTAATTTACTGTATGAAGGAAAGATTAGAAGAGAAACAATGGTTGATGATTTACCTCCTGGGGTGATTAGATCGGTCAAGGTTTATGTGGCGGTGAAAAGGCGTTTATCGGTAGGAGACAAGATGGCTGGTCGGCATGGCAACAAGGGGGTTATATCGCGAATAATTCCAGTAGAAGATATGCCATATTTAGCCGATGGCCGAGCGGTAGATATAGCCCTTAATCCTTTAGGGGTTCCTTCTCGGATGAATGTTGGTCAAGTTTTAGAAACTCAATTAGGTTTTGTGGCTAATCAATTGGGCCGCAAGATAGATGAGATGATAAAGGAATATAAACCAATGGATAAATTGACATCCTTTATAAAGAAAGTTTATAGCTCGCCTACATTTGATAAGTATTTGGCAGAATTAAGTGAAGATGAATTAAAGGAATTCACGAAAAAATTAAGTAAAGGGGTGCATGTTAGCACGCCAGTATTTGATGGGGCGACAGAAAAAGAAATTCAAAGATTGGCTAAAATTTGTGATGTTGAAACTCATGGCAAGGTGCAGCTTTTTGATGGATTAACTGGTGATGCTTTTGAGCAGAAGGTAACGGTGGGATATATGTATGTAATGAAATTGCATCATTTAGCAGATGAAAAAATACATGCTAGATCGATAGGTCCTTATTCGTTGGTAACGCAGCAGCCATTAGGCGGTAAGGCCCAAAGAGGAGGTCAAAGATTTGGAGAAATGGAGGTATGGGCACTAGAGGCTTATGGAGCGGCTTACGCATTAAGAGAAATGCTAACGGTTAAATCTGATGATGTGGTGGGGAGAAATAAGGTTTATGAGTCGATTGTGAAGGGGTCAAATAATGAATATTCAGGGATACCTGAGTCATTTAAGGTGTTAATTAATGAATTAAAGGCGTTGTGTCTTGATTTTAGATTAATAAAAGATCTTAGATTTTTAGATGGTGAAAGTTGAGATGGGGCAGGATTTTTTTTCAGTAATTTTTTAAAAATTTAAATCATATAAAGATGAGAAATGTAGAGCCTCAAGACCCACAGAAGTATCAAGCAATTCAAATAACTTTAGCTTCATCTGAGCAAATTTTATCATGGTCATCGGGAGAAGTAAAAACTCCTGAAACGATAAATTACCGTACTCTAAAGCCTGAGCGAATGGGTCTTTTTTGTGGACAAATATTTGGCCCTGTTAAAGATTACGAATGCATATGCGGTAAATATAAAAGAATGAAGCATCGTGGGATTAGGTGTGAAAAGTGCGGGGTAGAGGTGATAGAATCCAAGGTTCGGCGGGAGAGGTTGGGGCATATAAAATTATCTTGCCCAGTATCTCATGTGTGGTTTTTAAAGATTACTCCGAGCAAGATGGCTCATTACCTTGATATAAATGTTAAAGATTTAGAGCGGGTGATTTATTTTGATTCTTATGTGGTGGTTGAGCCAGGGGGAACAGATATGAATTTAGGAGAGGTGATTGATGAGGCTACTTGCCGAGAGCTGATGGAGCACGATAATAAATTCGAAGCGATCATAGGAGCAGAGGGGATTAGAAAATTAATAAAAAGGCGGGGTTCGGTTGAGGATTTGAGCCATGATTTGAGGGAAGAGCTATATTCCACTAAATCAGAGACCAAGCGTAAGAAATTGGTGAAGCGTTTAAAGGTGATAGAATCATTTAAAAAATCAAAGATCGATCCTGCTAATATGATTTTGGATGTTATCCCGGTTATTTCACCTGAGTTAAGACCGTTGGTTCCATTAGATGGAGGAAGGTTTGCTACTAGTGATTTAAATGATTTATACCGCCGAATAATTCATCGTAACAACCGGTTAAAGCGATTGCTTGATCTTAATGCACCTGAGGTTATTTTAAAAAATGAAAAAAGGATGTTGCAAGAATCGGTTGACGCTTTATTTGATAATGGGCGTCGGGGCAGAGCAATTCCTGGAGCGAACAAGCGACCGCTTAAATCATTAAGTGATTCATTGAAGGGTAAATACGGAAGGTTCAGGCAGAATTTGCTAGGTAAGAGGGTTGATTATTCGGGACGAACGGTGATAGTGGTTGGTCCACAACTTAAATTAAATCAGTGTGGAATGCCTAAAATAATGGCATTGGAGCTATTCAAACCATTTATTTATTATAATTTAATAAAAAATGAGAAGGCCTCCACAATCAAGCTGGCTAAGAAGATGATAGAAGACAGGGATCCGGCGATATGGGCCGCTCTGGACGCTGTTATTAAGGATCACCCTGTGATGTTGAACCGAGCACCAACATTGCATAGGCTTGGTATACAAGCCTTCGAGCCAATTTTGATTGAGGGAAAATCATTACAATTGCATCCATTGGTGTGTACTGCGTTTAATGCTGATTTTGATGGAGATCAAATGGCGGTTCACGTTCCTTTAACGATAGAGGCAAAGATGGAGGCCAAGGTGTTAATGATGGCAATCAACAACATCTTATCACCAGCTACAGGCAAGCCTATTATGATTCCAACCCAAGATATGGTATTGGGCATATATTGGATGAGCAAGTCTTTTCCTGGTCGAAAGGGAGAGGGCAAATATTTTGCTAATCCACAAGACGCAGTTAATGCTTATGAGTATGGAATGATAGATTTGCAAGCAAAGGTAAAGGTTAGGCTGAGTGATGGATTTATTGATACCACGCCAGGAAGGATGATTTTATATAAAATAATGCCATCTAACTTTGATGTTAAGTATGTCAATAGATTGCTTAAGAAAAAAGATATAGAAGAGATGATAAACCATATTTACCGTGTGTCGGGCAATGTGGCTACAGTAAGGGTGTTAGATAAAATTAAAAATACTGGTTATTTTTACGCCACTAAGGTTGGTTTTTCTATATCAATGAGTGATATGGTAATACCTGAAGAGAAGAAGCAAATTATTGATGGGGCGTCTGGTGAGGTAAATCATATACATGAGCAGCATGGGGAAGGGATAATAACTTCTGGGGAGCGTTATAATAAGGTAGTTGATATATGGTCTAAGGCCACTGAGGATATTGCCCAAAAGATGATAAAATCATTAGCAAAAGAAGTTAAAGATGATAATGACAGGGTAACATTAAATCCTATTTTTGCTATGGCAGATTCAGGAGCAAGGGGAAGCACCAATCAGAGCAAGCAGTTAGGGGGAATGAGGGGATTAATGGCTAAGCCATCAGGAGAAATAATTGAGGCTCCTATCACCGCTAATTTTAGAGAGGGATTAACTGTTCATCAGTATTTCATTTCTACTCATGGAGCAAGAAAGGGGCTAGCAGATACAGCATTAAAAACAGCTGGTTCAGGTTATTTAACGCGAAAATTAGTTGATGTAGCACAAGATGTGGTGATTAGTACGCATGATTGCGGAACTGATGATTATACAGAAGTATCGGCGTTGAGTGTGAGTGGGCAGGTGATAGAGACTTTATCAGAAAGATTGTTAGGTAGAACTTTAGCCCAAGATGTATTAGATAGAGATACTGGTAAGGTGCTATTTGAAAAGGGGATTATGCTTGATGAGGGCATGTCGGATGAGATAGCGGGTTTGGGCTATGATAAAATAAAGATAAGAGGCATATTGCACTGCGCAGCTGAGCGAGGGCTTTGTGCTAAGTGTTATGGTCGTGATTTAGCAAGAGGGGGAGAGGTTTCACTAGGAGAAGCTGTGGGAGTTGTGGCGGCTCAATCGATAGGAGAGCCGGGCACGCAATTAACTATGCGTACCTTTCATATTGGGGGCACCGTGAGTAGACAGGCAGAAGATACTGATTGGATTTCACATGGAGTGGGGATACTTTCATTAAAAAGGGTTAAGCTGGTCAAGAACCGAGAGGGTAAAATGATAGTTGTGTCTCGTAATTCTGAGGCACATATTGTTAATGAAAAGGGGGAAATATTGCTTAAGCATCGCATACCAGCAGGGGCGTTTGTATTTTTTGCTGATAAGGCAAAAATTAAGGTAGGCGATAAAATTGCGGAGTGGGATCCGTTCTCCATCCCAATTATTACTGATGTGGGCGGTAAAATTAAGTTAGTAGATCTTATTGATGGTAAATCAGTTAAAGCTCAAACTGATGATATTACTGGCCGGGTCAGGCGGGTTGTGTTGGATTCAGTAGGCTATGAATATAGGCCTTCTGTGATGATAAAAAATGAAAAAACAGGTTTAGCGGTTACCAGAAAAGATGGTCGCGAGCATCCTGGATTTTATATGCCTATGAGGGCTGAGGTTTTGGTGCAAGATAAAAGCTTAGTTCAAGCGGGAGATATCATTGCTAAGTTACCACGCGATACGGTTAAAAATAAGGATATCATCGGTGGATTGCCACGGGTTATTGAATTATTTGAGGCGAGAGCACCTAAGGAATTATGTTGTATGGTATCAGGCATTACTGGCTATGTTGAGTTTGGGGAGAGCATGAAAAGGAAAAGGCGGGTGATAGTGCGTAGTGATAGTGGTGATGAATTTAGGGAATATTTGATACCTAAAGATAAACATATTTTGGTGATGGAAGGAGATTATATTGAGGCCGGAGAAAGGCTAACTGATGGCCAAGCTAACCCGCACGATATTTTACGTATTAAGGGCTCGGGCGAATTAGTTAATTTTTTAGTTAATGAGGTGCAAGAGGTTTACCGTTTACAAGGGGTTAAAATTCATGATAAGCAAATAGAAATTATCGTTAGGCAAATGCTATTAAAGGTTGAGATAGTAGATCCTGGTGATTCAACTTATTTGGTGGGTAATCCTATATCTAAGAAGGAATTTGCTAGAGTTAATAGTGAATTAGCGAAAGAGGGACTAGATAAAATACAGGCTTTACCTATGTTGCAAGGCATTACTAAGGCGGCGTTGAGCACAGATTCTTTTCTTTCTGATGTATCATTTCAAGAAACGACTAAAATTTTAACTGAGTCTTCTATTGCGGGCCGAGTTGATGTGTTTGCGGGATTAAAAGAAAATGTAATATTTGGTCGGCTTATTCCTGCGGGCACGGGATTTTATCAAAAGAATCAATATGATTACGAGGTTAAAGGAGATGAGCTGGTAATGAATTATGAAGCTGATGAGGCGTAGGCAAAATTAGATTAATATGGCATGCAGGAAATAAATGGTGCTGAAGCGATAATTAAGGTTTTAGAAGACCTAGGTGTTAGGATAATATTTGGTTATCCTGGTGGTGCTAATTTGCCTATTTATGATGCCTTGGCTAAATCTACGCAAATTAAGCATATTTTAGCCAGGCATGAGCAGGGTGCTGCGTTTATGGCTGGCGGATATGCTAGAGTTAAGGGGGTACCGGGAGTTTGTTTGGCTACATCTGGCCCTGGGGTAACTAACTTAATCACAGGTTTAGCCGACGCCTATCTTGATTCTGTACCTATATTGGCGTTAACAGGGCAAATTTCGCGTGATTTTGTGGGAACTGACGCCTTTCAAGAGGTGGACACTTTTAATATGACCATTCCCATTACGAAGCATAATGAGCTTATTTATAATGAAAAGGAGCTTGTTCCTGCGATTAGGAGTGCGTTTTTCATTGCTAGTAGCGGGCGTTATGGGCCTACGTTGGTTGATATTCCTCGAGATATTCAAGAAAAGAAAGCTCATTATGATTTATCAGAGACTAGAGAAAATAAGGGTTATCAGCCTACTTTAGTTCCTCATATAGGTCAAATTAAGCGATGTTTTAGGGCATTACGCAAGGCAGAGAGGCCTTTGATTATTGCTGGGGGAGGAGTTGTTTTGGCTAGAGCTAATCAAAAATTACTTGCTTTTGTAGAAAAAACTGGTGTGCCGGTAGTGAGAACTTTAATGGGTAAATCGGCGATGCCTGAAGATCATGATCTTTTTTTAGGCATGCTGGGCACTCATGGCAATGCTGATGCTAATCGGGCGGTGGTGCAATCTGATATGGTGTTGGCTATAGGCACTAGGTTTGGTGATAGATCTACTATGCAAAAGAAGAGTTATTTTTTAAAAGATAAGGTGGTGGTGCATATTGATATAGATCCGGCAGAAATAAGTAAAACGGTGGCAGTTGATATTCCTATGGTGGGAGATATTAATGAGGCGTTGAATTTATTATTAAAGGGCTTAGTTGAGCGGGCGGAATTTCCTAAGCAGAAGTGGTTTAAACGCAAGACGAATGATAATATTTTAGGAAAATGGGAAGAAGCTGAGATAATAGGATTAGCGGTTAGTGAGATTTCCAAAATAGACCAAGAGCTGCATTTAAGCACAGACGTGGGTCGCCATCAGATGTGGGCCACTCATTTTTGTAATAATTCTAAACATTGGCCGTTATTAACATCAGGTGGGTTAGGCACTATGGGTTTTGGGCTTCCTGCAGCGATTGGGGCTTGGTTTGCGGATCCTACTAAACCAGCTATTAACATTACAGGCGATGGTAGTTTTTATATGAATATGCAAGAATTTGTGGTGGCGGTAGAATATGACGTGCCCTTAACGGTTTTTATTGTGAATGATCAAAAATTGGGCATGATTCGCGAGCTACAAAAAACTAAATATGGAGGCCGTTATTTTGGACATAATTTTAAGCATACAATTGATTTTGTTGGCCTAGCTCGGGCAATGGGAGGGCAGGGGTATAAGATTAATCATAAATTTGAGATATTACCAACTTTGCTCAAGGCTATAAAATCGAAGAAACCTTGTATTATAGATTTTGATCTTCATAGAGTTGCTAAGGGGTTAGCACCCACATTAAAGGCTATGTAGGTATTTGGTTTATTTTAAAATTAATTATAGTTTAACGAGAAACTAAAATTTAAGAATATGAATTGGATTGATACGCACTGCCATTTAGAGATGATAGAAGGAGACACTAAAGATGTGGTGAGTAGCTCTATGGAGTTAGGGGTGGATAAAATGGTGACTATCGGCACGTCGCCGGCTAATAATAAACAGGTTTTATCTAATATCAAAAAATTTGATAATGTATATGGAACATTAGGCGTTCATCCTAATGACGCTAACCAGCAAGCGATGGTTTATCTTGATGGCATTACTGAGGAATTAAGCAGTAACAAAAAGATTTTAGCTATTGGGGAGTGTGGGTTTGATTTTTTCCGGCAACAAACGTCTTTGAGTGATCAAAGGGTAGTTTTTGAAAAGCAAATGCAAATGGCATTAGAGCTTAAATTACCGATAGTTATTCATTCCAGGCAAGCGGAAGAGGAGACCATCGCTGCTATGGAACCATATTTAAAGAAGGGATTAAAGGCATTATTTCATTGTTTTACCTCAAAAGATATTTTATTTGAATTAGGGATGAGGTTTGATAGTTGGTTTTCGTATAATGCAATAGCGACTTTTAAGAAGGGGGATGAGATAAGGGAATTTTTGCTTAAAACACCGACTGATAAAATTTTGATAGAAACAGATTCTCCCTATTTAGCTCCGGCACCTTACCGAGGAAAGGGAAATATTCCTGGCTATGTTAGTATAATAGGAAAGGAGTTAGCCGGATTTTTAAATATCGGTGAAGCTGAGTTTATGAAATTAACCTATGATAATTGTCATACATTCTATGATAGGCTTAAGTTGGGTGGTGTTATATAAAATAAAGACGTTTGCTTTGGTAAAGGAAAAGATAGGTAAGGGTTTGCTGGAGATTGATTTAGCAAAAAATTTAACTAAAAATCAGTTTATAGCAGAAATTTGCCGTTGTTATCCTAGTTTAAAAAAATATGAATCATCGTTAAAATTGGCATGTGATTATAAATATATGCTTGATGATGAGATAGTTAAAGATACGGTTGAGGAGATTGCCATATTTTCTTCGGTAAGTGGGGGATAATGCGAGTAGAGGTTATATTAACTTTTGATAAAATAAGTCCTATTTTAGATTTAACAGATTATATAGATGTTGATAATGGGGCAGTTAGTAGCTTTTTAGGGGTGGTGAGGAGAGAATTTAAGGAAAAGTGGGTGGGCTCTCTTTTTTATGAATCCTATCAAGAGATGGCTAAAAAGGAGATTCAAGCGATTGTAAAAGAGGTTAGAAATAAATGTGAAATAGATTATTTTTTATTTAAACATAGGTTAGGTAAGGTGATCGCGGGAGAAATTAGTGTTTTATTGGTGGCTAGAGCACCAAGGCGTAAAGATTCTTTTAAGGCGTTAATTTATGTGGCAAGTAGTTTTAAAAAACGGGTGCCCATATGGAAGCAGGAGATATATGAAGATGGGACTAAGGCTTGGATATAGGATAAATGATTTTTCTATATTTTAATTTTAGGGTAAGATATTTTGAATAGACTTATCATTAAAACTAGCGAGGAAAAAGAAATTTTAATTGAGGTGGTTAAGGTGATTAATCTTAATCCAGACGCTAATATAGGAATGATTGGAGAATTGGGAGCGGGCAAGACTAGTTTGCTTAAATCTGTTTTGACGAGGATAGATAATAATTTTGCAAAACAGGTGAGTAGCCCGACCTTTTCATATTGCAATATCTATCAAGAAAAAATAAAGGTAGCACATTTTGATCTATATCGCTTGCAAAGCGGGGCGGACTTAATTAGAATCGATTTATTAGAATATTTAAATTCATCTTTATTGGTGGTGATAGAGTGGGCGGATAGGTTTATTGATGTTTTAAATGAGTGTAATTATCTTTTAGAGATAGCATTTGAGGGAAAGGATAAGAGGGTGTATACTTTTAAGGGGATAAAATAGGAACTGATACCAATTAATTTTGAACGATATTTCATATTATTATTATATTATTATATCATTATATTAAGGAGTAAGTAACAATGTATCTACGAGGTCAACAACCACTAGATGTTATGGTGGGATTAGATATAGGCACAACTAAAATTTGTGCGGTAGCTGCTCGGCACAAAGAGGGCAATGAATTAGAGATTTTGGGAGTAGGAAAGGTGGACGCTGAGGGGGTGAGAAAAGGGGTGATATCTAATATAGATATAGCGGTAAAATCAATCAGAGGAGCGATTGAGCAGTGTGAGCAGTGTTGTGGTTTTTCCATCCAAAATGTTTATGTGGGCATAGCAGGTCATCATATACAAGGAATTAATATGGAAGGAGTGGTGGCGGTGAGAGGGGGTAAAGTGGAAGAACAAGATATAGAGCGGGTGATAGATGCTGCTAGGGCGTTTCATGCACCTGATAAAGAGCTTATCCACATTTTATCACAAGAATATACAGTTGATGACCAAGATGGGATAAAAAACCCCTTAGGAATGGCCGGTAAGCGTTTACAGGCTAAGGTGCATATAGTGTTAGCCTCAACAACGGCTCTTACAAATATTGTTCAATCGTGCAATATGGCGGGTCTAAAGGTAGCTGATATAGTGTTAGAGCCTTTGGCTTCTAGTTTATCGGTGTTGCACCTTGAGGAGCGGCAAGAAAAGGTGATCATGATAGATATAGGAGGGGGGACGTCAGATATAGCAATATTTAATCGTGATTCGGTGGTGCATACATCTGTATTACCTTTAGGAGGAAATAATTTAACTAAAGATATAGCTTTTGGATTAAGAATTTCTAATAGCGAGGCCACCAGAATTAAACATGAAGATGGAGTGGCCATGAGAACTATGGTGAATGAGGGAGATTTGCTTAATATATCGGTTCAAGGGGGGCCTGATCGTATAGTAGAAAAAAGGGTATTATCGATTATTATGGAAGAGAGGCTTAGTGAGATGTTTGAGTTAATTAAGGATATGATTTTAAAATCGATTAATAAAGATATTTATGATTCCAGGATAGTATTAACTGGGGGGAGCAGCCTTATTCCTGGGATACAAGATTTAAGCAAAAAGGTGTTAGAGATACCAACGAGAATTGGTAAGCCGTTAAATATTATTGGGGTAAAGGATTTTGTTGATTCACCAATATTTTCAGGGGTAGTAGGTTTTATTAGATATGGGATAGAGAATAAAATAATTTCTTATCCTACCAATCAAGCTCCTAATAAAACTAGAATTAATGTGAGTAGGGGCATGGTGGAATTTTTGAAAAAGTTCTTTTAGCATAGGTTTGACATAGGACAAGAAAAGATATACTACAACAAGAAAGCCAAATATTGGCAAATAATTTTTGAGTGATAAATTACTATTTATATATAAGCAGTCTAATTACATTAAAATACAATAATGTTTGATAATAAAATCGATCTTTCATCTAATTATGATGAGTTAAGCAAATTCAAACCACCATTAATAAAGGTGATAGGCGTAGGTGGTGGTGGGGGGAATGTAGTTAACCGCATGATAGCCGATGGCATAGTGGGGGTTGATTATTGTGTGATTAACACAGATATAGCGGTGTTAAATGAATCATCGGCTAACACAAAGTTAGTGATTGGTAAAAAATTAACAAAAGGGCAAGGGGCTGGTATGAAGCCAGATATAGGGCGTAAAGCGGCTTTAGAGGATGGGTCAGATATTGAAGAATATTTAAAAGGCGGTGAAGTAGTGTTTATTGCTGTTGGTATGGGCGGGGGCACAGGCACAGGTGCGGCGCCTGTTTTGGCACAAATGTCAAAAGAGTTGGGCATTTTAACGGTGGGAGTGGTAACAACGCCATTTTTATTTGAGGGAAGAAAGAGAAACAAAATAGCTGCTGCTGGAGTAGATGAATTAAGGAAACATACAGACACTTTAATGATAATCCCTAATGATAGGTTATTAGAGATAGCAGGAAATGATAACCAGGTAATGACAGTGATAGAGTCATTTCGTATGGCTGATGATGTTTTGAAGCAGGCGATTAGTGGATTAACTATGTTAATTAATCGCACAGGGGTGATAAATCTAGATTTTGCTGATGTAAAAACAGTGATGAAAAATAAGGGCAAGGCAATTATAGGCATAGGTAGTGGAGTAGGTGAGGGCAGAGGTTTAACGGCGGCGAGGAGAGCGATAAAAAGCCCGATATTAAACGAGGTTAACATAAAAGGAGCTACTGGTGCGATTATTAATATAGTAGCAGATAAGGAATTTACTTTGCTAGATGCTAAAAACACGGCGTCTTATATTGAGAGTTATGGCACAGAAGATGCGGACGTGATGTTTGGCTTGGTTTATGATGAGAGCAAGAAAAGCGAGGTTACAGTAACGGTAATTGCCACTGGATTTGATGATCAATTAATTACGGAAGACGTTAATGAGCGAATTACTGTGCAATCTAGTTTTGATCGATTTAATGAAGAAGAGCAAACAGAAGAAACGGATAAGGAACAAGATAGTGATTTAGCGAAGGTGATACATATCTCTCCTAAGCAGGGTGATTTTTCTAAAAAGGAGGCACTGGCTGGAAAAACTGGAGATGATGAAAATAAGAATTTAGATTTATTAGCAGGAGCTGGTAGTGAGGATGGAGTAGGCGAAGCAAAAATTGATGATACCAATACAGATGATAGAAATATAGATGACAATAATCAAGAGGATGATGGCAATGATAGTAATAATAATGAGGAAGTTGAGTTAGTTTTGAGTAGTGATGATCTTAAGCGAATAGAGCGAGATCCATTTATACCAGGTAAATTGGTGGGAGATAAAAAGCTCACTGAAGATAGAGAGTACCCGGCATTTTTAAGAAGATACAACAAGAAAAATTCAGATAAATAAGGTTGATTAAAGGATTATTGTTGAAGAGAGTAAGTAGCTTGGCGATGCTGTATTCGGCTAATTTTTTGATTAGTTTAGGGATTTTCGAGGTAATATATAGTCAAATTGCAGAATTTAGGTTCAGTATTCTTTTTTTGGGGTTGGCGTCGTCTTATTTAATTAGTTTATTATTAATAGATAAGATGCGGACGCTTAATTTTTCGATTATGAATAGCGGTTGGGCGGTAATTTCAGGTATTTTAATTTTCGCTAGCGAGGCGGTGTCATATTATGAGGTGTTTGGCTGGGGAGGCAATATATATCACACTTTCGCTCATTATTTTTTATTATGTATGGCGGTAATAGCTTTGTGGACTAATCGAATTTCTGGGTTTAGTTTGTATAGAGTAAGGGGGGTGTTTATATTAGCAGGATTATTTGCTGGGGTAGTAGGAGCTTTGTTGACATACTATTATAGTGAATTTTGGGTTTTATGGTCAGGATTATTTTTTGGTTATTTGGTTAGTTTTTTATTCATCGTTTATCTTAAGCAACGCACGCCTTTTTTAAGATTAATAAATGGAAAATTAGCGGGGAGGTTGTTTGGTATAGATAGGGAGATTTATCATATTGGTTCATCTTTGGAGGATAATTTAAGGCTTAGCAGTTATTATGGGGTATTACCATCTCATGCTAAGGTAGTGAGTTATCAAACACCAAGCAGGTTTGTGTTGGTGGCTAATGCTTTTGATAGCCAACTTAGCATTAATTTTAGAGAGGTTGATGAGCAGATTTTAGAAGATGGAGATATTATATCTATCGGGGGAGCTAAGGCACAATTTTTTACTGATAAGGAGTATGTGGTTCACTAGTATAATTTATATTTTAGCGGGGCTGGGTCTACTTTTTCTTTTACGAATATTAATGGATACGCCCACCAGGCAAGAAGAGCGTGGATTTTGGGATATATCTCATCCATTTCATATAAGATTTATTAAGCTTAATAGTGGGGATAAGAACTTGGCAGAGTGGGCAGAAAGAAAAAAAATCGTTAGCTATATCCCTCGTTACTGGCGGAGGGTATATTTTTCCCATAGGGATTTGTTGATGATAGATGATAGAAACTACCGAGAATATACATTAAGAAACCGGAGAAGGCTTAAAAAGGCACTTATTTATCATGAAGATGTTTTAGATTTTGGTGGGCAGGCAACTTTTTTATATAATGAGCCTCGCATATCTGATCGCCGCGTGGTGCACAACAGGGCGGGCAGTGAAATGTCGCTTTTACATACTACAGATTTAGCTAAAACACCTATTTTAAGGCCTAGTGATCCTAAGGCAAAGACGGTTTATATTAGTAATAATGTAACCTATATAGGTCGTTCAAGGGCCAATGATTTGGTTTTACACGATCATACGGTAGAGCCATATCACGCTAAAATATTATTTGTATTAGGCCGAGCTAAATTAATTAACCTTTCCAAAGAGGGAACAACCTTTGTTAATTCTAAGCGTATAGAAGAGATGTATTTGGGAAATAATGATGAGATAGGATTTAATTCGCAAAAATTTTATTTTAAGCAGATTAATTCGGTAAATATATCTGCTAAAGATAAGCTTGATGAATGGCGATTGACTGGTGGTAATTAG
Organism: SAR324 cluster bacterium; assembly: GCA_016735295.1. Classification (GTDB taxonomy): domain Bacteria; phylum SAR324; class SAR324; order XYD2-FULL-50-16; family JAERRU01; genus JAERRU01. The sequence goes on from JAERRU010000009.1 coordinate 16,978, forward strand.
TTATTAGCTATTATTTCAGTTAATTACGAATTATCTAGGTAGGCGCATATTTTTTTTTCTAATTGGGAGCAAGATATTTTTTCTTGGATAGCGTCAGAAACAAAGAGGCGTAATTTTTTTGCTTGCATGAATCCATAAAACATACTAAATAAAGGAGATAGAAGTTTAGATCGAGATATAGTTGAGCTGGGTGAGTTGGGTGAGTGCTCATCATTTAATTTTTTGCAGGCGTAGTCTAAATAATTTAGAGCAATTGACGCCTTTTGATGATCTTTATTTGGTGAAGCAAAATCTAGGCTACACTCCAATTCCTTCAAAAACCATATATTACTAACAAATTCTCGACCTATCATAATGCCATCCACCTTATCTAAATGCTGCTTAGCACCGTTGATGGATGCTATTGCTCCATTTACGATAATTTCTAGATGAGGAAATTTACGTTTAATATCATATACCATTTGATAATTGATATTAGGAATTTTACGATTTTTTTTAGGATTTATGCCCGATAAAAGTCCTGATCTAGCGTGTAAGATAAATGTGTTGCACCCAGCTAGATGAACTTTTCCGATAAAATTTTCTAAATGAAATTTTTCATTAAGCTCATCCACCCCAATTCTGGTTTTAATGGTAACTGGGATATTAACTTGGCTTTTAATCGCATCTACTAGCTCAGCCACCTTGTCTGGTGTTTTGAGCAGACAAAGCCCAAATCCGCCAGCGGTGGTGCGGGGGCTGGGGCAGCCTATGTTTAGGTTTATCTCATCATAGCCCAGCTTTTCTGCTATTTTAGCAGTTATTTGCATATGTTTTGGGTTATTTCCCCCTAATTGAAGAGCGATAGGATTTTCTAGTTTACCGAAATCTAGTAAATGTAGTTTATCTCCTAGGGCAATAGCGGCGGCGGGAATCATCTCAGTATAGAGCCAGCAATTTTTTGATATTAGCCGCACCAAGAATCTAAAATGTAAATTGGTGACGCCCATCATGGGAGCAAGGCAAATTTTTCTTTGATGATTTGGTGATAACATTTTTTTACTATGCAGTGCTTAGCATCTAGTGACGATAGCTTGGCTACGCAGATATTTTTTTACCTCACTAATCGAAAAAATACCCTGATGAAAAACGCTAGCGGCCAAAGCTCCATCAGCATAGCCAATTTTGAATGCATCACTAAAATGACTCAGTTTGCCTACCCCGCCTGAAGCTATCACCGGGATGCGCACAGTTTTGCTAATTTTAGCAGTTATTTCCAAATCAAATCCACTTTGAGTTCCGTCTCTATCCATACTAGTTAAAATAATCTCACCAGCCCCTAAATCAGCAACTTTTTTTGCCCATTCAAAGGCATCTAAATCAGTTTTTTCAGAGCCAGCCAAATTGTGCACAAACCAACGATTTCCATATTTTTTGATATCAATCGCCACCACAATACATTGCGATCCTAGCTCTTTCGCTCCTTGTTGGATAAGATCAGGATTTTTTATCACGGCACTATTAAGAGCAACTTTATCGGCACCTGCTTTAACAATTTTTATCATACTATCAAGGCTGCTCACACCTCCACCTATGGTAAAGGGGATAAAAATTTTCCTAGCCACACTTTGAGCTAACTCAATTTTAGTATTTCGATTTTCTAAAGAGGCGCTAATATCAAGAAACACTAGCTCATCAGCATTTTGTTTTTCATAATCAATAGCTAGCTCTAAAGGGTGGCCAGCATCTTTAAGATTGTTGAAGTTTACTCCTTTAACAACTCGATTATTTTTAATATCCAAACAAGGAATAATTCTTTTAGCTAACAAGATTAATCTTTATTAAAGCAGAAGTTTGATAAAATTTTCAAGCCGTTTTTTTGACTTTTTTCGGGATGAAATTGCAATCCATAAATATTTTTATGAGCACAAACGCTACAAAATGTTTGCTGATAATCAGTGGTCGCAATGGAAAATTGGGCACTAGTTTCTACAAAATAAGAATGAACAAAATAAACCCAAGCACCATTTTCAAGCCCACTGAGTAGATGATTATCATCCTTGGTAAAAGATAGCTGATTCCAGCCCATATGAGGAATTTTAAAGGGGATAGTAAATTTTTTAACTTGCCCCTTAATTAAATTAAGTCCTTTAGTGGTAGTATTTTCTTCTCCTATAGAAAATAAAATCTGCATACCCACGCACACTCCTAAAATAGGTATTCCTGTGTGGGCAATTTCGATAATTTTTTCATAAAAGCCATAGTGTTTAAAATTACGCATCGCCACATCAAAAGATGATACCCCAGGAATAATAATTTTTTTGGCCCTAGCTAATTCCTTAGGGGAAGTGACTATTTTTGATGAAGCGTCTATTTTATCAAGGGCATTTTTTAAATTATATAAATTACCTATTCGGTAGTCTATAACGGCAATCACAGTTACAACACTCCCTTAGTGGAAGTTATTTTATCATTTTTCACCAACCAAGCTTTTTTTAAAGCCACCCCCAATCCTTTAAAAAGGGCTTCTAGTTTGTGATGATCATTGTTGCCGTAAATTATTTCTTGATGCAAATTAAATTTAGCATTAATCGCCAATGAATAAAAAAAGTGCTCCACCATATCACAAGGAAACGCTCCTATATTATTACCACCAAATTCACCTTTAAATACGTGAAAAGGCCTGCCTGATAAATCAACCACCGTTCTCACTAAAGACTCGTCCATCGGCAAAAAACAGCTACCAAATCTAGTGATGCCCGGTTTTTGAGCGACCAATTTATTAATCAATAAGCCTAATACTATAGCCACATCTTCAATTAAATGGTGAGCATCTACCACTAAATCACCCTTAGCAGTTATATTCAAATGAAATTCTCCATGAAAGCTAAATAGCTCTAACATATGATCTAACATACCGACATGGGTGTTAATTTTGCCTTTAGATGAATTTTCTAAATCAAGTTGGCAGGTAATGTTGGTTTCGTTGGTCACACGATCAAGGCTAGCTGCACGCATTTTCAGATTATTTTAAAAAATATTAATAAAAAACAAACAAATAATTTTTATTATATATAAGTTAAAGCAATTTTAACTAATCATCAAGTTTTGCCTTGATTACTTTAGTATGAGCAAATAGCCCTTCCATATCAGCAAATCTTATTATTCTGGGGGCTAATTGTTTAAATTTATGTTCTGATAAATCAACAAACGAAGAAGTTTTAACAAAATCATTAGCACTTAAAGGAGATGAAAATCTAGCCGCTCGGTTGGTAGGAATGGTGTGGTTAGGGCCGGCCATATAATCACCTGTAACGGCAGTAGCGTAATCGCCAGCAAAAATTGCTCCTGCATTTTTAATATTTTTTAACAAATCATCATGCTGGCCAATAATCACTAAATGCTCAGGTGCTTCTTGGTTGATAATTTCTATTGCTTGAGATTTATCTTTTACAATCACCAAAGAGCAATTATTAAGGGCTTGTTTAATGATAATTTTTCGTTCTTGCTGATTTAATATTTCAACAATAAACTTTTTAACCGCCTCAGCTAATATCAAAGAAGGTGTAATCAAGGTAACTTTGGCCAAGGGGTCGTGTTCAGCTTGAGCAAGTAGTTCATAGGCAATGTCTTTCACCTTATTTTCGTGATAATCGCTATAAACCATTACTTCTGAAGGACCAGCCAGAGAATCTATACCTACTATACCAACAAGTTGTTTTTTCGCCTCGGTTACAAATTGATTTCCCGGCCCACAAATTTTATCGACTTTTTTAATGGATTCTGTGCCTAAAGCTAGGGCCGCTAAAGCTTGAGCTCCACCAACCATATAAACCTCATTAACGCCTAATAGATGGCACACCGCCAACACATCTAAATTGGGTAGCATATTATTTGAAGGTGGAGTAGCCACGGCGATATTTTTCACACCAGCTATTTGAGCTGGCACAACATTCATAATCACACTAGAAGGATAAGCTGCCTTGCCTCCTGGAATATAAACGCCGACTCTATCTATGGGAGTTACTATTTGACCTAATTTGGTGCCATCTGGTTGAATTTCTTGCCATGATTGGAGTAAATTTTTCTTTTGAAAATAATTTATTTGCTCGATAGCAATTTTAAAGACATCTAATTTTTCTAAAGATAAATTAACAAAGGCGTCATTAATGGCTTGTTCAGGCACTTTTATTTGATTAATTAATAGGTTATCAAATTTTTTTGTATAGTCTTTTAGGGCCTGATCGCCATTTTGGTTAACATTTCGAATAATTTCCTTTACTTGCTCGGATAATTTAATATTTTCAGCCGTAATATCAGTATTAGATTGAGCTTGAGGGTTGTTAATGATATCTAGATAGGTAGCAGCGTTAATTATTTTCATTAGATTTTATTGAAGTAGTAACGATAAAAAACTAGTAAAATACAAATTAAGTTAAAAAGTAGTAGTTAATAATCAAATGGTAAAGCTATAAAAATCATATAACAAAGATATTATTATTAGTTAAGGTCGCTAAAATTAAGTGATTGACTTTTATAAAATCATTATTATAACATCAAACAGAATTATTTATAAACTTGGATTTTTGAATTTTTAAAAAATGGAAGCGTCCTTGTTATCAAACAGTCTTTTTTGGGTATTAGGTTCAGTTGCTATTATTGCAGCAAGTGTGGCGGTGTTAGCCCCTAATCCTATGTATTCAGGTCTTAGCTTGATGTTAATTTTTTTTGTATTAGCAGCAATATATATTTGGATGAAGCAAGAATATTTTGGTGCAATGCAACTTTTAATTTATGTAGGAGCGATTATGGTGCTGTTTATATTTATGATAATGTTGCTAAATACAAGAACAGATTTTGAAGAAATAAACCTTAATTGGCGGTGGGGTACAGCCTTTTTATTATCAATAGGGTTGATGTCAGTTTTAATTCCAGCAGTAGTTAATTTTAAAGGGAGTTTGCCTGTTTTAGGTAATTATACAGAAAATAATATAGAGCTAATAGGGGCTAGTGAGCTATTTGCTGAGGCTTTATGGGAAAAATCTATATTAATAGTAGAATTAATGTCAATTTTGCTGTTGGTGGGGGTGTTAGGAGCGGTGGTGTTGACTAAGAAAAATTATACAGATCAGATATAATAGGAGCAAAGATTAATCAATGTTAATAATCAATAATTTACTTTTGCTAAGTGTGATTTTGTTTACGATAGGTTTTTTAGGATTATTGACTAGGCGAAACGCGATAGTAGCTTTTATGAGTGTTGAGATAATGCTAAATGCGGGCAATCTTTTAATAGTTAGCTTTGCTAGCTATCACCGCTCATTAGATGGGGTGATGATAGCTTTTTTTATGATAGTGATAGCGGCAGTTGAGGCGGTGGTGGGGCTTTCTATTATTTTGATGTTGCACCGGCATAAGGCGGGGATATATATAAACAATTTCAATACTTTAGGATCTTAGATGGTGGGCTGGTCTTTTTTAATAATACTAATTCCGCTAGCTGGATTTGCGATAAACATTTTAGGTAGCAGGGTAATACCTAAGTGGTTAGCAATGTTGGTGGGGGTGATGGCGGTAATAATTCCATTTACTATAGCAGGAGGTTTATTTTTTGGAGTGGGGGAATTTTTAATTAGAGAGCATTGGTTTAATTGGTTGGAGACGGATAGCTGGTTATTAGAGGTGGCATACCGCCTTGATCATTTATCAATGGTGATGCTGTTAATAATTTTGGGAATAGGGGGATTGATTCATATATATTCGGTGGGATATATGCGAGATAGAGAAGATGCGGGGCGATTTTTTAGTTATATGAATCTATTCATATTTTTCATGTTGGTGTTGGTGTTGGGGGATAATTTGTTGGTGATGTTTATTGGTTGGGAGGGGGTGGGGCTGTGTTCTTATTTGTTGATAGGGTTTGACTATCACCGCAAAGCAGCGGCAATAGCGGCAACGAAGGCATTTGTGACTAATAGAATAGGGGATGTTGGTTTTTTAATAGCTATTTTCATTTTACTTAATAATTTTGGCACATTAAGTTTCACAAAACTTAATCAAGTAATTCCTAACGCTTTGGCTAGTGGGGAGATAGGAGTAGGTTTGGTGAGTTTGATATGTATATTATTATTTTTTGCGGCTACGGGTAAGTCGGCGCAATTTCCTCTTTTCACATGGTTACCAGACGCAATGGAAGGGCCCACGCCGGTTTCAGCCTTAATACATGCGGCTACAATGGTTACTTCTGGTATTTATCTGATAGTTAGGCTATGGCCTATATTTGAGTTATCTGAGCTAGCCCAATCGGTTATTTTGTATACTGGAGCTTTTAGTGCCTTGGTTAGTGCTTTGATAGCGACTAAGCAGTGGGATATAAAGAAGGTGTTAGCCTATTCAACGATCAGCCAGCTAGGCTATATGTTTATGGCGTTGGGGGCGGGCGGCTATGGGGCGGCAATGTTTCATTTAACAACGCACGCATTTTTCAAGGCACTTTTATTTTTGGTAGCTGGCTCGGTGATAGTGCAGCTTCACCACCAACAGGATTTAAGAAAGATGGGCGGGTTAAAACTTAGGTTACCGTTGGCAGGATTAATTTTTGCGATTGGGGCGTGGAGCATATCTGGGTTACCTTTTGGGGCGGGATTTTTCAGTAAAGATGAATTATTATGGCAGCTATACCTTGATCGAGGATGGGATGTTTGGTTGTTAGCGGTTTTGATCGCCTTTTTAAGTGCTTATTATACGTATAGGCTTTTTTATCTAATTTTCTATGGTCAGTCTGCAGAACATTCACAAAAGAGCTATCCAAGCTTAGTAGCTGAGCCTGCGGCAATGAAATATGTATTAATTGTGTTGGCGGCGGGGACTGTTTTAGTTGGATTGTTGGGGGTACCTCATTATCTTGATATTTTTCATGTAGGAAATCTAATAAATTTATATTTAGCAAAGGTGGTGGTTATGCCTAGTCAGTTAGGGATAGATCAATCTATGACAGAAATTTTATTGATGTCCACATCTTTAGCGGTAGCGGTGGGTGGTTTTTTGTTAGCCAGAATGAGATATAGGAAATCTTTGCCCATAGAAAAAGATAATGGGTGGAACCGATTATTGGTGGGAAAATTTTTTGTAGACGATATTTATCAAGACTATATAGCGAAACCCTTTTCTAATTTGGTAAAGGGATTGGGGATAGCATATTTTGAAGATTTTTTTCATAGTGCACCTAAATGGGGGAGGCGATTTTTTTTGAAGATAGGAGAATCTATAGGTAAAACTGGGCAAAGCGGAAATATGCAAGATTACGCTTTAGCAATAGGATTTAGCATGATGATCGGATTTGCTATAGTAGTAATATTATTTTTAACCAGCTGGCTTTATTAAATCATTGAAATAACAAATATGGAATTTATTTTAGTAAGCTTGATATTGCTTCCATTGGCAGGTTTTTCAGTGGCTTTAATTTTACCTAGCGATTACAAGTGGCAGCGAATAAATTTTATTTTTTTCACATTATTATCTTTAGCGGCGGCTATATATAGTTTTAAATTTGATGGATTAGATAAATTTCACGATATTATCAATATACCTTGGCTTAGCGTGATGCAGGTTAATTTTAGGTTAGGGATAGATTATATTTCTTTAAGTTTAGTATTAACTACCACATTTATTTTTGTAGGCAGTGCTGTGGCGGGGGTTGGCAAGGAGAATATAAAAATAAACACTGCTTTAATGCTACTTTTAGAAGCATTTTTGATAGGGGTTTTCTTGGCTAGCGACGTGTTATTATTTTATATTTTCTGGGAATTGGTGATGTTGCCTGTGATAGGATTATTTTTCATCAACATTAAAGATCAATACCGAGCGATATATTTTTACCTCTATACGATTGCTGGCTCATTGGTGATGTTTTTAGGGATAGTATATATATATTTTTACTATGGCGATCTAGCTAGCGGGGGGGGATATGTTGATTGGCTTGAGGTGCGGGCACTTAATAATAATTTGATATGGGCGTTATTTGCCATCGCATTTGCGATAAAGGCACCACTTTTTCCATTTCACGGGTGGCAGGCGGGGGCGTATCAGGCAGCACCAACATTTTTAACAGTAATTTTAGCGACATTACTATCTAAAATGGGGTGGTATGGATTTTATAGATATAGCCACAAATTATTAGGAGAGGGGGGAGAATTTTGGCAAGGCTCAATTTTATTTTTATCGGTGGTGGGGGTGATATATGGGGCAATGATGGCTTGGCAATCAAAAAACATTAAGAGTCTTTTTGCTTACTCATCTTTATCTCATTTGAACATGATGATATATGGTATTTTTAGTGATAGCGAGGTGGCGTTGGCGGGAAGTATATTTTTTGCGATACAACATTCGCTTATTATGGCAGGAATTTTTTGGATAATTCAATTTTTGGAAGGGAGGAAAGGGATTAATCTAACTAATAATTTCAATGGATTATTCAAGGTAGCACCGGTTCTAGCAGGATTTTTCATATTTTTATCTTTAGCAAATATAGGATTACCTGGTTTGAGCGGATTTGTGGGGGAGTTTACAATTTTATCAGGAAATTTCAAATTTTATCCTGGATTAACGGTAGTAGCTACGGGAGGAGTTATTTTGGCAGCTCTTTATCAACTTAAAATCATACAAAGATTATTTTTTGGGGAGGTATCTTTGATAAATGAGCGAATTAATTATAAATTAGGATATGAAATGATAGCAATACTAGCGATTATTATTATTGCGGTAATTATTATGGGTATATATCCATCTTTTTTATTTGATTTATTTAAAGAAATCGTCTGATGGATATAGATTTTCAGTTAGCGATTATATTACCTGAGCTGGTAATAGCGGGAGGGGTAATTTTTTTAAGTGTGGCGGGGCTTTTCTTGCGTCCAAATTTAAGAATGTGGGTTATACCTTTATTGAGTATAGCATTTATGTTGGTGGCGGGGGCGGTGCTAATCATAGATTCTACTAGCGGTTATGGTTTTCACAAGTTGATAGTTAAGAGGCGGGAGCTAGATTTTTTCAAATTAATAATTTTGTTAGGGGGGGTATTAACCACTTTAATTTCGACTAGGTATCTGCAGCGGCGATCGATTAATTATTTTGAATTTTATGTAATGCTTTTAGCGGCAATGCTAGGAGCAATGATAGCAGTATCAACCACACATTTTTTAACTTTACTGGTAGGAATAGAAATACTTGCCATTACTAGTTATGTGATGTGTGCGATTAGAAGATATGACAGATCTTCGGTGGAGGCGGCGTTCAAATATTTTTTACTAGGTTCATTTAGCACGGCATTTATTTTATTTGGGATAGGATTTATGTATGGGGGCACAGGTCAACTTCACTTTGGGGTTGATATATTTCCTAATGGCCAGCTTAATAATTCAGAAAATCTTTTTTTGGTGATAGGGGGGATAATGTTTTTGGGGGGATTAGCTTTTAAGCTAGCGGCAGCACCGTTTCATTTTTGGGCAGCAGATGTTTATCAGGGGGCGCCGACAGCGGTTATGGCTTTTTTGATATCTGTTCCTAAGATAGTTTTTTTAGTTATATTTTATAATTTTTTAGATAGCCACATTAAGTTTGCTCCCTGGGGAGTTTTTGTGCTTATATTAGCTAATATAAGTATGTTAGTGGGCAATGCGATGGCATTTTTACAAAAGGATATAAAGCGATTAATTGCTTTTTCTAGTGTGGCTCATAGCGGATATTTATTACTTATTGTAATATTTCACCGTAGCGAAGGAATGGCAGTTTTGGGATATTATTTATTAGCTTATTTGCTGGCTAGTTTTGGTATGTTGGCGATAATAATTAAAATATCTGCTGATAAAGAAAACATTTTATTAGGAGAATTAAAGGGACTTTTTGCGAGTTCACCGAGGAGTGTTTTTTTATTAAGTTTTTTCATATTAAGTTTGGCGGGTATTCCTTTAACGGCGGGATTTTTTGGTAAATTATTCTTATTTTATGAAATCGCCCCGATAGGAGGATTTTGGATTGGCGGAGCAATGATAATTAATAGTATTATCTCGGTGGGATATTATATTTTATTAATTGGCCACCTTTTCAAGCGAGGGGTATTTGAGCATTCAGTGGTAGCAGATTCAAAAAATCTTGAGATGGCTTATTGGTTAGCTTTTTTAATATCGGTGGGTATTTTACTTTGGCCACAGGTGGTTAATACATTTATGGGATTTGCTTAAGTTCTCATTTATTTATTGATAATTGATGAGAAAAGATGTTTGCGCCGCTATTGACATAGGCACGAATGCGGTAAGATTTTCGGTGGCCGATGTGTACCAAGAAAAATCAGGTAAAAAAAAGGTTAGTAGGCAAGTTTTTTTGCGGGTACCTATTAGGTTAGGGGCGTATAAGGGTGAGGGTAAAAGCGAGATAAGTGATTATTTAGTGGGGCAATTAATCAAGAGTTTAAAATCATTTAGGCTGTTGATGGATATTTTTCAGGTAACTAGCTATGAAGTAGTGGCTACTAGTGCTTTACGAGAGGCGAGCAATCGTTTTTTGATTCTGACAAGGGTTTTTCATGAAACCGAATTTAGAATTAAATTATTAAGTGATCAACAAGAAGCAAAAATAACTGCTCAGGCGGTGGCGAGCAAGTTAAATTTATCAAGCAACTATTTACTGCACATAGATATTGGCGGTGGTAGCACTGAATTAACTTTGCTTGATGGTGACAATATCTTATTAGCACAATCTTTTCAGATAGGCACAGTTCGTTTATTACAAAATCAAGTAGGAGCGGCTCAGTGGGAAAAGTTACGCGATTTTATTCACCAAATAGTGCTTCATAAAAATAAATCAATGGTAATAAGTGGCTCAGGGGGAGCAATTGATACCATTTTTTGCTTGGTGAAGAAGTTTGCTCAGCATAAGAAAACCAATCAGCTTGAAACAGACGATCTATCAAGCCTAAAACATCTGGTGGCGAAGCAAGAGAAAGGCACTTTAGCTTATAACCTTGATTTAAGTGAAGACAGAGCCGATGTGGTTTTACCGGCGATTGATATTTTAGGATTTTGCCTTAATGAATTGCCTGTTAAAACTTTATTGGTGGTTGATATAGGATTAGCTGATGGACTAATGGATTTTGGAGAGAATAAGCATTTTGGGTAGCCCTATTTGTTTTGAGGCGGGTGATTATATATTGAGGTTAGTGCGTTTATTATGCTAGCCGATGGATTGGCATTTTGGGTGTGCCTGTTTGTTGCTAGGCCGGTGGTTGGCTATTGAGGTTGGTGAGTGAGATTATTTTTTTTTGTCAGAAGATCGATCATTAATCAGGCTGCCCAAACTAGCTGACGTTTGGTTGGGGGATGTGATTTGAAATTTGGTCATTAAAAGATGATTAGGTAATATATTTTTTTGATTTACCGATAAAAGCGAGGCTCTTTCCATCACATTTTCTAATTCTCTCACATTTCCCTGCCAGTGATATGCACTTAATATATCGGTAGTTTCTTTTTCTAAGGGCAAGGGTGGTATTTTGTTGATAGTGCTGTGTTTTTTTATAAAATGATTAGCTAATAGGATTATATCGGCCGATCTTTCTCTCAGTGGAGGTAAAGAAAGCGGAATCACATTTAGTCTAAAATACAAATCTTCTCTAAAGTGACCACTTTTTACATGTTCCAATATATTTCGGTTGGTGGTGGCAATTACTCGCACATCAACTTTTATAGGGTCTAACCCGCCAACTTTATCAATTTTATGTTCTTGTAACACTCGCAGTAGTTTGGCTTGCAGGGCAGGGGCCATTTCAGTTATTTCATCAAGTAAAATTGTACCCTTATTGGCTTGCTCAAACTTTCCTTTATGGTCTCTGATTGCTCCTGTGAAAGCACCTTTTTTGTGCCCAAAGAGCTCACTTTCTAGCAAAGATTCCGGCAAAGCGGCGCAATTTAAAGCCACAAAGGGCATATTAGCTCGATCAGAACTTTTATGGATAAATTCAGCTAGTAATTCTTTACCAGTACCGCTTTCTGCTTCGATTAATATGGTAGATTTGCTGTTGGCAACCGATTTAGATAAATCCAAAAGAGCAATCATGTTAGGATCTTTGGTTATTATTTGCCGGTAAGCAAAGCGGTCAGTCGGGTCTTTGGGGGTGTTATGCGAACTGGGGGTGGTTTGCTGGCCGGCTGAGGATAGATTATTATCAATATTACTATCAACAGTTCTATCAGCAGTATTATTAGCAATATTATTACCATCAGCAATAGGTAATCTTTTTTGGGCTAAGGCTCTTTCCACTAAAAAAACCACCACATCAAACTTAAATGGTTTTAAAATATAATCAAAGGCCCCATATTTCATAGATTCAACTGCCGATTTAATAGTGCCATGGGCTGTCATTATGATGACAGGTAAAGATGGCATTATCTCTTTAATATCTTTTAGCAATTGCACGCCACTACGCTTGGGCATAGTCATATCAGTTAAGACTAGGCAATATTGATTTTTTTTAATTTTTCTGATAGCGTCAATGGCATTATGAGATAGCTCCACTTCAAAATCACATCTTTTCAAAGTAGCAGAGAGGGCTATTCTCATTTCAACTTCATCATCCACAACTAAAATAGGTAGTTTTTTATTCATTATCGGTTAAAATTAGGATTAAATCTGTTGATTGAAAAAAAAGTTATTTTTTTAGTTATAATTTTATATTTGGTATTAGGCACCCACTCAAAGTATCATTTACCATAACTTAAAATGATATCTAATGTAGCGATTAATTGCAATGATAAATGATATAGCAATATAAGGGATGAGTTGGGGAGTGTTAAACGATAAATAAATTTTTTGAAAATATATGGAAAAATGTGATTATTTTGTGATAGGCGGGGGCTCTGGCGGAGTTAGATCGGCTAGAATAGCTTCTCAATTAGGGGCAAAGGTGATTTTAGCAGAAAAAGGTGATTTAGGAGGCACTTGCGTTAATGTGGGGTGCATACCGAAAAAGCTTTTTTCTTACGCTGCAGGATTTAAGCGTGAATTTAAAATGGCAGCGAATTATGGATGGCTCATTGATGATAAACAAACTTTTAATTGGACGTCATTTATTGCTCACAAAAATAAAGAAATCTCTAGATTAAATAATATTTATCAAAAAATTTTAGATACTGCCAATGTGAAGGTTCTCAGGGGAGCAGCTAAATTTTTATCTAATGAGGTAATTAGCGTAGCCGGTAAAGAGTATCTAGCTAAGCACACTCTAATTGCTACTGGGGGAGTGGCCCGCAAACTTAATATCCCTAATGAGGGGTTAAGTGTTAATTCTGATCAGATTTTTTATTTAGATAAATTACCCAATAAAATTCTAATAGTCGGTGGAGGCTATATAGCCACTGAGTTTGCGTCTATTTTTAATGGATTTGGGGCGGAGGTACATATATCTTACCGAAAAAATATTTATTTGCAGGGATTTGATATGGATATAAGGCTCAAGATTCAAGAAATCATGAAGGGTCAGGGGATTAAGTTTAGATATAATACAAATCTTAAATCATTAGCGATGGTGGATGGATTAATTAAGGCTAGTTTTGATGATCATAGCCAAGATGTTTATGATAAAGTTTTGCTGGCGGTGGGTAGGGATATAAATATAGAAGGTTTGGGGTTGGCTAATACGTTAGTTAAAGTAGGCCCTAATGGAAAAATTATTGTTGATCAAAATATGGCCACTACTGATGATAAAATATTTGCGGTGGGCGATGTTTCATCTCCACTAGATTTAACGCCAGTGGCTATAAAGGAAGGAATGCATTTAGCTAATCGACTTTTTGGTGATGGTAAGGGTAAATTGGAAAAGATAAATTATGACCAAGTACCTAGTGCGGTGTTCACCCATCCTAATATAGCCACAGTTGGCTTGAGCGAAGATGAGGCTAGAGCAAGGGGCATTAAGATTAAGGTATATCGTAGCAATTTTGTTCCTATGAAAATTGGTTTTGCTGGTGATAAGGAAGAGTGTTTGATTAAGATGGTCACCTCAGCAAAAGATGATAAAATACTAGGATTGCACTTGATAGGAGATGATACACCTGAGATTATGCAAGGATTTGCGGTGGCCATATCTTTAGGAGCAACAAAAGATGATTTAGCTAAAGTGGTGGGTATACATCCTACATTAGCGGAAGAAGTGGTTACTATGAATTGAATTGCTTTAATTTAAAGATTTTTCTAGTTTACGAGCACTTATTATTACCTGCTCTGGGGTGATGGAAGTTAGGCATTCTAGATAATTAGAGTTTTTGCACCTTCCAGAACCATTTTTTGAACAGGGGCGGCAAGGCAAGTTAACTTCAATTATTTCACTTAAAGCTAGTTGGGGGGTAAAGCCAAATTCTTTGACTGTCGGGCCGTATATAACGAGAGCAGGCGTGCCTACCGCTTCGGCTAAATGGGTTAATGCGCTATCATTTGATATTACGTAGCGGGCGTGTTTCAACAGAGCGCATGTTTCTAGGATAGTTAGTGTTCCTGCTAAATTTATGGCTTTGCCGGCTAATTTATCGGCCAGTTGGCGAGATAAATCATCATCACTGCCGCCTACTATTATAAAGTGATTATTTTGTGATAATTTCAGGCAACTTTTTATAAAATTTTCAATAGGCCACTGCTTTAATTTACAAGACGCCCCAGGAGTTACTACAATATAATTATTAATTTTATTTAAGGAAATTTTTTGATTAAGCCTTTGTTCAATGGATTCATCAACAAATATTTCTGATAAGTTGTTTAGTTTATTTGTATTGGTAAATTTTTTTAGTATATCAAGATAGGTTTGGCGGCGAGAAGGATTTTTTTTTAATATGTTGAATTTAAAAGAAATTAATAATTGCCTTTGCCAAGTTTTTTTATTTAGCTTCAACCACATTGCCTTACTAAATAAATATCTTAACCATATAATCAAGCTTCTAGTTGATTTATGGGCATCTATCACTAGATCATAGTTTTTATTTATCTTTAATAGACCGGCAAGAATCCATAAACTCTTTATATGGTGTAGTCTAGGCCAACTTATTATTTCATTTATATGGGGGGATAAAGAGTGAATTTCGCTAAATTCTGCTAAAGTAACAAAATCTATCTTTGCTTGAGGAAAAATATTTTTGAGTTCTCGAAATAAACAGCTAAGTAACACCACATCACCTAACGAAGAAAATCTGATAACTAGCACTCGGTTTATCCCACTAGTAGGGGCATACTTACTCACCTTTTTTAGTTAACACTAAGAATAATATATGGTCTTACGATAACCAGATAACCTGTTTAATTTTAGAATAATGGACTACTACATATATTTTAAAATACCAAAGCTAAGGCTAATCCCGCCTAAATCAGTGGTATTGGTGAAGGTATCTTTGTAGGTCACATTATTACTAGGATTTTTGGTGTCGGTATGTTTATAATCAACATCAATAGTTTTTTTATCTATGCCCTTATTATCAGAAAATATTAGTTCTAAATGAAAATCAGCAGAACCTAGTAAATAATTAGCCCCTAAGAATAAATTAACCGAAGATGTGCTTGCATTAATTTTGTGTTTATGGAAAATTCCTCCTCCCCCATATTGAGTGCTATAGTTGGTTGAAGCAAATTCAGCTCCTCCATAAAAGTTATAGTTACGCTTAGTTTGCTTGCCAAAATAAGCCTGATAGCCAACAAAAAATCCTTGTGCTTTTAAGTCATAATCAAACTTTTTTATTTTAGTATCACTGGTAAATTTAGTAGTTGATACATCGCTAATGCCCCCTGCTTGCACTTCTATACCCATATATAAAATATTATAAGTTAAAAAGGTTATTCCCCCCTTAATTTTGTAGGAATGGATTACATTGCTAAAAGTAATACTTTTACCACTATTACGGCTAGTTAATTTAGGGCTAACGGGACGCAAATTATAATCAAAGCCTATAATATAATTTAATCCTTTTTGACCTTGAGCAAAGGCTATCTGCCCACAGAACAAGGATATTAAAAAAGTAGCTGTTACTACTGATATACTAATTATTCGATATTTTGAATGTATCATAGACTTTTTATCTGCTAGTAAAAATCAACGCTATCTTAAAAAATTATCTTAAGCTTTAATTATGTTTTGCTAATTTATAGATTATTAATAATCTAAACACAAGCTGCCCTCGCATTATATCATTAGGCTTAGTTTAAGCAAGGGATAAATAATCACTAAATCATGGCAATTAAATAATAATAAATAATTGACACCTAGCCTGATGTATCTATATCTATATTTACTTGTAGTTTATTATTTTAATAATCATTAAATATAGTTTGGTCATGATTGCTTATCGGAAAATTATTAGTATTAGTTTAATTTTACTTATAAATTTAACATTTTCATCTATCAGTAACGCAAAGAATAAGGCTAGTGATGAACCACTTTTAGTGATAGCTAGCCTGCCTCCATACGCTTCTTTGGTAAAGGATATCGGGGGCTCAGCTGTGATGGTGAGTGAGGTGCTTAAAATTAATTCTGATCCACATTTTTTTGAAATAACGCCCTCCATAATAAAAATATTTAAAAAAGCACATCTATTTTTAGCGTCTGGTCAGGCATATGAGGCAACGATTATTAACAAGTTAAAGGGATTAAATGATAAATTGGTTATAGTGCACCTTAATGATATCAGCTCGCCAATTAAAAATGATGATAATTCTAGTAATGATAAGTCAAATAAACCTAAACATAAACATAAGCAGCAACATAAATTAGATTTTGACGTGCATACATGGTTTTCTCCCGTGATATTAAAGGAGCAAGCCAACATGATATATCTTAAATTAGTTGATCTTATGCCTTCCAAAAAGGAGCAATTAAGCAACAATTATCAGCAGGTAATAGGAGAAATTTCTACCATTCATGATCAATTAACTCAAAAATTAGCCCCTTATAAAGGAAAAACAATTTTTTCCTATCATGTGGTAACTGCCTATTTCGGTAGAGATTTTGGATTGATAAGCTATGGGTTAGCTCCCTTTCATGTGGAACCTAGCTTTACTGATATTATTAAAATAACTAAAGCAATGAAAAAAGATAAAGCTAATTACATTTTAATAACTTCAGATAGTCAAAAAGGTAGAGCCGGCATTATTGCTAAAGAAACCAATGCCAGATTAATTAGAGCACATGAATTTAGATCTACTTGGCAAGATACAATCTTGAATTTATCAGATAAAATAGTTGAGGGATTTACAGAAAAATAAATTTTGAGAAATACACAATCGGTGGCGATCGAATTTAAAGACGTCTATTT
This sequence comes from SAR324 cluster bacterium, assembly GCA_016735295.1. Lineage (GTDB taxonomy): Bacteria > SAR324 > SAR324 > XYD2-FULL-50-16 > JAERRU01 > JAERRU01. The sequence goes on from JAERRU010000009.1 coordinate 34,293, forward strand.
TAAGTATCAGCAAGGATATATTTTAGAAAAGGTTGATTTTAGCTTACGAAAGCAAGACTTTTTACTGATTTTAGGGCCAAATGGAGGCGGTAAAACTAGCTTACTTAAATTAATCATGGGCATAAATCGCCCTACACAAGGTAAAGTAAAAGTATTTGGTGAAGAACCTCATATTTCTAAACCTAAGATAGGATACGTTCCTCAGAATATACCAGTAAACGATCGCTTTCCTATAACCGTGGAGCAGGTGGTGTCTTTAGGTAGTTTTTTATCTAATAAAACACTTAGTCGCCACGAAATATCACAAAGAACTAAAACTTGGTTAGATAAGGTAGGGTTAACCAAGGTGGCAAAATCGAGATTTTGTGAAATATCTGGCGGCCAGCAACAACGGGTAATTATCGCTAGAGTAATGATGAGCCAACCAGAAATTTTACTGCTTGATGAGCCAACTAATAATATTGATATAGAGCTAAAAGATAGTTTTTGCCAACTTTTATCAAATATAAGTAAACAAGTTACTGTGGTTATGGTAACTCACGAGCTTAGTTTTTTGCCAAAATCGGTTAACAAGATAGGCTGTGTAGAAAAAAAAGTGGTGATTCATGGCAGTTTATCATCATTAGAAGAAGATATACCTTTTCATGGTGAGCATAATAATAATAAATCTGGCCACGGCTCAACCCATGCTGAAGGGCATGATTGTGGCCATCAATGCATGGTAGATTATTTAGCACATCTTAATAATAATACTAATCTTGATATTTATAAAAGCTTAATGAAAACGAAAACATGATAGATTTAATAACTGAGATAAGTTTTTTAAAATCAATTTTATTAGCGGTGGGGTTAATTTCAGCTTTATTGGCAATTTTGGGCACTTTTGTGACTTTTAATAATTTAAATTATTTAAGTAGTTCTTTAACCCACGCTAGTTTAGGAGGGATTGGTGTAGCAATTTTTGTAGGTTTGCCGGTGATATTGCTAGCACCAGTATTCGCTTTATTGTTGGGGGGAGCGGTGACTATATTTTTTTACAAGGAAAAATCTCGGATAGGCTCTTTTCTAGATTTAACATACGCTCTTGGTATGGCACTGGGAATTTTTTTAATTACGATTAGCCCTGGTTACCAGAAGGATTTTTCTGGTTTTTTATTTGGTAATCTATTGCTGGTAAGTGATACAGAAGTTTATGTGCTGGCGGCAGTGCTGGCTATGATATTGATATATTTAGCAATTAATTACCGTAAACTATTGTTAATCAGCTTTGACGCCCAATTTGCCTCAACTTGTGGCATTAATGTTAAGGGACAAAGTTTGGTACTTATTTTGGCATTGGCGTTTACTTTACCATTAATTATCAAAATCGCGGGGATCACTTTAACGATAGCATTAATTTCTGTAGCACCTTTATTATTTGAGCAAAGAATAATTTCAGTAGGAAAGATAATGATTTTTTCTTATTTATTGAATTTAATAATATTTGGTGTTGGTATTGTAATATCTTTTTGGTTTGATTGGCCCACGGGTAGCATCACAAGTTTAGTGGCAGTGGGCATTTTTGTGATTGGCTATAGTGCCTTAAAGCTGACTAAAGTTATCACAAATAAGCGTCAATCCCGTTAGTATATATATATATATTATAGATGAGCTAGCTGGTTAGTGATTATTAAGATAATTATTATTATTATTATTATTGAGATAAATCTCCTCTTAAATACTTAGCGTAGGCTTGATTGCGCTCTATTTCATTTTTTCCAATTAGGGCTAATTTTTGAAATGGATTATCCCCTTCTTGCTCGGTGGCTAGTATTTGATTAAATGTTTTTAGCGAGGTGGCATAATTTTCTTGAGTTAAATGAATGGAAGCCATAAAATAAAGAGCTTGGAGCACTTGAGGTGATTTTGGATATTTATCTATCGCTTCTTGATAGAAAATTAACGACTGCTGATAAGATTTTAATTGATAGGTCATATCGCCAAGATAGAAAAACGATAAAGGCACATAATCAGGTATATTAGGATTGCTTAGCGGGTGACGATAATTATCTCTAACTTCTTTAAAGGAAGTAAAGGCACTTTCATATAATCCTAGTTCTTTTTGAATCAAGCCTAGCTTAAACCAAGAAGCGGGCAATAGGTGATAATAAAGGGGGTCATCATTATTTTGCATTTGAGCGATCAAATTTTCTAAAACTTCGATCGCTATTCGGTAATCTTTTTTGATGATATAGATATCAGCAATTCTAGATTTAGCGTAGTTACCAAATAGGCTTAAGGGGGAGTCTAGCGATACTTCTTCAAAATAGACTAACGCTTCATTATAGATAGTATTTAATTTAAAATTATCACCAATAGCAAATCTAATTTCACCAAACCGGCTAGGGCTATCTTGCGTTAATAGTATTTGATAAAACCGGCTAGAATCTCGGTAATTATTTAATTTTGAATAGGCGTCAGCTAATAGCCACAAGATAAATTGATTATCACTTTTATTGATTGTTTGGCGAAATCTAACATATTGAGATATAATATCGCTATAATCATTATTCAGATAAGACTTAGTCATTAAGTGAGTGATATTTTCAATTAATAAAGCATCTATAGCCCCATTTAAATTATATTTCCCTTCTGGATAAAGTTTTCGGTATCTTTTTATCGCGGTGATAGATTTTTCCCCTTCTTCGTGAAAGTTGTGAGCAATAATAATTCTTAAGATGGCCTCTTCTTTGATATTTTGATTTTCAGAAGACGTAAAAATATTTTCATATTCTGCTAAGGCAAGTTGATAATCTTTTATTTGATAATCTTCAGCAGATATATTAGCAATTTTCATTCTAGCCATATTGGCTATTTCAGGAAATTTTTTGGTAGTAATAAATTCATAAAAAGCGATGGCCTCTTCATTTTTGGCTTCATCGAAATAATAATCACCCAAATCCATAGAGGCGATGGTGCTTAGTATATGATCGGGAAATTTTTCGATTAATTTTTTACTACGAGACACAAAAGAAGGATAAGATTTTTGATGATAATAGGTGTTAGCCTCAGCATATAATATATTAGGGTCATCACTAGGCATGTCGTCACTTAAGGAGCGAGCGATAACAAAATTTTTGTGGGCATCAGGATAGCGATTAATGTGATATAAAGCTTGTCCTAGCTTATAATGAACCAAAGGAAGATAGCGAGAATAAGGAAAGCGTAAGATATAATCTTGTAATTGTCTTATGGTGGAAGAATAATTTTTTTTCAGTAAAGACACCACAGCCTGATGATAGAGGGCATCTTGAACATAATATGATTTAGGATATCTATTTACTAACTCTGCGTAATATTCACTAGCTTCTTCATAAAAATTATCAGCTTGGTGGTTTAAACCAATCATTAACATAGCTCTAGCGTGATCGTAGCTAGTAATACCTAGTTCATCAGCTCTATCAATAGCGAAGCTATATTCTTTAATTACATTTTGGTAGCCATCAAATTTCTTTTGTTTTTTTTGCAATTCATGCAAACTATCAGCGGCTCTAAACAGGGCTAATATGCCAATTTCTTCTGTTTTGGTATAATTATAACTTTGTTTAAAATTACTAAAAGCCCCTTCATAATTTTGTTGACGAAATTTGGACTCACCTTCAATAAAGAAGTATTTGGCATCATGATTTTTATTATTAATATTTGTTGATTCCTCATCATCAAAAAATAATCTACGATCACTGTCTTGAATGGGTAAGCCTTCATGTTGGCTAGAAATTTTAATTAATACTTGGTTTGGGGCAGGTAGGCTTTGGCTAGTTATTTTTACGTAAGGGGTGTGTAAGCTTAGCGTGACTAACAGGTCATCCTTTTGTTTTTGGTAAGAAATATGTTTAATGAATTCAGATTGTAAAGAAGTGGGTTTAAATTCTAAATTAGTATTTTTCAGAGTTAATTCTAGTTTAACATCGGGCAAGGAGCGGGTGATTAGGCGGTAATTAGCTGGTTTATTTAAAATAAAGGCGAGCTGTTCATTTTTCACCTCACGAATCAAAACAACTTTTTTGAGGGCATCGGGGGAATTAGCAAGATATCCCTTGGTTGATGTTACTGGATAAAGTTTAATGCTTAATGTTCCCTCTATAAGATTAGATACAAACACATTATGAGCTATATCATTAGTTTTCTTTTGTAATTTAATCCACACTTGGTTTGGTTCAATCTTAGATATAGTAACAAAATCAAGAATATTACTTTCAAATGCGTCAACTTTAGCGAGTGATTTAGGTACTGAGGCATTTCTTATTTTAATAGTGATGATATTTTTTTCAGGAAAATCTACTATTTCATAATTAGGAAAACGATCTGATTTAATGGTAAAGGTCGCGTAATTTTCATAATGATCAACATAATAGTCTCTCACAATGTTGGTAGTCAGGGCACTAGCAGGGAATAAGCCTGATATGCTTAAGATACTAGATAATATAAATATAAAAAATTTTTTCTGGTGAAGCATTTTTTATAGCATTTAGATAATTAAGAGATGATTAAGAGATAATAAAAAAATTCCTATAAGAGCCAGTTAAAAGCAAATTTGGTGCAAAAAATCTACTAATTTTAAATCAACTAGGCTATACCTACTAAACAAACATTTTTAAAATTATAAAAATAATAAAAAATAATTTTGCTGTATATAGCTGATAGCCTGATAATCATTGGTTACCTGATAAGTTGGTTTTTATTTGTCGGGGTAATTTTTAGAGCGCACATGCTTCGTGGGGCGATGATATTATTTTGGATAGTAAGTATTTTTTTGGCTACTGAGCTAGGATTTATTTTAATTACGGCAGGCACAAATTTTTTATTTGGCCATTACTGGGTAAATATTTTTTCGTTGGTAGTGGTGGTGGGATTAGTATTTTTGCCAAGAGCATTTTTGGTTAATTATGGCTTGGTAGTAGCAATTTTTTTGCCTTTGGTGATGTTGTTGGGTCGATTTATGAATAATCTCGATTTAAGTGCCAGATTTGGAGAAACCGCGATCTACAATGAAAAATTACTCACAATCCACGTGCTATTAATGGCCTCGGCATATTTAGCGTTTAGCCTGAATTTTTTGAGTTCTCTATCATTTCTAAGACTCAATATACTATTAAAAGCAGGAGAATTAAAAAATCCACTAGCTGGTAGATGGAACGTGACCTTGTTAAATAAACTAAACCACCGCCTATTATTGATGGGGATAATCTTGATTGCTCTAGGAATGCTAGTAAGTTTATTTTTCATAGAATTTAATAAACTAATCACAATTTCTCACTGGGTCAGAATATTCATGCCTATAGGGCTACTTTTAGTGGGCAGTTGGGTGGTGATGGATTGTTATAAAAAGGGAGTTAGAGGCCGGTTATTGGCTCGTCGGTCAATATTTGTATTTGTGTTATCTATGGCTTCTTTGCTTTACGAATTTGTGCAGATTTAATTAATTATGGGGTAGTAATTTTAAATATTTTACGATTATTCTTTGCTCCCTTGATAAGTAAAATTTTATTTTTAGGAACCCGAAAATTTTTAGCAAGAAAATCTATCGCTTCACGGTTAGCTTGCCCATTTACGGGTGGTTTTTTGATGTATAATATTTTGTAACCATCGTCTAGCATGTTTCCCCAACAAGTTTTTTGTTTGGCGGTGATCACCTTAACTAAAATTAATTTAGTTTTTTCATGCATTAATTAGCAGGGGCTAAAGCGTTGATGATAATTTGTAGATAGGTATAGCGGCCATTTTTTTTTAATAATAAGCTACCCATAATATCCCAAAGCCCAGCATCAAATTCAGGTAAATAATCGCCAAATATTATCAAATCAGTCTGCCTATTTAGCCGCCATTTAGTTAAAATATTGTTAGTATAGCTAGGTGATTTTAAAGATATTCCTTTGAATAAAAAGCTGGGCCGCAAGTTTTGCATACCAAAGGGGGCTAATACTTCTAAGGCGTCATAAAGCTCTCTAGTGGCCATCCAAGGGAATAATTCTAAATCGGCTAAAGGCGTTATGGTAGATGTTATATTTTGCTCAGATACTAGTTCTTCATATAATTTACAAAAATCACTTTTAAAGATAGCTAATTTTTCTTCTTTCATTTGAAAGGCAGCCGCTTGGCTGTGCCCCCCAAATCTTTCAAAGTGGTGTTGTAATTTATTTAATATAGTTAGTAAATTCACCTGAGCAGGCGATCTGCACGAGGCTTTTAATTGATCATTTTTTGCTGATGACAAAACAACCGCGGGCACGCCTAATTGTTGTGAAAGATTGCCAGCGATAATGCCAATCAATCCTTCATGGAAGCTATCATCGTATACGATAGCAGGAGAGTTAAGGGCATCATTTTTTATGCTTTCTAGGGCACTTTTTAGCATATCTTTTTGGCGAACTTTTCTTTGTTGATTTAGTTTGGCGAGGTGGTTAAATCTTATTTTACTATCATCTAAGTTAGTGCTCATTAAAAAATCAAATGCTAATTTTCCGTGGCTAATGCGCCCAGCGGCATTGATTAAAGGAGCTATTTGAAAAGCTATTCCCTCACCAGTCAAGGTATCAGCCTGTAGATGTTTTTGTAGCCGGGTGAGATAAAAAGGTTGTTTTTGTGGCTCTTTTTGCCACCAAAGATTTATTCTTTTTAAGCCGTGATAAACAAAAATTCTGTTTAATCCAATAACAGGAGCCTGGTCAGCAATAGTGCCTAGCGTTACTAAATCCAAAAAATTAACTAAGTTAGGCACAGCCAAATCTTTGCTATCCCACCAGCCGAGGTCTCTAAGGACACGCCTAAGTTGAATCAACAAAAGATAAACTACACCAACGCCAGCGATATCTTTATCAGGATAAGAACAACCACTTTGTTTGGGATTAACAAATAGGCTTTTTGATGGAGCACTTTGTGAGTCTGGTTGGTGATGATCGGTAATAATTAGAGTAATTTTTTTGTTTATATAAAAATCCTCTTCGGCAAATATCTTAGAGCCGTTATCAACAGTGATCAAGCACTCAGGCATCAATTTTAGCACATCATCCCGCGAGGCCTCATTAATGCCATATCCATGGGTAAATCTATCAGGAATCATCACGGCAAAGTTAGTAAAGCCGATTATTTCAAAAAATCTGGCCAATAAAGCCGCCGAGCTAATTCCATCGACGTCATAATCACCGTAAATTACGATTTTTTGCTTATTTTGAATAAATTTAACCAACAATTCAGCAGCAGCAGCACAATCTTTTAGTAGTGTTGGATCAGGAATATCTTTTAAAACTGGAGAGTCAAAATTAACATTCCCATGGGCAGTGCGATTTTCTACTAACGATTTTAATATATCATTTATGAAACACTGTTTATCCCCATGCCAGTTGGTAAGAGGATAGGAACAATCAATTTTAGTTTTACTTATATTATATGGCATATAATAGCGTCACAAAATAGCTAGGCTTTGCAAAGAGCGGTTACTTCAATTTCAACTAACGAATCGAGTGGTAATCTCGCTACTTGCACGGCAAATCTAGCTGGTTTGTGATTTTTAAAGTATTTGGCATAAACTTGATTAATATCAGCAAACGAGTTCATATCAGCTAAATAGATGCCACATTTTACTATATCATTCAAATCTAACTCAGCGGCTTCTAGCACATAAATGATATTTCTAAATACTTGCTCAGTTTGTTCAATAATACCGCCAGACACTATTTTTCCGCTAGCTGGGTCAAGGGGGATTTGCCCCGAACAAAATAAAAATCCACCGGCTTTAATGGCATGTGAATAAGGACCTACAGGTTGAGGGGCTTTGCTTGAATTTATGACTTGTTGTTTCATGGGTTTTATTATGTTTAAAAATTTTATGGGAATTTCCTATTAATATATGGAAAGTAAATTTTTGATGATTAATTTCATCTATAATAATAATAGGATAAAAATAATTATACTATATTATATGAATGATAAAAATTAATCACATAAAAATCAATAATAAAAGTCATTATTTTTTTAAAAAAACTTGACTATAGCTACCCGCAGGGGTTAAAAATAGTCAAAAGAATTTAAATTTTAACGGAAATACACAGAAACACTGCATATTTATAAACATGGCGGTTCTAGATTTTATAATGCCTAGCGTGGCTTTGATAGTAGTGATAATGCTTTTTACAATTCCAGGCATTTGGTCATTATTTTTTACGGCAGCACTTTTTGGTACTTTTCTTGGTGAAGCTGAGAAATTTTTATTAAAATTATCTCAAAAAAATCCAGCTAAGGCAAAGACATCAGAGATTGATCCGTTAGCTGAGGGAGGGTCGGCAAACGATTTTCCAAGTACAAAAAACCGATTGGGTTTGTATTTTGGTAGAATATCGCTGGTGGTGATGGTGATATCACCGGTATTGATTACTACCGGGGTTGCGGCTTATTTTTTATCTACTTTTGTAAGCACTAAACCTGTTGTAGAGCAAAGTGATTTTTTGCTTCCAGAACCAGTAGTTACCAATAAAGAGATTGATAAAGAGAGTATTTTTGTTGATAATTGCTCAGTTTGTCACCAAACAAATGGGTTAGGAATAACAGATACTTTTCCTCCTTTAGTAGGCTCATCTTGGGTTAATGGAGACCCTGAAGTAATGGCTAAGATAGTTTTAAATGGGTTAACTGGTGAAATTATTGTTAAAGATAAAGTTTATAATAATGTGATGCCAGGCTTTTCTGGGGTGCTAAGTGATGAAGAGATAGTAGCGGTGATAAATCATGTTAGATCTTCATGGGGAAATGAAGGAAACGATGAAATCACCATAGATACTTTAGCTGAAGTTAAAGACAGTTTAAATAATCGCTCCACCGCATTTACGGCTGATGAGTTGTGATTAATTACGGTTAATTACGGTTAATTTCCTGCTGTTTTACTCAGACTCATCTTGCTGAAAGTAAGTTTCAGCTTGAATTTTATTAAGTTGATCTATCTCAAAAATTAATTCTCGCTCTTCTTTTTTAAGGGACTCACTTTCAATAAGGCTCTTATATTTCAAAGGAGTTTTGTGTTTTTCGATAGTCTCAATTAAAAGGGGCAAAACCTGATTTTCACTAATAACTTTTTTTGCTTCTTGTGCATTAGGCAGCACTATCCCGTAAAGATTTTGTGATGTTTGCACTAGAGCGTGGCCTCGTTTCAGGTAGGCCCCAGAAAAGCCTCCATCAATATTAATAGCAAAATTATCTCCCGATAACATTTTATCACCCTTTTTAATGTCTTTTGGCGTATGGCCAAATACTATTCTTTTAATCGAAAAATCTTTTTTTAATTTATTTTGAAATTTTTTATCAGTAATATTTTTTTCCCAATGCAAAGTTTTTTCTTTATGGGTAGATTTATCTTTAATAAAATAGCGTTCAAAAGTCTTCATAGCGTGACGGCCATATAAGGGTGATTTTGGCCCGCACCAGAGGTAAAACATTAAATCAGTTTCTGTTAAATCCTGTTTTTGATCATTTAAATAGCGATGGGCCACTCTATCTATTATTGATTGAATATAGACCAATAAAGGTTTTCCCTTGCGACCTAATAATTCCTCATAGTCTCCTTTAGCATTTGAGGGGATTGAGGCGTGGATATTTAAGAAATCTTGGTGGGTATCAAAAATTAGTGCTTTTTCAATAAATAAACTCATTAAATTTTTAAGCTTTCTGTTGCTCATGAATTGATTTTTTAAATCATCAATCACCTCCTTTTCTCTAACATTAAGCTCATTTGCTTGATCAGGATTTAGCGTGGGAAAGTGGGTATCAGTTAAACCATCAGTATTGCTTGTGTTAAGCAATTTTCCTAGTTTATCGAGCCACAACCGGTTTTCCATTTGATATTCAGGACGCCGTAAAATTGAATCTTCTTGGGTTTTTAACCTGATAATCGCTATAGCCTTTTCTATGCTTCTTCCATCAGGTGATTTAGCCCTAAAAGTATCAGGAATTTTGCCATTAGAATAAAATTCAAGAGCAAATTTTTGCAACTTTGATATATCAAAATGCAATCTTTTTAGTAAATCTAAATGATCATACCGGCAAGTAACTCGCACCACCTCAGCCACTGAAGAATAGTCGCCAGCACAAGCCGCTAGCCATAGTATGTCATGGTTTCCCCAAATCATGGAAAGCCTTTTTTTGTAATAAGGAAGCTTCAAAGTGCGAATTATTTTTTCAGGCGTAGGCCCTCGATCAAATATATCACCCAACACAATAATTCTATCGGGAATTGTATCTAGGATACTTTGTGATAAATCTCTAATTACATAATTAAATAATTCACCTTGATCGAAAAAACATAAAGGTAAATTTTGTGGAGCTAGATTTATTTGTAAAAGTAATTTAGATAACCGGTGCCTAGTTTCAATTAACTTGCGGGCATTTAGATGTTGAGCTTTATGTGATAGTATTTTGAGCAAATTTAATAAGGCGTCGTGGCGAGATATTTTAATATCAGATGACCACCTTTTGCGGCGAATTAATCTAGTAATATTTTTGATAAATAGGTCGTCTTTAGAGTCTAGGGCTTCTTGAGCAGTAGTGTAAAGCATCCCAAAACGACCTTGGAGAACTCTGATAAATCTATCTCCATCTCCATGTAAATCACTGATCCAAAGAGTGCTGGCGATATTAGATTCAAGGCGCGCTCTGATTTGGAGAATTTTTTCCCCAATTTCTCTTATGGTAGCACTAGAAAATTTGAAATTCACAATCCTTTAAGAAAAACAATCGTCTATCAAACAAACATCAAGTAAAAAATCATATATAGATTTATTTATATAAATAGTATCTTTTTACTTAAGAGGCAATAAAAATTAAGAAAAAGTTGCCTGTCTGGTTGTAAAATAAATCAATATGTGCGACATTTTTTGCTTGATGGTTTAGTTGATCTTGGAGGAAATATTTTTTCTTTAGTTACTTTGAACTGGTGAATATTGTCGTAAAAAAAGATAATGATACTTACGTTGCCGTAAGAATATCTGATGAAGGTACTTTTAAAAAAATACAATGGCTTTGGGGAAAGACTGATTTTATTAGTTTTTTCGCTCAAGAGCAAAAGATATGGAGATGTCAAAGAGTGTGTTTGATGAAAAATAGTTCGCTCTATGATTTTGTAGAGACTAGCCACCACGGAGCAATGTTTGAAGAAACTAGGTGGGTTTATGAAAGTGAAGAAATTTATATTGAATTACCAATTCACTTTTCTCACCTGATGATTGAAATTAGTAATAGCTTGTTAGCTAGGTCTTTAGCATGACTTGGTACCTAGGTGGGGCCGTCCTCACAATATTTTTCATCATTTTACTTAAAAGGGTGATTAAGCCCAATAGAGTCAAACAAAAACGCCATCAACGGCTAATTAAAGCTATCACGAGCGAAGATTTCTCCCCTACTGCCAACCAGCGGTTAGTCGCTTTTTTGCATAAGGGGATAAATAAACTTTGCTTGAGTGAAGATGGAAAAATATATGGAGTATCTTTTAAAAATAAACAACCTTCTGAGTTACCGCATGTTGCAGGCTGTCGATGTGAGTATCAGATTGAACCTATGCGTATTTCTAATATTTTTTCTGCAAAAAAGAGTAAGGCTGAGACATATAAAACTGATTTAGGTGATCTGGACTTTTATTCTTATAAGTACTATAAGTATAGTTTGATGATGTTATCTGATGAAGATAAGGAGAAACGAAAAACGATTGAAGATTTGCGATCTAGCCTTATTATGGACGCTTCTTTTGTTGATAAAGTGAAGCAACACCTAATGGAGTAATAAATACTATGCAAGAGGTATATTCTATTCCTTTTATCTCTAATACTATCCCTTCTATGGCCGCGGCTAAGCGTGATCCTGAGATGCTTTCCTTTTTAGAAACTATGAGATTTGCCGCCTTAAGGTCGAATTTCATTTTTTTGCGGAGCAAGGATCGGGATCAATTTTCTCATTTGGGATATAGAGCAGATAAACATGTAGAGAGCAGTGTTGAGTTTTTAAGGCAGATAAGGCGTTATCATTATGGAATTATTCATTTGCACCTTAGTAGCCATAAAGATGCTTCTTTTGCCGTTCCTTTGATTGGCAGCTCGGTTAGCTCACCTGATTACCAGGTGTATGTTAGCGGGGTAAATTTTTTAGAGAAAAAGAAACTACAAGCCACTTTAGATCCTAGTTTCAAGAGACTTCCTTCTGGGTTTCACGATGGCGATGCGATTGATATTTTGGTAAATTTCAATAAAGTATTTTATTTAGAGCATTTCCGGCAAAGCATCCAAGACATTCCTACTTTTAGTGATCGGCAAAAGGATGAATATATCAGCATTGCCCAAAGGGCTAGTCTTTTCAATCGACGAAATGGTAAATTAACTGCTGATTATATTAAATTAATCAATGTCAATTTGATTAGTGAGTATTGGAATAAATATAGCAACCTATATTTGCAAATCACCACCTTTCTTGGCCAAAGCGAGAATCAGAACAAGCTTTATAGTGCCAAATTGTTATTATCAAGAATGATATCTGAGGCTAGGTGGGTTAGAATTAAGACTGATATATTTAAGCATTTGCCATTTGAATATCAAGAAACCATTGGGAAGGTAAAAAATAAGACAGATTTTATTGATTATATTGCCACTGTGTTGTTGAATTTACGAAATGACGAGCGGCATCATAAAATTTGTAATATATTATATAAACACCTATTGGTGCAGTCTTTACAGACAGATTCGGCTATTTTTAAGAAGATTAAATTTATTGATCAAGAATCTAAGGCGGATAATTATTTAAGCCAGCAATTAACTTCTTTTGTAACTAATTTCAATAAGTTGATTTCCGTGAAAGATGATAATTCATCAGATAAAGAGCAAATTCCTGACGAGGCTAAAAAATTATATACCGCTGAAATGGTTGGCTTACTGGGGCACTCATTAGGGGTTGGTATTACGGGTAATTTAAGCACTTATGAATATGACAATTACCGAATTTCGGTGGGTAATTTCTTGAAAAGCGACATTTATTCAGTGGATAAAATGGTGATTACCCCCCTCATGAAAGATAGTAAGAACATGGGGTTTTTGATATCAAAATTACTTCCTAAAATCACCATCAACAAAATTACTGCCTGTAATATCGTAGATGATATACTTAAATATATAAATCCATATTTTCAATTTTTCAAAGATTTGCATGATATTGCTGAAGCCAGGCAAGTTGGGGAAGTGGCAAAGGACATGCAAAAGCAGCAGGTTGCCTATTCCAAAAAGATTATTAATATTTTGCCTAGGTTAGATTATCTGCTTTGTGTGGAATCTGCTAGTGCGATAGAAAAATCTATCTTTATTGATGCTAAGCGAGCCATTGGTATGCAGGTGTTTCCTACTGATTATCAAACTTTAGATGATTATAGGCACAAGGCGGGATATAGCCAAATAGTAGTGCCGCATGTTCACACTTTACATCCCTTAAAGCTAGATCCTGGCTGGTTATATGATGCATATACTTACTTCATTAAATATCAGGTTCATCGCCATTTATCGCAATTATTAAGCTCAAAACCTGATTTTTTAAAGAAGGGTGAGGTGAATAGGTATAATTATTTTATACAATATTTATTAGATAAGAGCATTTACCTAGGCTATGAGCAGTTAAAAAAGATTTTACTGAGTTACAAAAAGTGGGATATCCACAATTTAGTGGAATTTGGTTATGAAACTAATATTTTACCTAGTGTGGATTACTATAATCATCTTTTGGATTATGATAATTGGCTGCCTAAAAATCAAAAAGAAGTCGATAAAAAATCGGTTATTCTTCCTTTGATAGATGATAAAAATAGTTTACATAATTATTTTAATCAACAATATGCTAACTGGCAAGATGAGTTGGGCAAGCGGACTGATGTTAGGTCAACTAGAAAAACTGATAAATGGATTACGGCATTTTTTCAAAATCTGATCAATGGCAATGTTCATGATATCTTTTCTGAAGATGCCCGGCGGCTATTACCGATCAATAATTGGCAATCTGAGCTACAATCTAAGATACAAGAGCATTTTAAGAATAATTTTAGTCAATTAAAAATTTTACCTGAATATATTTTAATTAGATTAACTACGGATCAATCTTTTATCAGATATTTTTGTTTTAATTTTTTGATAGAGCTAGGAGATAATATGATTCCCATAATATTTTATACTAGCAATGCTGATTTAGCTAAATATAATTGGAAATGGAACAATTTAATAGAGTCTCTAAAGCAAGAATGTCCTAATTTAATCAATAGTTTAAGACATGCATGGCGGAGAATATGCACTTATCAAACTATTTATTTGCGGTTAGTTCATGGGGCATCGTTAATTTTACTTGGTGATGTGATGCAGCGGTATTTGCAGCAAGATGATCAAGAAGAAAAAGGATTGACGAAGTTTAGGAGAACATTGGATAAAAGCAAATTAATAATTTGCGAGGGAGATAGTAAAGAAGATGGAAAAAAGGTACTCAACCGAATTAAAGATAAAGGGGTTACTATCGCCCTTAATGAAGCGTTAGAAAGGTTTTATAGCTTTTATAAGGCCGATGAGAGGAAAGATAGATTAACCACCATGTTAGCTGAAATAAATCATCAAATGGCCGCTATTCCATATATCAAATATGCACCCTATAATATAAAGAGATTTCGCTTTAATATTAGTAAGATAGAAGATATTTTATCGGCAAAGATATCTGAATTAGATGATTTTAAGCTAAAAGAAGTATTAAATACCACTGAAGAAGTGTGGGGTGTTTATACAAAATTAATTGAAGATGAGGTCTCTTATCCCTATAAATATAGATATCTGCATATAGCCTTTAATAATGCATATATTAAGATTAACAACATAGATCGAGGTGAGCTATTAGATTTTTTGAGTGCGGGCAGTAACTCAAGTCGAACAAAAAAGGCGGGTCATGGTTTTTTATTAAATCAATTAAGAGAGGCCATTTTATTTAAAGATGTTTTGTCTGATAAAAAGCTTTTCTTTATTTATGCTGGTCAAAGCAGATCAACTGAGTTAGGTTATTTATTAGAGAGTTTACGGATAGTTAAGGGCTTAGAGGCTGAAATATATGTAGATAACCGAGATATTGATGACGACTTAAGAAAGCATTTGTTATTATATATAAGTCCTAGCAATATAATATCATTACACTAATAATAAAAATAATTTGATGTAGTATGATAATAGTTACAGGAGGGGCTGGTTTTATTGGTAGTTGTTTGATTAAATATTTAAATGAACGTGGATATTTTAATATTTTAGTGGTGGATCAGCTTGATAATGCTGAGAAATGGAAAAATTTACTTAAGATTAGTTTTAATGATTTCATCGCTAAAGATGATTTACTAGCAAAGCTAAAGCAAATACCTAAGGTTAGTGAGATTTATCATTTAGGATCAGATAGCTTAACTGATAGCCAAGATGGTAATTATATTATGCAAAATAATTATGAATATACAAAGAATTTGTGTAGGCATGCAATTATTAATCGGGCTAAGTTTGTATATGCATCTAGTGCGGGCACTTATGGTGCGGGAGAGCATGGCTATGATGATCTTGAGACGGGGTTAGTTAATTTAAAACCGCTTGATTTATATGAATATTCCAAACATTTATTTGATTTATATGCCCAGCGTAATGATTTATTTAGAAAACATCGAATAATAGGACTTAAATATTTTGATGTATATGGCCCAGCAGAGGAGCATAAAGGAGATATGGGCAGTATGGTGCTGCGGGCTTATCTTCAATATAAAAAAAGTAAAGTAGTTAAGCTTTTTAAATCTTATCGTAAAGATATTGAGCATGGAGAGCAAAAGCGAGATTTTATTTATGTTAAAGACGCAGTCAAGCTCACTTATTATTTAGCACATCATCCTGAGAGGCTCGGCGGTATTTTCAATATAGGAAGTGGAGAGGCTCATAGTTTTAATGAGTTGGTGGCAGCTTTAGCTGAGGCGGTGGGTCGTAATATAGAGCCTACTTATGTTGCTATGCCTGTAAAAATTAGGGCTAAATATCAATATTTTATTGAAGCAAATATTAATAAGTTACTAATCCAAACGACATTACCAAGTTATCCATTACCTAAGGGGTACACTTTGAAGGAAGGTATTTTTGATTATGTGGTGAACTATATGGAAAAGGAAAATTTTTCGATTAATACTTTACCTGAGTAAAAAAAAAATGATAAATAAGCGTAAATTTTCAGTAGGAGATATAAAATTAGGAGGCGAGCAACTTTTTTTAATAGCGGGGCCTTGCGTTATTGAAGATGAGAAATCTACTCTTTTAATCGCAGAAAAATTAAAAATAGTGGTGGATGAATTAAAAATTCCTACTATCTTCAAATCATCTTTTCAAAAGGATAATCGCAGTTCGTTACAAAATTATGTGGGGCCGGGGTTAAAAAAGGGATTAAATATATTGAGCAAAGTTAAGCAAGAATTTGGATTTACTTTGTTATCTGATATCCACTGTGCGACTCAAGCAAATGAGGTGGCAGAGGTGCTTGATGTTATTCAAATACCAGCATATTTATGTATGCAAAGTTCCTTGCTCCAAGCCGCGGCTAAAACTGGGCGGTGTGTTAATATCAAACACGGTCAATTTTTAGCACCTAAAAATATGAAATATCCACTTGCTAAGTGCGTGGAGAGTGGAAATGATAATATCATCTTAACCGAGAGAGGGCATAGCTTTGGATATAATGATTTGATAGTGGATCCGCGGGCTTTTTACGAATTAAATCAACTTGGCTATCCGGTGGTATTTGACATCACTCATTCAATAAGGAAGTATGGCGTACCTAGTGCCAAAAAAGAGGGTGGGGCCAGGCATTATATTCCACTTTTGGCTAGAGCTGGGGCGGCGGCGGGCATTGATGGTGTTTTTATTGAAGTTCACCATAATCCAGATGCGGCTAAATGTGACGCTGCTAGCCAGTTAAATGTGGATAATCTTAAGAAATTACTTGAAGTAATAAATGATTTTCATAAATTAGAAGTTAAACATCGTAATAATAATGGAACTATATCTTGATTCGGCTAATCTTACAGAGATTAAAGAAGCTTTTAGCTTAGGTGGCCTGAGTGGGCTTACTACCACACCAACTTTTATGCACCGAGAGGGTGTTAAGAATTTGGAGCAAACTATTTTGGAGCTATCCACCATAGTGCCTATCTTGCAAATAGAGGCGTTGGGCAGTGATGCTAAAGCTATTGTGGGAGAGGCTGAACGATTGGTTGATTTGGGGTTGGATAAAAGTAAAACTGTTTTTAAAATACCGGTATCTATTGAGGGAGTGAAGGCTTGTTACCAAATGGTTAAATCTGGGCTGATGGTTAACATACATTTGGTTTATACTTTACAGCAGGCATATATGGCGATGGCTTCGGGAGCTACTTATGTTTGTCCTTTAGTGGGGCGGTTGCAAGACCAGGGGCACGACGCTTTGAATTTGGTAGCTGATTGTGTGGAAGTGGTGGAGCGATATGATTATAAGAGTAAAATAATGTTTTCTTCGGTTAGAAATGTCGAGCACATTAAAAATGCCCTTCAGGTGGGGGCGCATGCCTGCACTGTTCCTTGGGGCATTATGCAAAAGTTAACTAATAATCACTTTACTGATATTGGGACTAGGGAATTTTTTGAACATACTAATTTGTTAACTATTAAGGTAAAAGACGTGGTGGCTAGGGCGCCTAAAGTTTTATTGACTAGCAGTTTAAATGATGGATTAGTGCAAATGACTAAATCAAAATTGGGAGCGGTGGCGATAGTTGATGAAAATAATTTTGTTAAAGGAATTTTCACTGATGGAGATTTGCGAAGAACTATCGAGAGCAAGGGTGTGTCTAGTTTAACGGATAAATTTTCATCTTTTAATTGGCAAAAACCGGTAGGGGTTTCTCCTGAGAATACTTTAGATGACGCCTTGAAGATATTTAAACAACAAAAAATTGATACCTTAATCGTAGAGCAAGCTGGTAAATATTTAGGTATGTTGGATGTGCAAGAATTATTATCGGTTATTTCCCAAAGCTAGTTTATTTTTTACCGGTAGTTGGTATTTTGAAAAAACTGGTAGCGCGCATTTCTAATATAGTTACCTCATTTCGTATTTTTGGGGCTTTATTAGCGGCATTTTGTTATTGGCAAGGGTTGTCAATATTAACTTTGGGGATATTATTATCTTTAATCGGTAGTAATTTGTTAGTTAATTGGTGGGCTAGGTCATTTAGTGATGAGAGCTTGCTCGAAAATAGGTTTAATTTTATTGCTGATAAGGTGCTAATAATTAGTATGATTATAATGTTAGCACTAGATAACCAATTATATATTAATTATGTTTTGCTAGTATTGGCGAGGAATATAAGCCAGATTAGTTTTTTCCTTGTTTTGGTAGGGATAATGAAAATGCCACTTAAAGCGGGAGCTAATATTTTTTCAAATATGGCTAGCTATCTTATTTATCTGCTATTTATACTAATTATAGCTAAACAGGCATTTTTTTCGGTGCTAACAGAAAATAATGCTATTATGGTGCTTGATAAATCTATTTACGCCATATTGCTAACTAGCATTCTTTTTGAGTTTTACATGCTAGCTGATCATTTCAAACAACTTGGCCGAGTGATAAGGCGAGAGACAGATATTTTTCACTAAAATAATCTATTTTATATACTCACCACCTACCCATCAGCTATAGCAACCTACATTCAAAGACTATTTAGTTTTTTCAATTTTAATATTTTTGAATAGCCCATTAAAAGATATTTTCAAATTTACTTTCCTGCCATTTAGGTGAGGGGCAATAAAAAGTTCCATAGCACTACTATCATCATTAGCAATATCTTTGCTTACCGTGCCTTTCATGTTGATGATATAATCAGAGTTAGTTAAATTTTGATTCCATTTAGTCAAAGCCACCACAGAGCCTTGGTAGGAGCCACTTGATTTAATTTCTAATTTTTTCTTTTCTTCATTAAAATCTAAATCCACCTCAATACTAGGAAAAGATATCTTTTTTGGTAGGTTAAATAACTGAAAAAATATATGTTTATTATTTAAAATCAATGACGTAACATTTAAATTAGCCTCTATAGTGCTATTAACTATATTCACCACTCCATTTGCTCCAAGTATCGGTGAGCCAGATAATACCCCTGCTGATCTTACCGTGGAAATATTGTTAATTAATAAATTGTTAACCTCAAAAGCTATATCTTTAGATAATAAACTATAGCTCCCTTCAATGTTAGAGCTATCCGCATTGCTGATAGTCGCCACAAAAGGGATTTTTAGTAATATTATTCTCCACGATATTAGCCCCACAGAAAATTGATCAAATCTGATAGGGTCTTCTCCCAATTCTGGGACAACTAAAGATAAACTTTGTAAAGTAATACCATTAATACTAGTCTCAAGATTGCCTATGCTCACCTTCATTCCCTTTGGCAAATTTTCCGATAATTTCACCTCAATATATCTTTTTACCTTGTCTTCAGGCAAATTAATCCAAAAAGAAATCGCAACCACATATGAACCAACTATTAATCCTATAACTGCTAAAAGTGCCCATTTCCAGTAGCATAACAGCCTATGTGATGAAAATTTATCAGTTAATCGCTTAGCAAAGGAGAGCATACTGCCATTTAAAATTTTCATTCCGCCCTCACCACAACAGTTAAACCAGCTAATTCTTTTTCTTGGATAGATCTGGCAGTCTCTATTTTTTCAATTACCAAAGGAGGCTGATTATGTTCAAGATAATAGATAAATTGAAAAATCTGATCGCTCCTTAAAGATTTAAATCTTAATATATAATTAGAGCCAAAATCTTTATTTTTATTTTGATTAATTGTCGGTTGTTCAGTAATACCAGCCGATTCTAGTAATTCATTTAGGGTTTCTTTAAAGTAGAATGCACTTCGGTTATTTTTCGTTTTAAGGTCATTATAAAGATTCAAATCAGATTCTACCTTTACTAGTGTATGACGAGTGTTTTGATAATCTAGATAAGCATTATCAGACATATCCATAATGGTAAACAATCCAAATTTGATAGCCAAGACGGGCAAGATAACCAGAGTGAAGATTAAAAACATAATTTTTTCCCGAAAAGTCAGGTTTTGCCAATTTTGTATTAATTTATTCTTCATGATCGATTTCAATAAAATTTTTTTAAAATAGAGTTGGCGCTATAAATCTATAAAAGATCTATTAACCGGCGATTTAGCAAAAGCTTATCTAGTGGGATAACCATTATTTGTTTTTTAGCCACTGTACTTCCTATTAGCCCAAATGATGAATCGTAAATCATTTTATATTGTAAAACGCCATGATTGCGAATAATTTTATCGAATAAATTTTTCCAAGCGGATTTTTTCAAATTAAATGACACAGGAATTCTTTTTTTTGTGTGAGCAGCAATGTGCTTGATGGATTTATTGCTTATTAATAAAAGAGGTCTATCAAAGGCAAATAATGATAATTCAAAATTATAAATGGGCATTTTAATTGAATTTTCATTATTTATCTCAAATATAGCTTTGATGTTGAATTTATCATCAGAAATCCCTATCAGGTCAATATTAATTAATTTTATGGTAGGCACGAAGAACTTAGATTTTAATGAAAAAGGATAATCAATGCCATATAAATTTACAGAACCGATAATCTTATAATCTATTTCTAGGTGCTTATTGAAAAAATCTTTCAGATTTTTTTGTGAAATTTTTTCTAATTCATCACTATAAATAAGCGTACGCACTTTAACTTCAGCAACCTCTTGTGGGGCTGAGCCTTGCACCTTAAAATCAGTTATTTTTAAAATTACTTCATCAAGGACGTGAATATCGAAAGATAAATCATAAGTGGGCAAATTATATTTACTAGTATTGGTAATATCTAAATAAATAGTTATAGTAACGCCATCTTTATTGATATCAACTATTTCTAATCCCTTAAAATCAACCTTAGGGGCACTGCGAGCCTTTTTAAAGTTTAAAATAGCACAATTTGTGATAAGAAAAACTATTATTAAGCTAATGCCAGTTAGTTTAAAGGTGGCTAGCATTTTCAGGATGGTAAAGTTCTTTTTTATTAAAATATATTATTGCTAGTCTAGCA
The DNA here is from genome assembly GCA_016735295.1 of SAR324 cluster bacterium. Classification (GTDB taxonomy): domain Bacteria; phylum SAR324; class SAR324; order XYD2-FULL-50-16; family JAERRU01; genus JAERRU01. The sequence goes on from JAERRU010000009.1 coordinate 55,487, forward strand.
TAATAAAAAAATAAAATCATAAACAGTAACTAATCAATTAATGGATAATCTTATGATAACCACAAAAAATAGCGAATAAATAATAATTTACTAACTACATAAATGAAACAGATTTATCTTTTGTTGCCACTATCGCCTTGATAGTGTTAGTTGAACCACTGGCAAAATCTGGTAGCCCCACCACAAAAATTGATAGATCATCTTTTTCTAGTATCTCTTGTTGATCTATCATCTCAATTACCCCATCTAGGCATTTTATGGAATTATCTAATTTTTTGATTCTAGTACTACATACCCCCCAGGATAATATTAATTTTCGCATAGTTTTAGTGCTATCAGTTATCGCTAAAATGGGCATTGGGGGGCGATGTTTAGCCAATTTAAAAACAGATCTACCGCCTTTAGTAACGCAACTAATCATTTTAGCTTTTAAGTCTATCGCCATTCTCACCGCTGAGTAACAAACGGCGTCAGAGGTATAAATTGGGTAAAAGTCATTCACAGGGTGCCGGCCATACCAATTTTCATTCATAGATCTATCTTCCGCCGTTTTGATTATTCTACTCATGGTGGTAAGCACATTAACTGGGTCTAGCCCCACAGCAGTTTCTGCCGATAGCATCAAGGCGTCAGCTCCATCTAGCACAGCGTTAGCAATGTCATTAGCTTCAGCTCTAGTAGGTACTACCTTGGTGATCATAGATTCTAATATCTGGGTAGCTATTATCACCGGTCGGCCCTTTCTATTGCAAAGTTTTACGATTCTTTTTTGCTCAAAAGGCACTAGCTCAGCGGGTATTTCCACCCCTAAATCACCTCGAGCTACCATTACTCCGTAGCTGATATCAATAATAGAATCAATATTTTTAATGGATTCTGGTTTTTCGATTTTCGCGATTATTGGTATTTCACCATTTAATTCAGTCATAATTTTGGTGAATTCTTTAATATCATCAGCTGATCTAACAAAAGATAACGCCACAAAATCTAAATCTTGTTCAATAATAAATTTTAAATCAACTAAATCTTTTTTGGCAAAGCTATTGATTGATAAATTACTATCAGGAAGATTAATGCCCTTGCAACTTTTCAATATTCCGCTATTAAAAACTTCACATAAAACATCAAATTCATTTACTATTTTAATGGCTTTAAGCTCAATGAATCCGTCATCAATTAAAATTTTATCACCACGCTTTACATCTTTAGCAAATTGTTTATAAGAAGTGGCCACGGTGCTAGCATTGGTTCTTGATGGATCAGTAGTGATAGTTATTTTATCACCTTTAGCTACTGAGATCTCTTTATCAAGCACAGCTAGTCTAATTTTAGGACCTTGTAAATCACCAAGAATAGCTACTTCTCTTTTGAGGGATTTAGCGATAGCACGAATTGATTTAATACTTTTAAGATGAGTATCATGATTAGCGTGAGAGAAATTAAGTCGAAAAATATTGGTACCAGCTAATAGCATATTTCTTAGTACTTTAGGAGTTTGGCAGCTAGGCCCGACGGTAGATATTATTTTGGTAAATCTGGTTTTATTGATCATTTCGTTGTTGTTAAATAAATAATGCGATAAATTATCAAAGTAGATATATCTAGTGAGCCAAATATTTTATATATACTAAGTGGTTAAGTGGTAGTAGATGGAGTATGAAAACTAATTAAGCCGTATATTAATAAAAAAATTACGAAGACTTATCATAGAGATAAATAAATAATTTGCAAGTATCTATTTATTGCTAATTTAGAGGAATACTATTTTAAACCAGCTACATATATTAAATTATCAAATAAAAATTGATTATTAATTATTTTGCTAATTTTAAAAGATGATAAGGGGGATAGATGAATTCCCAGTGAAAAGTAACTTCATCAGGGAAATCATCAGGCAAGAGGGGCAGTTCAAAAGAGGCGATTAACCCTTGTAAAACTTTAAGTTCCATTTCTCCAGATACTTTTGAATTTATAATTTTAAAATGCAAAAGTTCACCTAATTTATTGATTCTCACAGATACCCACAAGCTGCCTCCATCAGGAATTTTCCCAGCGGCGTAATCACCGGGCATGCCCCACCATTTAATTATTTTAGCCGCCCATTGCTCAACATATGTCTCAAATGACCATTGATAATTACTGAGGGCATAATTCAAATTTTTTTGGTTGGTTGATAATGATTTATCGGCTGGTAAATGTTTACTTATCTCAAGGGGAATATTATTATCGTTAAGTTTTGATTTAATTTTATGAGGGGGTAAAAATCCATATTGCTCTACTGGATTTAGCAAATGACGAGATGGCGATGGATCATTTTTTTTATAAGATAAATCTTTTTTTAAAGTAGGTACCGATTTATTATTATTTTCATCATAAAGACTATCTTTATTAGTAATTTTTTCTGGTGGTTTTTTTACTACAATATCTTTACCGAATATTTTTTTATTATCAATTTTATCTTGAAGTGGTAAAGGTTTTTTAGGAATAGTCTTAGGCGAATCTAATATTTCAATAATAGAAGCACTCGGCTGCTTAGGAGGCGTTTTTTTGAGCCCATAAAATAAAACCACCCCTAGAAAAATAATGGCGATTAAATGCAATAAAAGGCTTAAAAAAGAAATGAGGTATAGATTAGTTAGTATGATATTTGTTGACCAATAATCAGATAAGCGCATAGTTTTAGAATAATTTCTAAATAGTAATCAACCAATCGCTAGGTAAATCTTTTTCTAGCTGTTCCATATTATAGCCTCCTTTTCTGATTAATAATAATTTTTGGGGAGGGATATATTTTAAGACGGTTGATTCTAAATGACGAATATTTTTTTTTTTATAATTTTTCTTACAATCAACCACCAAATCAACCTGATTAGAAATATTAGCATCTATTTTGCTAATTAACGAATGCCCAGGCGAAAAAGAAATATTAGCGCTAGTAGCAACTAAAGGTTTGCCGCTAATTTGCAAAATTGCCCGCACACAAGCGTCGCTAGTCACCCGAAAAGCCAAAGAATCACCACCAGAATTGAGCCATTTTCTCACTTTATGACTGCTAGGCAAAGCAATGCTCAAAGGGTTAGCATTAAGTTTTTTAAAAACGGCTAAAGCCTCTTCACTAATCGGATTAACCCAAGGTATAACCTTTTCCCAAGCATCAGTAATCATTAATAAAGGTGCATTTTTACTGCGAGACTTAATCAAATAAATTTTATCCACCGCCAAAGCATCATCCAAACAACAGCCTAGAGCATATAAAGTATCGGTAGGATATAAAATTACCCCAGAATTAGTAAATGCATATTCTAATTTTGTGATTGATTCTTTATCAAACGGATAATATACGCTCATAGCTTAAATCAAGCTATTCAAAGATTTATTTGTCTAAGAAAATAATTCCAAATAGTATGATTTACCTTCTTAGCCGCTGCTCGCTGGTCTTTAGCTGAGCTTTTAAGACCCATAGGATACATTAAAGCTCGCCCTGAGTTGATGATAATTCTTCTAGGATCAATTAATTCTCCTAAAAAACGGCTATCACCACCCTGATAACCAACTCCAGGAGTTAAAATAAGTGATTTATTGCCCAAAATAGTACTAACCATTAAAAGCTCCTCTTTGCGTAAAGATGAAGATAGCCCAACCACCGCTCCATCAGTGCCACTCATCCTAATCTTTAAAGCCAAATAGGCGTAACGAGGTATTTTTTTATCTTCTAACCAAGCCGATGGAACCATTTGCACCGATAACCTCTGCCTAGAATGAGAAACAGCAAATTTTAATGAGGCCAGCTCAGCAGCGTCTTCTTGGGAAATATGAACTAGCATATTTTTTTCTACCTCATATTCTAAAGTACTCATAATGCAAATCGCTAAAGTACCAATTTTCATTTTATGAGCCAATTTGGTGGTAGCCATCAAGTTTCCTGCAAAGGGAGCAACCGTAATAGCGTCCACCCCTCGCTGAGCAGCAAAAAATATGGCCGCCTCGTTAGTATCAGTAATATCGGCTATCTTAGAATCATAAAGAACAACCAAACCAAGCTCCTTGGCAAAGCCTATCAAATCTTGTATTTGGGCACTAGATTCAAAGTATGAAGGATTTATTTTTACTCCCGCCACATAATCAGCCACCGCCTTAAGATATGATTGCCCCCACTTTACTAAATCTATTCCTTTGGCTAACCCTTGTTCCCCTCTGCCTAGAGCATATATCGCTGGATCAAGCCCTGCACAAACAATTGATTTTTTCTCATTAACACTCTTTTGCCACTTGGTGATTAATCGCTCCATCAACCAAATTATTTAAAACTGCACGCCAGCTGATCGCCTAAAGTGCAAGCCTTTGCTAAATCAGCCATTGCCAGTTTAGTATTACCAAGTTTATCGTTTACAAAAGCTCTGAATAAATATGCTCGGCTATTATCTTTTTCTATTTCAATGCTTTTGTTTAAATCAATTAATGATAATTCATTCTCATCTAATTGATGATATACTACCCCTCTCCCCAAAAGCAGGCTATCATCGTCTGAATCTACTCGGTTAATGGCTTGATTGAAATAACTCAAAGAACGGGTAAGTAATTTATTTTGTGCAAAAAACCAGCCTAAATCTGCATAAATATAAGGATCTCGATCGTTTATTTCTAAGGCTTTAGCGAAATTTTCTTCTGCTTTACCCTTATCCCCTTCTTTATATAATATTAACCCTAGGTGGTTGTAAACTTGCGGATTGTTGGTGTTATTATCAATCGCTATTTGCAAATATTCTTTTGCCAAAGCATATTTTTTTATTTGATAATATGTAATGCCCTTAAATGCATTTCCTGTTGCCACACTGCCATTAGCGATGGCTTCATCAAAATTATCTATCGCCTCTTGATAACGCTCATCATTAATCATCACTACGCCTATCGCTAAGTAAACGTGGCTTAGCTCAGGTGATAAGGCTACCGCCTTTTTTAAACTAGCTAACCCCTTATTTATATCATCAAGAGCTACTAGGTTTAATCCTTTTAAAAAGTGATAGTAAGCAATTTTTTTAATTGATAAAGCTTTGTTTATTTTGGTTAAACTACCTTTATAATCACCAAAGTGATATAAAGAGTTTGCTAAATGGGCGTAGGGGGTGTGAGCTTTAGGGTTTAGCTCAATGGCTTTTTTCATGGTAGATAAATGATCTTCTTTTTGCCCTTTTATTCGGTAAACTTCTGCTAGCAGAGTGTAGATATAAAATGAATTACTCAATTTTTTAGCTTTAGTTAGTAATTCTATGGGCTCATCAATTTTACCTTGCAAAACGTAAAGGTAAGCTAAATTATAAAGTGCTAGCCAACTAGGCTTTTCTTTTACTACTAGCTCTAGATCAATTTGTGCCTTAGCTAGATCAAATTCTTGTGGTAAAGTTATCCCCCGAATAAAAATTGCTTGATAATTTTTAGGTTCCACTTCAATCAGATTATCGAGGAAGCTAATAATTTTTTTGGTGTTATTAGATTTACGATCATTTAGTAAATCAATGGCCTCATCCAATGAATTTGAGAATTTATCAGGAGTCCCCGTTTGTCCAAAACTACTATTAGGCAATATCAAAAAGGGAGTAGCTAACAGCATTAACGAGCCTAAAAATCCTAAAAATAAGTTATTTAATTTGCTCAATTTGCTCATTTTGTCATTAATAGCATGTTCGTTTTTCATAAATCATTGCTATGTGAGGTTATTAATAAAGATATTAATCATAAATTTAAATCACTAATATATTTATGTATATCTACTAGATAGCCTATCTACCAAATTTTTAAAATTAACGCTAGGTAATTTATTGATTTTTTGCCATATAAGATTAATTTGCGTTTCTAATTTTGATAAATCACCGTTATTATTAATAATAAAGTGAGCTTTTTTAATTTTAAGTGAGGTTGGTAGTTGATTATTAAAAATTGATTTAACATATTCTTCGCTGGTATTACGGCTATTTATTAATCTTTTGGTGACGGTGGGTAGATTAGTTTTTATTAATATAACCTTTTGACAAAATTTATCGGCATCATTTTCTATAAGCAAAGCGGCGTCATAAATGATAGTGGCTGTTTTATCGGTAACGTAAACATTAGTTAACCTTTCTATTAGTAAATCATTAACAGCTGGGTGAAGTATATGGTTAAGCAGTTTTAATTGGTCAGGGTTGGTAAACACTTCTTGGGCTAATTTTTGACGATTTATTTTTTTATTATCAATTAAACAGTGGGCAAAATGTTTGATTAATTTAGGCCACACCAAAGATGATGGCTGAGTGGCTTGTTTAGCCAATTTATCAGCGTCTATCAAGGTTGCACCTAATTTTTTTAATATTTTAGAAGTAGTTGATTTTCCCACCCCGATAGAGCCGGTTAAGCCTATATATTTCATATTTACAAGTTAATCTAATAGATAAATATTTAGATTAAGCACAATTTTTGCTAATCATATTTAATAATTTTAATAATATTAATAATATTAATAATCTTAATTATCTTAATTATCTTAATTATAAGTTTAGCCTATTACTAAATTTACTTTTAAAAAATGATAAACTGTTATATCTATTATATAAAATATAGCAATCAATGTATTTATTCATCTAAGATGCTAAAAATCTTCAATAATCCCACCATAATAGCTTAAAAGATTAAGTATACCTTTTAAAATATGAGTACAACCACCCTCAACAAAAAACAAAAAATTATTACTGAATCAGATAGGCTCTTAGCCGATTTTAAAAGTGATATAAAGCATTTAAGCCAAAGAGTAAAAGCCTTAGAATCTAAGGAGGCTAATGTTGAAAAATTATTAATAACTAACCAAAATTTAACCAATCACCTAGATTATAACTATCAAAGGCAAAAAAAATTAACTAATAGCAAAACCGAAGAATATAAAGTGCTAAATACTATACTTGACGATTTGAAAAATCCGGTCACCAAAGTGGTATCTAATCTTGGGCAAATAAAAGCAGAAATATCTGATGAAAAATTACAAAGCTCGCTACAAGATTGTCTTAATACCGCTAAATCGGTTTTAGCATCTTTTAATGAAACCACTAAATATGTAGGTGGCTTTGCCCAAAATTTGGATGATCATCATGAAAACCTAGATTTACGATTATTTTTGCGTGATCTGCTGAGGCAAATTAATCAAGATACCAGCAAATTTCAATTGTTTGTGGATAGCCAAGTGCCTGAAAAAATTATGGTTAAAACTGGTTTTTTGAAAAAATCACTCACCGCCTTTATAAAAACCATCCTAGATAATTCTCAAAAAAATACACAATTAACAATCACTGCCGGCAATAAATCATTAACCAATTCTAGTATTAAGAATGGGGTAGACATAAAAATACAAATAAAATCTAATCATAAAACAAATTTAAAATGGAGCGGCTCTTGGTTAGATTCAGTATCACTAGATAATCAATCAACAGATAAAATACCGCTTAATTGGGTTAAATATCGGCATGATTTGCAAAAGTATCATGGTGATTTGATATTATTAAAAAAAGACGGCTATTTAACAGGGGTAGAGATAGATTTACCACTACTTTATAGTAACCCATTAGGAGGCAAAGATAAATAAATGGGTTACTACCGTAAAGTGATTTTCCCACTAATTAAACAATTTCAAGCTAATAGCGTTTGGCTATCTAGGCAAATAAAGATCAAGATAATAAGAATTAAAGATAGATATGTAATTAGGCTATTTCGCTTTTGGCAACTAACTGGTGAAATTTGCTGGGAAAGAGATATATTTTCTCTAGCTCAATCATTGTCGTATGTAACGGTGCTTTCTTTGGTGCCTTTGTTTATGATATTTTTCTTTATCTTGAGCAAGATAACCGCCAATACAGAGTATTTAGAATATATTGAGATTATGATTTCTCGATATTTTTTGTCTGATTACGCCGCAAACATAATAGAGGCGTTAAATAATCTATCCAAAAATGCTCTTAGTTTAGGATTGATAGGCTTTCCAACTTTATTGGTGCTGGGAATTTTTATTTATGTGAAAGTTGATACATCAATAAATCGGTTGTGGTCTACATTAGATATACGAGGAGTTTTTCAAAGTTTTAGTGCTTTTATTAATAGCGTTTTGATTGGGCCGATATTGGTGGTAGCGGTTCTTTCTATGCCATCTTATTTTAAAATATTATTAAAGAACCAACAATTAAATTTAAACATAGCACCTGGTGAAATAGAGATTTTATTATTTTCCGCAGCACCATTTGTATCAACTTTCGTGCTATTAACCTTGCTATATTATTTTATTCCGACAGAGAAGGTAAGGTTAAAATCAGCTTTAATTGGGGCTTTTTGGATTAGTATTGCGGTTAGGTTGGCTAACTGGTTGGTGGAATATTATTTAAAGAGTTTTTCTCAATTTGATGTTTTGTATGGATCATTAACCATGCTGCCTGTATTGATGTTTTGGTTATATGCTATGTGGCTGATGATATTATTTGGTAGTGTTTTAACATATGTGCATCAAACTTTTGCTCATCAAAGATTTGTATTACCAGATAATTTACTAGTAACTCAATCTAATTTAGGGTTAGCGTTTAAGATAGTTATTTATTTAACAGATTGTTTTAATCGTCGTAGTGAGCCACTAGATTTATTGGGGCTTTGCTATTCTTTAAAATCGGAAAAAGCCCAAACGCAAAAAGTCATTAAGCATTTAATGAAGAAAAAGATAATATATGCAATTAATGAAGGAGGATTTATATCTAGGGCTAACATTCGCTATCAGCTAGCCTGCAATCCTGATAAAATAAAGATATCAGAAGTAGTTGATCTTTACAGTAGTCGCAAAAAAAATCCTCATTTATCGAGTAGTTTAAATGAATTTTTCTATAAATTAGATACCGCTCCTTACCATAAATTTTATAAAGGAGATTTAGAATCGTTTTGGAAATTACAAAATAATCAATCACCACTAGTTGATTTATTAAATGAAGATAAATCAATCAATGAATATACCATCAATGTAGAAAAACTAAGGGTTAATTTGTGTATAGGGGTTTATGAGTGGGAAAAAACTACTATTCAGCCAGTGGATATATCTTTTAAGGTGGGTTTTGATAATCCTCAATTGAAAGGTAAAGATGATATAGCTTTAGCGGTTGATTATGTTGAAGTGATAGATAAAGTAAAGCAAGCGGTTAAGGGAAAGCAATATAATTTAGTAGAAAGTTTGCTAGACCATGTTTTAGAAGTTTTAAAAGAGATAGAGGGGGTAAATATGCTGTGGGCAAAAGTTAGCAAAGCTTACGCTGGAGAGGATGATAGCAAAGTGAGTATGGAGAAGAATTATCCATAGCGGGCATAAAGTTGAGAGAAAATCACTTTTTGGTTAAATGAGATTAGCGGCAATAGTAGGTTGTTTAGGGACTGAGCTAACTAAAGCTGAAATAGAGCTTTATCAAAAAATGACCCCGCTGGGATTTATTTTATTTAAAAAGAATTGTATAAACCCAGCTCAAGTAAGGGCTCTAACTAGCCAAATAAGAGAGCTGTTAGCCGATGATAAAGCCCCGATTATGATAGATCAAGAAGGGGGAGAGGTTATTAGGATGGGGCCGCCTGGTTGGCCTGATATTTTAGCGTTTAGTGAATTTGGTGAATTAGCTGAAATAAATTATAATTTGGCAGTAAAACTATTAAAATTAAGCACTCAAGCGGTGAGCGAAGAGCTTAAGGAGGTGGGGATAAACGTGATAGCATCGCCATGTTTAGATTTATCATATAAATTTGCTCATAAGGTGATAGGTAAAAGATCTTTTAGTGCTAATCCTGATATTACTAGCAGGCTTGCTCGCCAGGTAGTAGATATTTTTTTATCAAATAAAATAACTCCTATCATCAAGCATATCCCCGGCCATGGAAGGGCGTTAGTTGATAGCCATTTTGCTTTACCAGAAGTTAAGGCTAGCTTAGATCAGCTTGAGCAAACAGATTTCAAACCTTTTTTGCGATTAAACCGTTCCCCTTGGGCGATGACGGCACATATAAAATATAAATCGTTAGATGCTAAACGAGCGGTTACCTTATCAAAAAAGGCTTTGCAGTTTATTCGCAAATATTTTGATTATCAAGGTATTTTAATATCAGATTGTATTAGCATGAAAGCCTTGGGGGGTAATTTTTCTAAGATAGTTCCTCCAGCCTTTGCGGCGGGGATAGATATAGTGCTTTGCTCTCAGGGGAGTTTGGCTGATTTTGCTGAGGTGCTTAAATTATCTCCTGTGATTAATAAAAAATTGATAAATAGGCTCAATCTTTTCCAATCTCCATATCAAACTACTGCTAGTGATGGGGTAAAGCCTGACTACTGGCGAGCTATGGAGCAGGTTAAAAAAGAACTTAAATTAGCTATTTTAAAAAAATGATTAACCGGTAAATACTAATTTAAGCTATAATATAGATGAATAATTGGCTAATTAATGGATAGTTTAGTATATTGGGTTATCAATTAGTCAGAATTTATTTTAGTATATTTTGTAAAACATAGTATAATTTAGCGATGATTTAGCGATGATTTTCAAAATGGTAAGGGTGATGTTTGGGCAGGTTTTGCAAAAAACAATCAATGATATAGCCACTAAGTATGTTATTCCTCGCTCTACTAAAGCACTTAAGCGAAGCAAATCATTTAAAAAAATGGTGGGCACCAAAAATAAAATTACCAAACGCATTAAAAAAACAAATAAACGTATACACAAGAAAGTTAGGAGAGCTATTTATTTTAGGCGTATGGCGAAAAAAGAAAAAATAATTGGTCGTATATTCAGATGGTTAAGGGTAATTTAGCGTTTGATGAACTCAATTTTTTAAGATTGAGGAATAATAATAATAATAATAATAATAATATTGAAATTAAGAGTTATAAGAAACTATTTTTTTATTTTATACAAATAATCAATGCATAGCAGCTACGACCCAGCGAAGATAGAACCTTTATTAGTAGAGCTTTGGGAAAAGAGGGAAATTTTCAATCCAGATAATCAAGATAATCAAGATAATCAAGATAACCAAGCTAATTCAGCGAAAGAGCAAAGCTACGTGATGGTTATTCCACCACCAAATGTGACTGGTTCTTTGCATATAGGTCACGCTTTGGTTAATAGCATTCAAGATATTTTAATCAGATTTAACCGCATGAGCGGCCGGAAAACTTTATGGGTTCCAGGCACAGATCATGCGGGTATAGCCACCCAAATGATGGTGGAAAAGGATTTGATGGAGAAAGAAAAAATCACTAAACATGATTTAGGGAGGGATAAATTTATTGAGAGAATTTGGGAGTGGAAACACCGCTATGAAGGAAGAATCAAGATTCAACTTAAAAGGCTTGGTTGCTCTTTGGATTGGTCTAGGGAAAGATTTACCCTAGATAAACAACTATCAAAATCGGTTAATAAGGCCTTTGTAGAATTTTTTAATCAAGGTCTAATCTATAAAGGCAAAAGATTGGTTAACTGGTGCCCTGTTGATAAAACCGCTTTATCCGATTTAGAAGTAGATCATATAGATTTAAAGGGCAAGATATATGAAATAAACTATCAACTCCAAGATGGAGGATATATAACTATTGCCACCACTCGGCCTGAAACTTTGCTTGGTGATGTGGCTTTGGTTGTGCATTCAGAAGATAAAAGATATCGCCAGTATATAGGAAAAAAGGTGATAATTCCTTTAGTTAATAGAGAGGTACCTATTATTGCTGATGATAGTTGTGATCCTGAATTTGGTACAGGGGTGCTAAAAATCACACCAGCTCACGATTTTAATGATTTTGAAATAGGGGCAAGGCACAATTTAACCCCGATTAATATTTTTACTGATGATGCTAAAATAAATGATGTCTACCCTCCCTTGCAGGGTTTAGAAAGATTTGCGGCGAGAAAAAAGATAGTTGATATTTTACAAAAGAATGGACAATTAAAATCAATCAAAGAGCACCAGCACTCGGTGGCTCATTCGCAGAGAAAAAAAAGTATTATAGAGCCCAGATTATCTGAACAGTGGTTTTTTGATGTCAAAAAATTTGCCAATCAAGCTCTCACAGAAATAGAGGCGGGCAAGATAAAGGTATATCCTGATAATCAACAAACAATTTTAAAAAATTGGTTAACGGGTATTAAAAGTTGGTGCATTTCTCGGCAATTGTGGTGGGGGCACAGGATTCCTGCTTATTGGTGCCAAGGATGTAAAAAATATTTTGCGTTATTGGAGGATCAGCTAAAAATTTGCCCTGATTGCCAAAGCTCCCAAGTAAAACAAGAAGATGACGTGCTTGATACTTGGTTTAGCTCAGGATTATTTCCTTTTTCGGTTATGGGGTGGCCTGATAAAACGGAAGATTTAAAACTTTTCTATCCTAACAGTTCTTTAGTCACGGCGTACGATATTTTATTTTTTTGGGTCGCAAGAATGATTATGATGGGCATAGGATTAACAGGAAAAGTTCCCTTTGCTGAAGTTTATACTCATGGATTAGTGCGAGATGCTAAGGGAATCAAGATGTCAAAAACAACCGGCAATGTGATAAATCCTTTAGATGTGATTGAGCAGCATGGGGCAGACGCTTTACGCTTTGCTTTGTGTAGCAAAACTCATTTGGCTAATGATCTTAAATTATCTGATGATAATATAATAAAGAGCAGATTTTTTTTGAATAAGCTCTTTAATGCGGGTAAATTTGTTAAACATCATAACACGCAATTAGGGGCTAACGATTTGTTTGATGGAAAAGATTGTTCAAATATTTTAGAAAAATGGATTTTATACAAGCTATATGTGTTTGTTGAACAAACTAAAGCTAATATAGCTAAATACAGGTTTCACGATGTTGCACAAGGGATATATCATTTTAGCTGGCATGACTTTTGTGATACCTACCTAGAAATAACTAAAGTTTGGCTAACTAGCAAAAGAGGCGCTGCAGAAGATAATAGGCGCGCTCACCAGATATTAAATTTAGTATTTTCACAAATTTTAAGGGCTATTCATCCGATTACTCCTTTTTTGAGTGAATATCTATTTCGCGATATTTATCCTAATGAAGGATTTTTAGCGATTGCTAAATATTCTTTGGTTAAACCAGAATGGGATAATTTTGATGTTACTGAGGCCAATGAATTTTTAGCAATTATTGGCCATATCAGAAGTATCAGAGGAGAAAATGATATACACCCTAAGCAGCTGGCTACCTTAAGAGTGCAAAACGCCCCAGCTGGATTAATTAAAATATTTTCTGATGAGCAGTTAGTGGCCTATGAACTAGCTAAGTTAGAAAAGATAGACTATTCATCCAAATTAATAGAGCAAAAGGGATGGGCTGATTTTAGCTATAAAAACATTAATTTTCAACTTAGTTTATCCGCTTCGCTAGATCCTAAAGCTGAGCGAGCTAGGCTTGATAAATTATTAGCTAAATTGGTGGATAAGCGTGATTTTTTGCAAAATAAATTGGCTAATCCCGCTTTTAAAGAGAGGGCACCCGCTAAATTGGTGCAAGAAACAATCGTTAAATTAGAACTAGTAAAAGCCGAATTAGCAAAACTAAATAGATCTTAATGGCTGGCCGGAATAATAAATTTTTTATTTATTTAGCATAGTTTATTTTATTTAGCGTAGTTTATTTAATGCCATTTATTTAGCGTAGTTAATTTTATTTAGCGTCTATGATAAGCACGAATCTTTTTTTGGCCCGCGAGCATCCAAAATTTTTATAAAGCTCGTGCACCGATATAAGATATATTTCTTCTTGGTCTGTGGTTAGCTCTAAACATAATAAACACATAGTTTGGCTGGGTAATGCCTTGTTTATATCTTGCACTAACGTGCTTAATCGGTAGGGAGTGTCATATATAATTATTGGGCAATTTAGGCTGCTATAGCGTTTTATTTCTTGCTGACGGGCGTCAGATTTTCGAGCCAGAAACCCCGCATAAAAGAAGCGTTTAATATTAAAAGGACAAAGGCTTAGGGCTACCATCAACGAGCTTGCCCCTGGTAGTGATGTGATTAAATTTGTATTAATTGAACTATCTTTTACTTTTGTAAGCACAGCTTTTACCAGCTCTTGGCCTGGATCAGCAAAAAGTGGCGTTCCTTGATCAGACATTAAGGCTATTTTTGCGGGAGATAGGGATAGCTTAATCGCTAGTTTGAGGTCTTTTTTGGTGCTATGCTCATTTAACAGTATTAACTTGGCTTGCGAGGCGTAATTTTTTTTCCAGTATTGACCAGTGACCCAAGATTCACATAAGATATAGTCTATCTGGGATAACACATCCAAGGCTCGATTTGATATGTCTAGCTTATTGCCTATAGGGGTGGCTATGATATAAAGCACTTTTAAGATAGGGTTTAGATTATGAAAAAAGTTAATTTATTAACTTTATTTGAATATTTAAATTTAGTTAAATGATAATTTATTGCTATGACAACTTACTATTTTTAACTATCAGAAATAATAAATCAATAATCATTAATATCAAAAAAATCTAATTTTAACTGATAAAATTTAAGATTATGAGATTGATAAAAATGGAGTTAAATGGATTTAAATCTTTTATTGATAAGGTTTCAATCAATTTTTCAGAACATGGAATAACCACCTTGATCGGCCCTAATGGGTGCGGTAAAAGTAATATAGTTGATGCACTGCGCTGGGCGTTAGGCGAACAAAGCAGCCAACATTTGCGAGGTAAAAGCATGGTTGATGTAATTTTTTCTGGCACAGAGCAAAGATCTGCTGCGGGGTTTTGTGAGGTTAATCTTACTTTTTCTAATCCTAAAAATATCTCAAAATTCAAATATGATGATTTTCCGGAAATATTAGTAACTCGTAGGCTTTATCGAGATAGTACTAGCGAGTATCAAATAAATAAAACTAGCTGCCGATTGTTAGATATAAAAGACCTTTTTGCCGATACTGGTCTTGGTGGCAAGAGAGGTTATTCGATTATAGAGCAAGGAAGCGTAGGCATGATTACTACTAGCAAGCCGAGTGAAAGGAGGTTTTTGATTGAAGAGGCGGCGGGCATTACTAAATTTAAGACTAAAAAATTAGAAGCGAAAAAAAAATTAGCTGAAACCGATCAAAACCTAATCAGAATAAAAGATATTTTAGGTGAATTAAAATCTCAAGAGGAAATTTTAAAAAAACAAGCTTCTCAAGCCAACGCCTATTTTAATACTAAAGGTAAAATAGATAGAACTTATAATCTTATTAAAGCCAAACAGTGGCAAGATATAAATAGCAAAAAAGATAAATTAAAATCAGAATTAGCTTTATTGGAGCAAACAACGCTATCAAAAAAAATAGAGTTTACCTCTCTTGATAACAACTTGACTAATCAAAAGGCTGAATCATTGATTTTAGAAAAAGAAATTGAAGAAAAACGGCTGTCATTAGAAAAAGAAAATGTAAAACGACAAAATATTTTAAGTGAAATCAAACTCACCGAACAGCAAAAATATGACTTAGAAAAATGGCAACAAAAAAGTGAACAAGAAAAAGCGACCAACGAAGTATTATTAGATCAAGCACGTATAAAACTTAATCAAACTGATAAATCAATTATTTCTATTAAACAAAAAATTGATTCTTTACTTGTTCAAGAAAAATCACAACTTCTTTTAGTGGATCAAGCATCTAACCAAATTTTACATATCAAAGATAAGCTAGATGGGCTTAACAGCTCACAACTAAATTTAGCAAAAGAACAAGCCAAGTTAAACGCTTTAGTGGATTTGATATTAAGTGCTAAGGAAAATAAAATTGATTTTAATCCTGAAAAAGATACCGAACTAGGAGAGATAAAACGTCAAATATTAGAAATAGAAAATACCATACAAATTAATACTGAAAAAATTGCACAAATCGAACAAAGCATAATAACTCATCAAAAAGAATTAATTGATATACAAACTAAATTATCCGAGCAAGTTGAAATAAAGAATTCTCATGAAGAATCGCTTGATCGGGGGCAAAAGAATTTATTACAAATAAAAGAAAATATCATTAAATTAACCCTAAAATTAGAAAATTTACCAAGCAAAACTTCATATTCTCTAATAAATAAATTAGCCTTGGATAATAATTTAGCCAAAGATTGCGGCTGGTTAGGGGTGCTACATGATTTTTTAGATATTAACCCAAATGTTGACCCATCATGGCTTAACCAGGTAGAATCTTATTTGGGGGTAGGCATATTAAAAGATAAAAGTGGTGTGCCCTTACTGCTAAAAACTTGTCAACAATTAGATATTGTAGATTTTAAATTCATTATTTTATCAGTAAAACCACAATCTTTATCTGATTTAAAGCTGCCCGAAGGAGTTAATTTTACGCTAGATAGATCTAATCTCACCTTAAATAATATTCTGGCGACGCCCCTTATTTTGAATATTTTAGTGGATGGAGACATAGATAATTATAAGAATTCTTTAAGTCAAGATGGCTTCGGGGTATATAGATATAATAATCATAAAAGTAAGCAAACATATCAGGAACAGCAAAATTATGGGCAACTACTAGGAAAAGCCAAATTAGCAAAAACTGATGAATTAGCTAAATTAACCCAAAATCAAACCTCACTAGCAGAAACACAAGCTGATATATCTACTAACGAAGACCTTTTAGTTGAAATTAACTCTGATATACAAAAATTTACCGCAAAAAAAGAAATTTGCCAGCATTTACTCAGCAGATTAAATAATGAATGGCAAGATAAGTTAGCGTTAAAAAATAAACGTATTTTGGGGCTAGAGCGGAAATCAAGCGAATTTAATCAACAAAAAAATAAATTAAATGATTATCAGCAAAGAAAATTAAAAGTTGATGAAGAATTATTACTGCTAGTCGATAATCAGAAAAAAACCCGCCAGCACCTCGAAGATAAAACTGAATATAAAAACCAGTCTTTACAAAAATTGCATGAGCTAAAATTGCAACTTAATAATTTTAATAATGAGCTAAATTCTTTTCAACAAGTAGTTTTGCTAGTTACTAATGATATAAAAAGAAAAGAAAATTTATCCCATAAAATACAAGATTCTAAAAAATTACAAAAAAGTGACCTAAAAACCTATCAAGATAAAATAGAAAATTTGCAAAATTCAGCAAATATAGGCCTAAAAGATGCGTCACAGCTATCGCAATATTTAATTGATAAAAAACATACCTATCAACAAAATAAAAATTTACTGGATAAAAAAGAAATAGAATTAAAATTAACCTTTGAAAATTTAAAAAAATTAGAATCTAAAAATGAGGTAATTCAACTAAAAATATCTCAATTGCAACAAGACATATCAACTATAGAAACTGAACTTTTTGATTTTAAAAAATTAAAACCAGAAGAAGTATTAAGGACATTTGAAGCGAGTAGTTTTGATATATCATTAGGCTACGAACAATTAAAATCATTAAAAATAGCCTTAACAAACTTAAGTAACGTAAACCTAAACGCCCTAAGCGAACACGAAGAATTATTATCTAGAATAACATTTTTAGATAGCCAACATGAAGATTTACTATCTAGCATATCATTATTAAAACAAGCGATAGAAAAGATAGATAAAACATCGTGTGAGCTTTTTAGCAAAGCATTTAAAGCGATAAACGAGCAATTTGAAGAGGTATTTCCCCTTTTATTTAATGGAGGAGCGGCAAAATTGACCCTGATAGATGAGCAAAATATACTAGAAACAGGGGTAGATATTATGGCCTGCCCACCTGGTAAGACAACTAAAAACATAAATCTATTAAGTGGTGGGGAAAAGGCATTAACCGCAATAGCTTTGATAGTAGCGATTTTTTTATATAAACCCAGCCCATTTTGTGTGCTAGATGAGGTAGACGCCCCCCTTGATGTGAATAATATAAGACGTTTTTGCAAGATGATAAAATCTTTAACATCGCGAGTGCAATTTATCTTGATAACACATAACCCTAAAACAATGGAGGTGGCCGATTATATATATGGAGTCACCATGGAGGAATCAGGGGTATCTAAGGTGGTGAGTGTGGATTTGAAGGCGATGACATTGCCCAAAAAAATATCTATTTTACGCTAATGGGTAAGGGCAATATTTTGTGATAGAATAATGTTGAGAAGTATTGTATATTATAACTATAGCGATAATTACATAAAATAAATTAGTAAAAATATAATTATAATTATAATGAATCAGAGCGATAAAAAAGTTAATATAGGGCATTGCTGTAACAGAGCGCCATCCAACCAATGGCCAGTGATGGCAACAGTGATTAACGCATTAACTGGGGTAGCGGCCTATGTGGTTGGATATTTAGGCGGAGATTTTTATTTAGCAAGTGCCTTGTGGGTTATATGTTATATAGCAGGAGGATTTTTTGGGGTATTCTCAGCCTATGAAGCCTTGCGAGAGGGCAAGATTAATATAGATATATTAATGATTTTAGCGGCGTTGGGATCGGCTTATATAGGTGCTTATGCAGAGGGTGGGGGGCTACTTTTTTTATTTTCATTATCTAATACGCTGCAATCTTACGCTCTGGAAAGGAGCTTTCGCTCAATTAGCACGATAATGGATTTAAAGCCAGATATGGTGAGCATCAAAAAAAATAACAACTGGATAGATAAAAATCTAGATGAAGTAAAAATTGGTGATATATGTTTGGTCAGACCAGGCAGCAACATAGCTCTTGATGGGGTGGTTATTTCTGGTAAATCTGATGTTAATCAGGCTCCCATAACAGGAGAGAGCATGTTGGTGATAAAACAGCCTGGCTCTTTGGTTTATGCAGGGTCTGGCAATAAAACTGGTATTTTAGAATTCAAGGTAAGTTCGTTAAATAGCGATAGCACTTTATCTAAAATATTAGTGATGGTGGAAAAGGCTCAAGCAAGTAAATCAAAAACGCAATCCAAATTAGAAAGGCTAGAAGGCTATTATGCTATATTTGTGTTGGCGGTTAGTGGTTTATTGTTATTGGTTAGCACGGTGGTGTTGGGGGATGGATTTTATGATAGTTTTTATAAAACAATAACTTGGCTGGTGGTGGCATCTCCTTGTGCGTTGATTATTGCCATTCCGGCTAGTTATTTGAGTGCTATAGCTAACGCAGCGATGCATGGGGTAATTTTTAAAGGAGGCATAAGCATGGAAAGGGCGGCAGAGATAAAGGCGGTGGCACTTGATAAAACTGGCACTTTAACCTATGGCCAACCAAGGGTGGTTGATGTTTATTCTCCTGATATGAAAGTTAACGAATTAATGGCTAGCATATTACCTTTAGAATTAAAATCAGAGCATTTATTAGCCCAAACTATAGTTAAGCATGCTAAGGAGCAAAATATTAATTCTACTAAGGAGGTGCAAGATTTTAAGAGTATTCCTGGAAGGGGGGTAGAGGGCAAGATAGGCGATTATCTTTATGTAATTGGTAATAAGGGAATGTTTATTGATCGGCAGGTGGCGGTGCCAAAATTATTTGATGATCAGGCTAAAGCGATGGGTGATAAGGGTGAAATGATAGTTTTTGTGGCGCTCAAAAATGCTGATGGGTATAAATTTTTAGCGGTGATAGGCTTTTTAGATCAGCTAAGAAAGGAATCATCGTTAATGGTTAAGTCTTTACGGGCTATGGGCATCAAAAATGTGGTTATGCTAACTGGGGATCACACAAAAATGGCAGCATCTATATCAAAGGAATTATCTTTGGATAATTATTATGCTGAGCTTTTACCAGAGCAAAAGCTAGCTATGATTAAGGAGATATCGAAAAAGGATGCGGTTGCTATGGTGGGAGATGGAGTTAATGACGCCCCTTCTTTGGCAGCAGCTAATTTATCTATTTCTATGGGCGAAGGAGCAAACGATATGGCGATTAGCACGGCTGAGGTAATTTTGATGAGTAATGATTTAAGAAAAATACCTTTTTTGCTTAGTTTATCGCGTCAGGCTAGGCGGGTGGTGTATCAAAATTTGACTATAGCATTATCGGTGATGGTTACCTTGTCGGTTATTAATTTTGGTTTTGGATTACCGCTCACGGTGGGGGTGGTGGCGCATGAGGGAAGCACGCTTTTAGCTGCCTTAAATGGATTAAGATTACTTTTTTTTAAGGACTCACAGGAAGTTTAAATAAGGTTTAATGGCAATCGCGGCAGATTATAAATGGTGGCTATCGTCTATTATATATAGAACGATCATTTTAACTACTATATATAATCACGAAAGATAATTCGCTCAAAGCCCCAAAAATAGCTTACTTAAATGAGGGAATTTATTATTTTAATAATTAGTTAAAACCCATTAAATATTAAGTATCTTTAAATTGGGTAAAAAACTGTTATAAATATGAATAAATTAAAAACAATTTACAAAAAGATATCCCTTGATCAATAGGCCACCTAAATGCTTTATAGTATTGGATATGCCTTTTTAAAGAACATTGATAAGCACATTAAATATAAGTAAAAACAAGGAAAAATACTTTTTTTTAAAATAATACTTGACATGGATATAGTGTTATAGGATAAGGAGGCGTGCTGAATATTTTTGGATATCAAGCAAAAAATTTAATTTTTTTGAAAAAACACTTGCAATTAGTTTTTTGATGTTCTAGAGGTATGGCTATTGCGACTAAAGACTAGTTGCAAGTATAATTTTTTTTGGCGGTTCATCTTGGTTGTCAAGGTGAATATTTTAAACAACTTAATATAATGGAGAAAGCATGTTGAAAAGATTTAAATTAACAGCTGTCATAGCCGTTGCTTTGTCAATGGTTGCATCTGCTGGATTTGCTCAAATTGATACGTCTGGTCGTGTAAGAGCTTATTTTGGTACCACCGCAAATGTTGCAGCTGATGAAAGTGAAGAAGCTACAGTGGGATTTGATGGAAACGCGATAATTAGCTTTGGGTATGAACAACCAGCTTTTGGTGATTGGACAGCTCGTGCGGGTTTTGATACGTTACTTAGCTCTACCGAAACTAAAAGAGATGGTGACATATGTTTAAGCTTAAATAATGGCTCTTATGGAGTTAGATTTGGCCATATAAAATTCTTAGATTCAGTTGCTAGCATGGGCGGTTGGGAAACAAGCGGTGTTACTCTAAGTGAATCATTAGTTGATCAAGGTCAATTATCTGATCGTGGCCATAGCGTTGGCTTTTCGGTTAATGCAATTGACAACTTAGCTATCAAATACGGAATAGAAACTAGTGCTAGAACAACAGTTTCAGCTCCTGATGCAGCAGCTAATGATATAACTGAAACTTATAATTATAGCACAGCTGCTTTTGGTCTTTCTGCTAAGTATACCCTTGATGGCTTGATTGTTGGGGCGTCAATATACAATAAAGTGGATAAAGAAACCATTACCCCAAAAGTTGAAGCTGTAACTGCTGATCCTACTACAACACCACCAGTTGTAGCGGTTGTAGGTGTGGACGAAGTCACTGAAGAAACAAAGAACATAAGAATAGCTTTAGGTGCGTCTTATGATTTGTCTTCAATGCAAGTTCCAGTTAACGTATGGTTAGGTTATTACCAAAACGGAACTGAAGTTGATGAGGTTAAAAGTGGATTTTCTACTATAGCAGTGGGCGGTAAATATTCTTTTACTGGCGGTAATGCTGGTCTTTCTTTGGAAATCTCTCCATTTGTAAAAGAAACATATGAAACTGCTGCTGTGCCTGCTTCTGGTACTGGTGCTGCTGCTGTGGCTGCTAAAGATGCTGAAACAGTAGATTACTTCAAGGCGGCTAGCTCTCAAACTATGGTTGCTTGGGTAAACTATAATTTATCTGATAACACCAAAGTGTTTGGTACTTTTGGCTCATATGTCAAAAAACAAGCACTAAAAGAAGATGGTGATGAGGCTAGTGATGTCACAAGCTCAAGTATAAGAATTGGTTTACGCCAAAACTTTTAATTTGATTAGTTAATTAGACTATCTTAGAACCCGCCCTTTTGGGGCGGGTTTTTTTTTGCAAAAATAAGCGAATTAATTTATAGAGCGATTAGTCTTAATAACACATTCCTCTGATATCATTTCTACTAAAAACTAAAATTCAATATGCACATAAAACTAACCTGCTTTATCATAGGCACTCTATTAGTTGGTTTTATCGATCAAGCAAGCAAAAAAATAGCGATTAGTTATCTCTTATTAGGAGCACCTCCTATCGAAATGATACCAGGATTTATCGATTTTAAACTGGTATATAACAGCGGGGTATCATTTGGTTTTTTAAGCCATAATGGCTCAACTATAGGATGGATATTACTTTCTAGCGTCACTATATTTATTATCGCCTATTTAATTCAATTGGTGATAAGAAGAATATCTAAAATATCTAAACTAGGCTTAACATCCTTTTGTTTCATTATAGGTGGAGCCTTGGGCAATGGTGTAGATCGTATTTTCTATCAACAGGTCACCGATTTTATGATTTTTCGTATCGGGGATATAACATTGTTTGTCAATAATCTAGCTGATGATGCTATTAGTATTGGTTTAATATTATTAATATTTGAGGCTTTAATATTGAGGCGAAGCAAGAATAGTATAAAAGCCATTTTGAAATAAAGGTTGAAAGACTATTGCGATTATTTTCTTTATAGGATAAAGAATTAGCTATTAAAGTTAAAAACTATTTTAAATAAGTTTAAATCATGTATCAAATTATCTTAATAGTAAGGTGATCGTTTTTATTAATATAATCATAATGGAGAAAGTATGTTGAAAAAATTGCAACTAATAGCGGTCATGGTGGTCGTTTTGTCAATGCTCACGCCTGCCGTATTTTCCCAGATCGATATGTCCGGCAGGGTAAGAATTTATTTTGACGATAGCTCAGCAACTAGCTCTGATGAAAGTAAATCAAATTCTACAAAAACTGAAGTAGACGCCGCGGGTAGCATTTTTTATCAACAACCAGCTTTTGCCGATTGGATAGCTTACGCCCGTTTTGGTACAGAAATTAATGATGAATCCATCATAGAATATGATGATATATATGCAGGTTTAAGCAACGGTTATTTTGGTGTTAGGTTTGGTTATATGGAATACCTAGATCCAGTTGCTGATATGGGAGGTTGGGAAACTGCTGGCATTGATTTAAGTCAATCATTGGTTAATCAAGGTCAATTATCTAAGCGTACTTATAGCTCGGTCTTGTCGATTGATACTCATAGCCATATAGCTATTAAGCTTGGAGCAGGCATCAAGAATAATGTAAAAACTTCTGCACCTGATACGAATGGCGACACCACAAAAATAACAGAAAAAACATCAAATAGGGGTATGTCTATCAGATATAACAATTATGGGCTGGTACTGGGTGTATCACTATACGCTCAAGCGAATGATGAAATCTCTCCTGACGAGGCTACTATTAACAAAAATAACGTGAGAATGGCTATAGGTGCATCTTATGATTTTTCTGCGATGCAAGTTCCGCTCAATATATGGTATAGCTCTTATGTTGACGCGACCCAAATTGATGATGATAAAGGGGAAGGCTTTAATGTTGTGGCGATAGGCGGCAAATATTCTTTTACTGGTGGAGATATAGGTCTTTCTTATGAAAATTCTGAATTTAGAAAGTTAGAATATATACCCAAAGATAAGACGTTTAAAAAATATCAGGAACCAGATGAATCACAAATTATGATAGTCACATGGGTGAACTATAATTTATCTAATAGAACTAAAGTGTTTGGCTCCTTGGGTTCTTACACCAAAAAATTTGAAAAGGAAGAAGCGGATGACGCCGATCCTAGCAATATTAAGGAGACTAGTATCAGAGTTGGTTTACGCCAAAACTTCTAATTTTAAAGGAATTATCCATAATGACTCAACTATAGGATGAATATTGCTTTCTAGCACTGCCATATTTATCATTGCCTATTTAATTCAATTGGTGGTAAAAAGGACAGCTAAGATATTCACATTAGGAGTGGCATCATTAATTTTTTGTATGGGGATATTATATTGTTTGTGAATAATTTTGCTGATGGTATTATCATTATCGGTCTGATATTATTAATATTTGAGGCTTTAATATTGAAGAGGGATAAGAATAGCATAAAGGCTATTTTGAAATAAAGGGTTAAAAAAGCTATGTTAATTAATTGTAGTGTCTATCAGGAAGGAGTGTTTCTGAAGAGCATTGAAAAAGGCCAGATTAGTAAATTTTTAAAAAAGGATAATTGCGTGGTGTGGGTCGCACTAAAAGATGCCGATACCAAAGAATTACTGGAGATGAAAAACCAATTTGATCTGCCAGATTTGGCAGTTGAAGATGCTCAGCACGGCCATCAAGTCCCCAAAATTGAAGAATATAATAATTCACTATTTGCTATATTAAAGCTTCCTGAAATACAAGGTGATGATCTTTTAACCGGTGAGCTTAATATATTTTTGGGCAAAAATTATGTGCTATCGATAAGAAACAAGAGCACGCAGCACCTTTGGCATATTAGAGAAAAATTAGAAAATCACCCTCAATTACTTGAATTAGGATCTGGAATAATATTTTATGCTCTCATTGATGGGGTTGTTGATCTTTATTTTCCTATTTTGTATGTATTGGAAAATGAGTTAGATCAGATTGAAGAAAATATTTTTAATCAACAAGCCTCAAGGACTTTGATTATAAAGCTTTATAATCTAAAAAATAAAGTTACTCAATTAAGGCACGCTATCGCCCCTTTAATTGAGGATTTAGCCAAAATGCAGGGAAAAGAGCGTGCCCCTTTTTTATTGGATGGTTTGCAAAATTACTTTCGTGATGTGGGAGATCACCTAGATCGCATGTTAACTTCGATTGATAGTATAAGGGAAACAGTTAATACGGTGATGCACGTTAATATTTCGCTAATAGCGGTAGAAGACAGTCAGATAAATAAAAGGCTCGCCGCTTGGGCAGGAATATTTGCGGTAGCAACAGCATTATTAGGTATTTGGGGGATGAATTTTGAAGCTATGCCCGAGTTAAGATGGCGTTGGGGCTATCCTTCGGCCATGTTAATTATCGTGGTGGTTTGTGGATATCTTTATTATAAATTCAAAAAATCGGGCTGGCTCTAATATTTATTTATAAAATATTATTTATAATAATAAAAAATATATTTTGGAGCTAATTATTTTTTATTTCTATGATATGAGCGGAAATATCAGGGAAAGTTTACTCAATTACACCTAAACTCGCCCATCAATCAATAAAGAAGGTTTTAATTTAATTACTATTTAGTGAATTTAAGCCCCAATTCAACGATTTGTTTTTGATCAGCAGGATTTGGAGCGCCCGACATGAGGCAAGCGGCTTGTTGAGTTTTTGGGAAGGCGATTACATCGCGAATAGAGTTAGCGTTAGTTAAACTCATTAGTAGTCTATCTAGACCTAATGCTATTCCCCCGTGAGGAGGAGCTCCAAATTCTAGGGCATTTAATAAAAAACTAAATTTATCATTAGCCTCTCTATCAGATATCCCGATAATATCGAATATTTCCTGTTGCATTTTCTTATCGTGAATCCGTAAAGACCCCCCCCCTAGCTCAACGCCGTTCAAGGTTAAATCATACGCGTGCGATTTAATTTTGCTAAGATCGGCAGTTTTATATTTTTTGAGATCGGACAAGTGAGGTTTAGTAAATGGATGATGAACACTTTGCCATCTTTTCTCATCAGCATCATATTCTAATAGTGGAAAATCGGTAACCCAGCAAAAATTAAATTCATCATTATTTATCAAATCCAATTTTTTAGCGAGAACTGTTCGAAGAGCACCCAGCGACGCCTTAACTATTTTAACGTCATCTGCCACAAATAATAAAATATCTTTAGGTTGAGCTTTGGCCTTTTTATTAATCGCTTGTTTAATATTAGGTGCAATAAATTTAGCGATAGGTGAATGCCAATCTTCCTCGCCAACCTTGGCCCAGGCTAATCCTTTAGCTTTATATATTTTAACAAATTCAGTTAATTCATCTAAATCTTTGCGTGATAATTTGTCGCTACCATTTGGCACTAAAATACAATTTACTAACCCTGTATCTTTTAGAGTGACGTCCTTGAACACTTTAAACTCTACTTCCTTAACCAAATCAGTGATATCTGTTAGTAGCAAATCAAATCTTAAATCGGGAGCGTCTGTGCCATAATTTTCTACCGCCTGTTGATAGGTTATCCTATTGAATGGTGTTTCTAGCTTTATTCCCTTGGCGGCTTGGAAAATGCTAGACATTAATTTTTCAGTTAAATCAATTATTTCATCTTCATTAAGGAAAGACATCTCAAGGTCTATTTGAGTGAATTCAGGTTGACGGTTGCCACGCAAATCCTCATCCCGAAAGCATTTAGTTATTTGAAAATAGCGATCAAATCCCGCTACCATCAATAATTGTTTAAACATTTGGGGCGATTGTGGTAAAGCATAAAAATCTCCTTTTGCCAAACGAGAAGGCACCAAATAATCGCGAGCCCCTTCTGGTGTGGATTTATTTAGAAAGGGAGTTTCTATTTCATGAAAATTATGAGCACTCAAAAAATTTCGCACTACCTGATTAACTTTTGATCTTAATATTAAATTTTTTTGTAATTCAGGTCTTCTTAAATCGAGATATCTATATGTAAGGCGAGTTTTTTCGCTGGCTAAAGCCACGGCTTCTAATCCAAATGGCAGAGTTTCACTCTTATTTAAAATGGTAATATCTTCCACTACTAGCTCAAATTTACCAGTTGGTATTTTGGCGTTAATAGTATCTAAAGTTCTATTTCTGATTGTCCCAATCACTTCCAAGCAAAATTCTGTCCTTACTTCATTGGCAATGTTATGCAGTTGTTTGTCAAGGTTAGAATCAAAAACTAGCTGGCAAATCCCTGTGACGTCTCTTAAGTCTATAAATATCACCCCACCATGATCTCGGCGTGTATTTACCCACCCATAGAGTTTAATTTTTTTGGTTAACTCGCTTTGACTGACTTTGCCGCAATAAATTCGTTGGATTGATTCTTTCTTGCTCATTAGTTATTTTTCAAATAATTATAAAATTTAGTTATTATCTTTTATCACCTCCAATGGGTTTAATCAATAATGCATCAGGTATGGTTAATTTTACTATCGCTAGTTGCCAACTCGCATTTTTAGCATTTTCCATGGATATTTCGTGAGGATAATAAAATTCATTATTTTTAATCCATTTCTCTAAATGAAAGACAAGCTCCCCTTGGGTATCGCTCCAAATACTAGGCCAATCATTTTGCCAAGAAATCTCCATTTGGTTATCAGCCAAGCTTGGCAGGCCTAGCAATATTGCTCTAATAGAAGTGAGGTTTAGAGGAAATAAATAATCTTTGGCTATTTGGTTCGAGGGATGTGTGACGATTTTTTTTATTTGATAGTCATAAATCCTCAATTCCTCATCGTTAAGATAGGCGGCCCAAACCAAACCTTTAAAAGCTGCAAAAATTTTGATTTGAAAGCTATTATCATTTAGGGCGAGAGTGCAGCGAAATTTTTGAGTTATGCTATCAGATTTTATTTTTATCAAACAATTAGCTTGATAATTTTGGGCTGATGATTGCTCCAAATTTCTCTCAATATTAGCATCAAAATATGTGGGGGTGCTCATTCTTTCATGGCGACTACACCCCATAGATACGCTTAGCAGAGTTAGCAAAAAAAAGGTTATTTTTACTGAGGGTAAGCTACTAATCATGGTGTTGATAGATTATTTCATAGGCAAAATAGGAGCGAAGAACTTTTTTTACGTAGCGTCTAGTTTCTCCAAATGGAATCATTTCAATAAAAATATCTGTATCGGTAGTTTTATATTTTTTCATCCATTTTTTTACATTACGAGGGCCAGCATTATAGCCAGCTATCGTATAAACTAAATGTCCATCAAAAGTTTTTAGGAGCTTTTTTAGATAATAGGTGCCTAATAAAATATTATTATCAGGTATATTAAAGTCTTGTTTTTTTATATTAGCCTTGAGTTGATTAGACATTTGTTTAGCGGTTCCGTGCATAAGTTGCATCAATCCGGTAGCCCCTACTGTGGAGGTGGCTAGGTGATTATAATGAGATTCTTCGCGCATTATGGCATAAACTAAACTCACGGGAACAGAAAAATTTTTGGCGGTGGTGGCAACGATTTTTTGAAAAGCTAGGGGATAAATGCTCTCCAAAAAAGATAGATGAAATAATTCTTTATCTAATGATTTCACCTTCAACACAGAAAAATATAAATTTTGACTTAAATAATAAAGTTTATCTTGATTAAAACTATCAGCAATAGTTTTTAGGTAGCCTAAATCTTTTGATTTACTAAAATCATGTTTCAAAAATAATTCCGCCACTCGATGTTCAGAAAAATCAGTGGTAATTCTGATAAATTCGATAAATTGCAAAGTATCTTTATCGGGAATCTTGTCGGCTAAAGGTAGCGGTGATTTTTTTAGTAAGGATTCCTTGTAATAATCAAATTCATTATTAACTATGCTCCTAAGGCCATAATATTGATTAGAAAATTGATGATAACAATTAATCGCCGATTTTTCTTTAATATCAATTAGTTCGTTAGCTTTATTATGTATCCAATAGCAAAAATGAGAATCGAGAGCTTCTGAGTTAAATTTATGTTTTTTATACCAAACATAGAGTTTATTAGTAACAGGCTTATTTTTTGTGATGATAGCACTAAATAATTTTTGCCATTGCAGCTGTTCTAAATCATCAATTTTAATGTGTTTGATATTTATCTTATTTAATACTATTAAAGCGGCTTTTAAATCTTGTTTCCAAAAGAAAAGATAATTACCAAGCACTAAATAAACATATCCTTTTGTGCTATGAGAAACTTTGCTAGCTTGCAGATCATTAGCGTATTTATATGCTTTTTCCAGATAGCCTTTTTTCACCAGGCTAGAGATATATAGGCTATGGATTTCTCGAGGAAAAAACTTAAATAGTGTTTTATTTTCTTTCTTAGATAAATAATTTAGTAAACTAGTATGATGATTAGCGGCCGATAAACTCTGCACATAGTATTTCATCAAGGTGGCGGGATATTTTTTTTGTTTTTTAAATTTTTTGATGATTGGTGGAGCCGTTTTGATTAGGCTAGAAAATCTATTTTTTTGTAATCTAATCAAGAAATATTTTTCCCAGTCAGCGAGACTAGCCTGGTTAACGATTCGGTTAAATTTAGTGCGTAATTTTTTAGGCAATGAGGAAGAAATATTACTACTGTATGAGCGAAACCATAAATTTTTGAGTAATTTATTAACATCAGTGGAGGCAGTTAGCTTTTTTAGATATAGGGATATCAGTTTTTTATTAGCAAATAATTCTGGAAAAACTTTAAGTAGTTGATTAATATCAGCGGTTAAAAATATTTTTGGGTGCTTTTTTTGGGCTAAACTTGCCCCTATAACCTTAACAATCAAATTTTTAATAAAAGGATATTTAATATCTTGGCTAGCGCTAATAAAGTTTTGCCAATCATTTAAATGCCAATAGCAAAGAGCTTTATTGTAGAGTATTAATTGCTTGGTGGAGTCTTTTTTAATTTCTATTACTTCTAGTAAATCACAAGATTTTTGATAATTCTTTTTTTTAAAATCTAATTTAGCCTGATAAAATTTTTCGATCTGGAAAAGCCTAAAACCATCATTTTTCAGATAATCAGCCGCTACAAAACTATCAGCTCTGGTTAGATGGGTGCAGTTGGCTAAAATTAATACAATTAACGACCCAATAAAGGCACTTTTTCCCATTTTAAATTATATAATGCTCTGTGGTTGTGATTTTAAAATAGCTTTTAAAGATAATAATTATTTTTTACAGTGATAATATGAAATGTGCCGTTAAAGTAGATAGGTGATAAATTGTGGAAATCGGCTTAAATATACAAATATTCCCACTCTATAGGCATCAAAATTCAAGTATAAACTTAGATATTAGCTATCAAGTACTGCAATTTGAAAGCCAAGGGGACACATAGTATTATTTAAAAATATAGACTCGTCTTATATTTTGTAAGGGTATAAAAAATTAAATACTAGCGAGTTTTATATAAGAGATTATCAGCTAATATAATACTAAATATTTTTTTCTATTCTCAAGTGCACAGGAGAGATGCAAGAAAAGTCTTCAGCATCAATTTGGGCGATAGATTTTTTAATATTCACATCTTTAGCCCTATGAGTGATGACAATCAAATCAATTAAATGTTGATTATCATTAATAGATGATTCTTGCTGAAGAATTTTACTAATACTGATTTCATTAGCACTAATAATTTTAGCAACTTTGCTAAGCACGCCAATAGAGTCTTTAACCGTTAGTCTTAGGTAGTGCTCATGCTTTAATTCAGTAACTGCCAACAGCTCCCCTTTCTGGAAGTTATAAGCTGTTTGCGGAAAATGACGCATTTTAGCTGATTCAACAAAAGTTAAATTGCTCACCACATCTATAAGATCAGAAACCACCGCCACCGCCGTGGGATGAGCCCCGGCCCCTTCACCATAAAGCAAAGAATCGCCTAAAAAATCACCCCGAATCAAAGCGGCATTATAAACACCTCGCACAGGTGCTAGCGAGCTAGATTCTTTTATCATAGTAGGATGCACGGCAATGTGATGCTCGTTAGAATCAGTTTTTTTGGCTATTCCTAATAATTTAACGACATAACCCAAACTTTTAGCATAAATTAAATCTTTCTTTGTGATGCGTTCAATGCCTTCTTTATCTATTTTCGTAAATTTAAAAGCACGGTGAAAAGCTAAATTAGCAATTATATTAATCTTATGGGCAGTATCAGTTCCATCTATATCCATAGTAGGATCAGGTTCAGCGTAACCTTTTGTGATGGCTAACTTTAAGGCCTCAGCAAAATCAAGTTGTTCTTGCTCCATGGTGCTTAAAATATAGTTTGCCGTACCGTTTATGATAGTCGCGACCAAAGATATTTGCTCAGGCATAAAGCTTTCCTTTATCACTTTAACTATGGGTAAAGAACCACCTACACACGCTTCGAAGCCTATTAGGCTATTATGTTGCTTAAATAAAGGCCAAACTTGCTCACCTTTTTCTGCGATTAAAGCCTTATTGGCAGTAATAAATCCTTTTTTATGAGACAAAGTATTTTTCAACGCCTGTAAAGCTAATGATATATCTCCCGATAGCTCAATAACCACATCAATATCAGGATCTTCAGTAACAAAATCAGGATTAGTCGATAGTTCAATAGAATCAGTGCAGGGGGGGCGTTTTTTGCTTAAAGAGCTTACTACGGCTTTTTTGATAATAAAATTTAGGTTAGTTTTATCAAAAATTAATTTTTTATGAGCAGTAAGGAGGTCGATAAAGCCTATTCCCACCGTGCCTAAGCCTATTAAGCCCAAATTAATATTTTTTTTAACCATTAAATTAAATCGATAAGTATTTTTTATTATTTGTATTATAAAATGTTGGCAGCTAATTCAGCAAGTCGTGAGCGCTCTCCTTTGATAAGGGTAACATGTGCGGCAAAATCATAGGTTTTAAATTTTTCTATAACATAAGTTAACCCGTTAGATATAGAATCTGTGTAAGGATTATCAATTTGATAAGGGTCTCCGGTTAATACTAACTTGGTATTATGACCGATTCTGGTGATGATAGTTTTAATTTCATGGGCTGTCAAATTTTGAGCTTCATCAACAATCATAAATCTGTTGGGAATAGATCGACCTCTGATATAGGTTAAGGCTTCTAGTTCTAATAATCCTCTTGATAAAATTTGTTTTAATCCACCTAGTCTAGAGTGCTTGTGGTGGCGGGAGCTAAACAAAAATTCTAGATTATCAAAAATCGGCTTCATCCAAGGGATAATTTTTTCTTCCATATCGCCAGGTAAAGAGCCTAAATCTTTTCCTAAAGGAACGATAGGGCGAGCAACCAAAATTTTTCGATTATCAGCAGGAAGCGACAAAACCTCTAAAGCCGTAGCAAGGGCTAATAGAGTTTTGCCAGTGCCAGCTTTGCCCGCTAACACCACAATATCAATACTATTATCTAACAACACATCTAAAGCCGCTAGTTGCTCTAGATTTCGTGGGGTGATATTCCAGATATTATCATCAAAATGAGGAATTTTTTTTAAGTAATTAGCTCGCTTAATATAACGACAGATAGTATTTTCTTGATTAACAATTTTAACATGTTGATTGGCATAAAAGCTATGGTCATGGTTATTTAGGGAGATATGATCAAATTGAATAAAATCCTTTAAATCATCATCAGACAAGTTAATTTCAGCCAATTCTTCATAAACCTCATCGGCAATAGCTTTCTTGCCTTGGTAGCTAGTAGCATCAATAGCGTGGGTAGCCGCTCTTAATCTTAAATTAACATTGTTGGTGATTAGCACTATCTTATTATCAATAAAGGCTTGCTTAATGCTAAGTGCACTTGACAAAATTTGGTTAGATGCCTTTTTCATATCAGCAAAAACCGACATTTTTTGATTTATATTAGTATCTAGCCATATTTTTAAAGTAGATCCATTGCCCAGGCTAATGCCTTGTTCACTAAAATTTCCCTTTACTCTAAAACTATCTAGCCTATTAGTTATGCTCCTAGCGTGGCGACCTGTTTCATTTATATGGCGTTTCAGGAGGTCAAGTTCTTCAATTACTGAAATAGGAATGATGATAGTTGATTTTGGATAATCGTATATGCTATCAGGATTTGTGGTTAAAACATTGGTATCTAGGATATAGATAGTTTTATTGGTAATTTTTTTAACAGGCATTAATTAGTATATTAGAAATATTAAGCTGGTTTAATTTTGATGATTCGTTTACTGTGCATCACCAAACAAATTAAATGATGAGATATTTTTTTGTTAGTATAATAAAGCGAAATGAGGTGTTATCGCAATGATAAAATACATATAACGGTATATTTTAAAATATTAGCCTTGATAATGAACAAAGCAGCCTTAATAATTTTTATACCGGTGCTCTTAGTTGCGTGTAGTTCTGCACGCACTGGTGAGCTAGGTGGAGAAGATGTGTTAAATGCAATGAATGATGGCACTAGTTCATTTTATGAAAAAGATTATGAAAATTCGTTAAAAC
This sequence comes from SAR324 cluster bacterium, assembly GCA_016735295.1. Lineage (GTDB taxonomy): Bacteria > SAR324 > SAR324 > XYD2-FULL-50-16 > JAERRU01 > JAERRU01. Next base: position 88,657 of record JAERRU010000009.1, read on the forward strand.
ATTTTCATGTGGCGGCTGAAATGATAAATCAAATATGGGCACATACTGATGACGCTAAAAAAGCGGGCTCTCTTTGGTATAATGAGCAGACAAAAAATTTTAAAGGTGAGCCATACGAAAGAATGATGGTATTTTATTATTTAGGACTAATCTATTTAATAAATGAAGACTATGGAAATGCTCAGGCATCTTTTAAACAGGCCTTATTGCAAAAGGCGATTAACAGCAATCTAGATCGAGATAATAGAGTAGAATTTAAACTAGGTGTTTTATTAGCAGGTCTGTCGCTTCATTATTTGGGGAGCAAGGGAGCAGCGAATAATCTTTTTAATGAATATACTATAAATAGAGATTTACCATTTGATAAAGATAAAATCCCCAATACAATATTAATCATAGAAACTGGTTTTGGTCCTAGAAAAGAGGTTAATAATCAACAAACAAATGTAGTTTACGTCGCTCAAGAGCAATATCAACCTGGAATGAGTTTTTCGATCGGGGAGATTATTAAATCTGGTGATGATATATTAACTGAAGTTATGTATGACCACGCCATGGATAGAGGGATAAGAGAAGCGGATAGATACAATACATCAAAAAGGAGCACAAAGCACTTTACCAATGATATAGGAAATACTTTAATTGATGTAGGTGCCAGAACAGATGATAATGACGCAGGATCAATATTTATTATGGCAGGGCTTATTAGTAAAATTATTTCAGAAAATATTTTATATCAAGCTGATATTAGGCAATGGGAAAATTTACCAGGTAGCATACACACAGCTTTTTTGCTACTTGAAGAAGGGGATTATCACCTTAAAATAACCGATGAGCAAACATTAGCTTTGCTAGGTAATATAGAATTAACGATAAGTGACGCTAATAAATTAAATGTGGTATGGTTAACTACAACTAAACGGTAATTACAGATGTTAAAAAATTTATTTAAAAAAAAGAAAGTGGCAAAAGATTTTCCTATTAAAAAAACGGATAAAGAGTGGAAAGAAAAGCTAAGTGATCTAGAATATAGTGTCACTAGGCAAAAATCCACTGAGCCCCCTTTTAGCGGAGATTATGTAAATTTAAACGATAAAGGAATTTATAATTGTCGTTGTTGTGAGGCTCCTTTATTTGATTATAGTGCTAAATTTAATTCTCATACTGGCTGGCCGAGTTTTAACACCCCGATCATAGAAGGTGCGGTAGCTAGCGAAGATGATTATAGCCTTATTGCAAAACGTACCGAGGTTTTGTGTGCTAATTGCGGAGCTCATTTAGGGCATGTATTCTCTGATGGCCCAAAATCTACTGGGCTGCGTTACTGCATAAATTCAGTTTCTTTGCTATTTAAAAAACAAGATTAGGCGATAGTTATTAATAGTCGGCAATGTTTAGCAATATTTAATTTGCCAACTTGCCAACTTGTTAACCATTCATTAGCTCGCTTACCAACTTTGCCAAATCATAATAGATTGCTCCAGTTGAGTTTGAGTGAGGTTTTCATTTTGTGAATCTATATGGGCTAGCGAGCTGTTAAATTTTAATTTCCAGTTTACTTCCTCAAAAGGTAGATCAGGTAATTTAAATTCTATTTGATGATTGGTTAAATTTATCAAGCAATATATTCCCTTTTTAGTGGCAGGAAGCAGGTAAAGCATACCTAGTTTTATGTTTTTAGTCTGGTTCCAATCGGTTGATGATAACTCTTTTGCGTGGTGATTATACCAATGAATTTGCCTAAATTCACGATTTATTTGACGAAGAGAAAAGAAGGCAAATTGACTTTTACGCCAGTTAATTAATTCTGCTAAAAAGGGTGATAATATTTGATGTACGTCTACTTCTCCTACTTTTTCTTCGTTCACCCAATTAAGCCAATTTATTTGGTTATCTTGACAAAAAGGATTATTATTACCTTGCCGGCTGTGTCCTGATTCGTCACCGGCTTGGATCATGGGCACTCCTTGAGAAAAAAATAGCATTAATAATAGATTTTTGATGTGTTTTATTCTATTAGCCAATACCAACTCATCATCGCTAAAACCTTCTACGCCGTAGTTCACGCTGTAATTATTATTACTACCATCTCGGTTATCTTCTCCATTCGCCTCGTTATGCTTATTTTGATAGCTAACTAAATCCATTAAATTCATCCCATCATGGTTAGCAATATAATTAATCGGCCGGCGATCTTCTCTAGCATTAAGGCTAAAAATATCATCATTGCCGGCTAAAACGTGGGCTAAATCTTTAGGTGAATTTAATTGATTGATAGCAGATTTTTTGATGGTATCGCGAAAATTATCATTAAGCTCAGCCCAACCAGTAGGAAATGAGCCTAAATGATGACCGTTCATGGACCAAGGTTCGGCGATCATTTTTAATCTATTTAATTTAGGATTTTGTTCAATCATAAAAAAAATCGGATGATTTTCATCAAAACCCTGTTCTTTATCAATCGCCAACAAAGAGCCTAAATCAAATCTAATCCCATCCACTCCTAAATCAGCCCATTCCTCCAAAGCGTCTATAATCAGCCTTGCCACTGCAGGATGATAAGTTTTTAGGGTATTTCCACATCCTGAGTGATCTTGATAAAAGCGGGGATTATCTTTATCTAAGATATAATAAGATAAATTATCTATCCCTCTAAAAGATAAATGAGGCCCCAAATGGTCACTTTCTGCCGTGTGATTAAACACTAAATCAACTAATACTTCTATTCCATGATTGTGAAGAGTGGTGACCATTGCAATAAAATCAATTCTTTCGTCGTTATTAGCATATAAAGGATGAGGAATGAAAAAATTAAGGGGGTTATAGCCCCAATAATTAGTTAATTCTTTATCTAATAAACCCTGTTCACTGATCGATACCTGAGGCGGCATAATTTTAATACTAGTGACGCCTAATTTTTTTAATTTTTTTATCAGGGTAGGATGCGTAAGGGCAGTAAACTTACCTCTAAAGGAATCGTCTATATCAAAACAAAGCTGGCTCATACCCTTAATATGAAGCTCATAAATAACCGTTTGCGACCAAGGAATCACCACATTATACCCCTGATGAGTGGCCAAATTATCACAAATCACCGCCTTAGAAGCAATGCGGCCATTATCTCTATCATCAAGTACTAAATCTTGATCGGGAGATGGAATTAAGTTATTATCTTTTTTAAAGCCATAAAATAATGGCTCCAAAACCGGCAGATGGCTTATTTTTTTTGCGTAAGGATCTAGTAAAATTTTGTGATGATTAAATCTATATCCAAGCTCAGGTTGCCACTTTCCATATACTCTGTAGCCATAAAACTCTCCCGGAGAAACTGGCGAAATCACACCATGCCAGATATTTTTAGTCACAAAAGGTAAAGCAATTCTTTGCGTTTCTTGATGGTTTTCATCAAAAAAACATACTTCTACTTTCTCAGCGTGAGCAGAAAATAAAGAAAAATTAACTCCCTTATCTAGCAAGTGAGCACCTAACTTGGCTGTAGTTCCTCGGGCGATAATAGATTTTTTCATAATAAAATAATAATAATAATATTAAAATAATAATAATAGTAATAATAATAGTAATAATAAAATAATAATCGAAATTACGGCCTAGCTTGCATCAGCTTTAAAATATAAGCAATCAAGGTAGCTCCACATAATGCCGTGATTTCACTATTATCAAAAGGAGGGGATACTTCTACTAAATCAGCACCACAAAAATTTAAACCCGCCAAACCAATCAACATTTGTTGAGCTTGCCAAGGGCTAAACCCACCACATACAGGCGTGCCAGTGCCTGGAGCAAACGCTGGATCAAGAAAATCTATATCAAAAGTTAGATAAACTGGATTTGTACCGATTATCTCAAGCGTGCGTTTAATAGTTTCGTATATGCCTTGTTGGTGGATATAATCATTATCAAAAATATTAACTCCCATAACATCATCATTCACTGTTCTAATGCCTAGTTGAACCGATTTTTTAGGATCTATATAGCCCTCTTTAATGGCATGATAAAACATTGAACCATGATCTATTCTAGATAGTCCTTCATCGCTCCAAGTATCTGTGTGTGAATCAAATTGTAGCAGGCTAATAGGCTGGTTTAGCTGTTTTGAATATTCTTTAATGAAGGCGTAAGATATGGAATGATCTCCTCCTAAAGCGATAGTGCTTTTGCCTTGGCTAATGATGGGATTAATATTGGTAGATATTTGTTGATAAATGGTTTTGGGGCTAGCGTAGTCTAACACTAAATCACCTAGATCTACTGCCTTTCTTTTGTTTGGAATGTTAACTTTAGCGAAGTTATAAGGATTTTCTGATTCTATCATGGTGCTAGCGAGCCTAATCGCTCTGGGGGCTAATCTTGTGCCGGGGCGATTGCTAACGGCTGAATCAAATGGCACGCCTAACAAAACTATTTGAGCGTCTTTCAATTTTGTCACTAGCTCCAAATGAGCAAAGCTCATAGCTTTGGTGTACATCGGGGTAAAAGATGATAAATCTTTAAATTCTTTCATAAATTAAATATTTTAATTTTTATATGATGGCTATACAAACGGTGATGGTAAACTATATTTCTTTAGCCGGAGGTGTTGACTTTTATAATTGGTTAGTGAACTATAACACAGTTTAGCTTAAGGAAGTATGGCTTATATTTTTTTAATTATAAGTTATGTTGACTTTTGTTGATGTTAAGATATATAAAATAGTTTACATCTAAGGGCGCTTAGCTCAGCTGGGAGAGCAACGGCCTTACACGCCGTGGGTCGCAAGTTCAATCCTTGCAGCGCCCACCAGATTACTTATAATTATTGATTGGCTAAAATTGCCATAAAATTATTTGTGATCGGGTATTAATATAGAGCACAGCACTTAAATGTATTTTTAAAGGGGTTGTAGTTAAGTTGGTTATAACGCCGGCCTGTCACGCCGGAGGCCGCGGGTTCGAGTCCCGTCAACCCCGTTTTCCCTTTTAGACGATTAGTGAAGTACTCTTTATTGATTCTTATATTCTTAGATGCTTTGCTCTATCAACCAGAAGAAATTTTTTTTAATAATAATAATAAGAAAGAGTGCCCGTAGCTCAGCTGGATAGAGCAGTGGACTTCGAATCCGAAGGTCGCAGGTTCGAATCCTGCCGGGCATAAGTTATAATGCGGTATTTTTGTTCCTTTCCATTCTTCATTATTTGTGTTATAACACTTCCTATATTAAGTATAACGTTTTTTATGCTTCTCCCTGCTTTTTCAGAGTTATTTCCATTTAACCCATAATTGACCCATAAAATAGGTAAAAATGATATTTACAAAAAAATGGGAAAAAATTACGTCACCCCCTTGCTATACCGAAGCTATAATCAGATCTTTAAAACCTAATCCTAAAACTTATGAGATAACCATCGGGCAAGGGAGATAGTTTTAAGGTGTTGGGGAGGGTGTTACTGGCACTTGATGTGATTTGATTTTATATAGTTAAATATTTTTATAAATAAATAGTGATGGATAGCGATTATGGGGCTTAATAAATTATTAGTTAGGTAATTATTATTGACCAAAAAACGACCCATTTTTTTAAATATAAATATATAAATAAAGTCCTATCAAGCAACTACTAGCGTTCGAATCCTGCCGGGCAGTCTATTTAGAGATAGATTTTATGAGGGATATTTTTTATAAACTTCTTACTAATTCTCCAGCAATCAATAGCATTATAATTGCTACGGTAATGTCTATCACCTTCCATGTGATGGGAGTAGCTAAAAATTTTCTTAATGATTTAGCCAAATAGCCTAAACAAAAAAAGAATATAATTGAAGCTAAGCTAGCACCAGCCCCAAAAAATATTTTATTATCACCAAATATAGTGGCAACAGAGCCTATTAGAACCACAGTATCTAAATAAACATGAGGGTTTAACCAGGTTACGCCTAAGCTCATTAATATACTCATCATAACCGAAGCACCAGATTTGTTATTTTTCGAGGGGGTTAAAGTGCTGGGGTTACGCCAAACGCTGTAAATAATTTTAATGCTATATCCAGTCAGATATAAAGCTCCAGCTGCTTTTGCCCAAAAAACTAATTCAGGCGATTTTACTTGCAGATAGTCAAATAAAAATACCCCAGTTATGATAAGTACTATATCGGATAGAGCGCAAGTCAGGCAGACCCAAAATAAATTCTCATTTCTGATGCCCTGTCTGAGCACAAAGGCATTTTGAGCCCCAATTGCTATAATCATGCTAAATCCTAAGGTAAGACCTTGTGCGAATGCGATTAACATTGATTAATAATAAATTAAGCTAAGTTTATCAAATCAAGTTGATATATTTAATCATTAAAATAGCTACCTCATTAGATTTTGATGGGCAATAATAATAATAATAATAATTTAGCTAATTAGTTAATCAGATACATTTTTAATAGATATTAACTCTTAAATTTTTTGGTGATATTGGCTACTCTTTGCCCCAAAATTTCTGCTGTTTTTAAATCACCACTGGAGGCAGAAGTTTGATCAGGTGATAGCTGAATTGATTGAGCCATCGCCCCCAAAGCAGAGCCAATTCTGTTGATTGCGTCAGGTTTACCAGGCTCCTCTTTGGGAGAGCCATCAAGTTCAGCTTGACCCACCCAAATCATGGCGTGTTGCATAGCAAATGCGATAAACGTATTTAAAGTATTCATTTTTTCACCACTCATAGACCCAGAATTAGTAAAACCAGCGGCAATCTTATCTTTCCAAGAGCGATTAAACCATGCACTTGATGATGCGTCCATGAATTGCTTAAAATCTGCAGATACAGAGCCCATATAGGTAGGAGAGCCAAATATTATAGCATCAACATTAGCAAATTGATCAATATCTTTAATGGCTTCTTCAGTTGTTACTAAATCAACTTTAGTGTTATCCACTTTATCCGCTCCAATTTTAACGTGCTCGGCCTGCTTTTTAGTATGATTATATCCGCTATGATAAATTATTTTAATAGTAATCATTATATTTTTATTAGTTAAATTATTATTATTATTATCAATCAGCTTATTATCATAAATATGACCAAAATTGGCAGTAAATGGCCAGTATTAATCAGATAAAACAAAATCAGCCGCTGCTTCAGCGTGGATAGTGGTGGTATCAAACAAGGTAATTTTTGATTCTTTAATAATCAAAGGTAGCTCAGTGCAGCCTAGAACCACTCCTTCAATCGCATATTTATCGATCATATGATCGATAGTAGCGAACATAATTTTTTTTGATTTTTCAGTAAATATTCCGCGGCATAGCTCATCGTAAATAATAAGATTGATCACATCTATTTCTGTTTCAGATGGAATATAAACTTCAATACCATTTTTTTGTAATATATCTTTATAAAAATTTTCTTTTACAGTAAACACAGTGCCTAGCAAGCCAACTTTAGTAACACCTTTTGCTTTAATGTGCTTAGCTGTTTCTTCTGCTATATGAATTAAAGGAACAGTTAGTGATTTCTCCACATAACCAGCTGTTTTATGCATTAAGTTTGTACATATCATCACCGCTTGTGCCCCCGCGGTTTCTAGCTTTTGAGCAGTTTCAGCCATACGTTTATTTAAGGTGTCCCAGCCATGATCTCCTTCAAATTGTAATTTTTTTATTTCTTCAAAATTTAAACTGTGCATTATAATAGGGGCACTATTATTATCGCCTAGGATTTTATTTATTCTTTGGTTTATTATTCGGTAATATTCTTTAGTACTTTCCCAACTCATTCCCCCGATTAAGCCTATTGTTTTCATAATAATTTTTTATTCTTATTTTTTATTGATAGAGACAAAAAGTAGCAAAAATATTTCTATTCGCTAGGGACAAAGTACTATATTTTTATAATTAATCATATGCAAAAGTATTAAGAACATCTTAGCTAGCAATCATAAAAAATATTATTATCACCAAGCCTAGCCCAATTCGATAAATCACAAATGGTAAAAAGGTAAATCTTTTTAACCAACGTAACATCAATAAAATAGCACTATAAGACACTATAAATGCCAGAAATCCTGCTATAATCGCCTCTTGGTTAAGGGATAAATTTCCTAAGGCGTATATCTCATAGCTAATTAGTAAACTAGCCGCTAGTATGGTGGGTATAGAGATAAGTAGTGAAAATTTAGCCGATTCTACCCTAGAATAACCCAAAAATAAGCTAGCAGTCATCGTAATGCCTGAGCGGCTCACCCCAGGGCAAAGAGCAAGCACTTGAGATAGCCCAATTAGCAAGGCGTGGTGGCTAGTCATTTGTGATATGGAGTTAACGTTTTTCTCTGCTCGCTGATCGGCTTTATATAATAGCAAAGCAAAGATGATAGACGCCATTCCTATTACCAAAGGATTTCTTAAACTAGCACTAACAATTTCTTTTAATATAAAGCCAGCAGCTAGCACAGGCAATGTGGCCACCAAAACATTTGTAAATAATTGATTATCAAAAGTTTTTTTAAGCCTTATTAAATCAACAAATCCCCACCATAAATGAGCAACGTCTTTATGGAAATATAGCATAACCGCCAGTAAGCTACCAAAATGTAAAATAATATCTATTGATAATCCTTGGTCTTGCCAAGAAAAAATCTCAGGTAGCATGATCAGGTGAGCCGATGAGCTGATAGGTAAAAATTCAGTAATTCCTTGAACTATCGCTAATAAAATGATGTGCAAAGAATCCATTTATTTTTTGATTAGGTATGTGGGGTGATAATGAGATGATGATAATAAGATAATGATATTCAAATATAGTTTAATAGTTTTATTAAATAGGATTATTTAATCTTTGTTATAACCAGAAAGCCAGCACCAATGGTGAATAGATTAGTTATGGAACGATTATCTTGCTTAATTTTTTCTATCAATTCAATTCTATTTTTATCATTTTTAAATTCACCAGTTTTATGGTCACCAGGCAGAGCGTTATCTAACACGATAACTCCGTTTAATTTAATTAATGGGAGTAGATTATTATAGTAATTATAATTATTAAGTTTATCAGCGTCAATAAAGGCTAAATCAAATGACGATAAATTATCAACATCTTTACTTAATAGCTCAATTGTTTCTAATGCGGGGGCTAGTTTAACCGATATTTTATGATCTACCTTAGCTTTTTTCCAAAATTTTATAGCAATTTTCATCCAATCATCATTTATATCGCAAGCGATCAATTTAGCATCGTCAGGCAAGGCTAAAGCCATGCATAAAGAGCTATATCCGGTGAAGGTACCTATTTCGATTATTTTTTTAGCCGATAGTATACGCACTAAAAATGATAAAAAATCACCCTGATCAGCACTAATTTGCATTTGAGCATTAGGCATGCTGGCGGTAAAAGAAGATAATTCTTTAAGCACCTCAATTGATTCAGATTCGCATTGATGGTGGACGAAGGTGGCTAGTTTAGCTGATTTTAAAAGTGATTTTAAATTCATCATAAATGGGGCAAGCAATAATTATTTTTATGGAGGAGTTAATTAAGTAAAAAGCTATATAGCCACTAGCCCTAGCATAAAATAGGATATATAACAAATATATGGCAAATATATAACAGGTTACATATCGCCTAAAGGGCGTGCCACTATGTGGATAAAGGAGGCATAGATCATAATTATAGGTTAGTTATAGTGATAGTTATAGTGATAGCTATAGTTGATGAATGAATTTTAGGCTTAGGCTAGCTTGGGTTAGTCTGGTGGTGGTGGTGGTAAAAAATAATTGATTTTTCTATAATTTCGTGGTATATTTGATATATTTTAGTAGAGCGGCTTTACTTATCTTAAAGTGCCCACTATATTCACATAATACTTCTGATTAGATAGTCGAATAGTTTTTTTATATTTTTTTTCATATTAAAACTATTGATAATTAATGGAGTCAGGATATGGCTTTAGCCTATTTTATAGTAGTATATATCGTATTTTTATATAGTATTTACATAGTAATCATTTTTACCTAGAAGCACTCAATAATATGGAGGTATTAGTATCCATAATTAATTTTATAGCCAATTTAGATCAATATCTATATTTGCTGGCGACTGATTATGATTTTTTAATTTACGGGGTAGTTTTCCTAATAATTTTTTCTGAGACAGGGTTAGTGGTAGCACCTTTTTTACCAGGAGATTCTTTATTATTTTTACTGGGAACTTTAGCTGGGGCGCAGTTAATAAATATTTATTATGTAATGGCTTTGATAGTTTGCGCCGCCTTGATGGGAGATACTACTAATTTTTTGGTGGGTAGCTTTTTTCGTAATAGGCTCAAACCAGATAGTAGGTGGATTAGTCAAAAACACATCAAACGCACAGAGAAATTTTTTGATAAACATGGGGGAAAGTCATTAATTTTAGCTAGATTTGTGCCAATAGTAAGAACCTACGCACCTTTTGTGGGCGGGGTTGTTCGTATGCCATATAGCAGATTTATATTTTTTAATAGTATAGGCTCTTTATGCTGGGTGCTCACCTTAGTGCCGGCAGGATATTTTTTGGGTAGATTTGAAATAATTGCTAATCATATCAGTTTACTTGTTCTAGGCTTGATAGCAGTATCTTTAATTCCTATTGGCTATGGAATTATTTCTCAAAAAGTCACGGAAAGGAAAAATAATAAAGCTATCTAGAGCAAAATATATGGAAAAATATATGGAAAAACCTGAGCAAGAGAAATCATCAACAAAATTTGATACCCTAGAAGATGCGATAGCTGATATTAGGGCGGGTAAATTTGTTATTTTAATGGACGATGAAGATCGTGAAAATGAGGGTGATTTGTGTATTGCCGCGGAAAAAATTACTCCTGATGATATTAATTTTATGGCCACTCACGGCAGAGGATTAATATGTTTAACTTTAGATGAAGAGCAAGTCGAAAAGTTAGATTTACCTATGATGACATTTGATAATAGATCTCCCTTTAAAACCAATTTCACAGTTAGCATTGAAGCGGCTAAGGGGGTGACTACAGGTATTTCTACTTTTGATCGGGCAACCACTATCAAAGCGGCAATTAAGAAAGATGCTACCCCTAAGGATGTAGTAATGCCAGGACATGTTTTTCCATTAAGGGCAGTAAAGGGTGGTGTATTAAGAAGGGCGGGGCAAACAGAAGGATCAGTCGATTTAGCCAAGCTAGCAGGGCTTAATTCTGCCGGGGTAATTTGCGAAATTTTAGCTAAGGATGGCAGCATGGCTCGCTATCCTGCTTTGCGAGAATTTGCTAGCAAGCATCAATTAAAAATAGTTACGATTAAGGATTTAATTCAATATCGCTTAAGAAATAATAGCTTTGTAAAGCGTGTCGATCAAGCTAGATTGCCTACCAAGGTAGGTAATTTTGAGATAATAGGCTTTAAAAATGAACTAAATGATGAAAATTATATAGTTTTAAAGCAAGGTAGCTGGAAAAAGGGTGAGCCAGTTTTGGTGAGGGTGCATTCTCAATGTTTAACTGGCGATGTGTTTGGTTCTTTGCGGTGTGATTGCCAAGAGCAATTGCAAGAGGCTATGAGGCTTATTGATAAAGAGGGTAAGGGGGTGATTTTATATTTACCACAAGAAGGCCGAGGAATTGGCATTTTAAATAAAATCAAAGCCTATCACCTGCAAGATGAGGGTAAAGACACAGTAGAGGCTAATGAGGCGTTGGGATTTTCTGCTGATCTTAGAGATTATGGGTTTGGTGCTCAAGTGTTAGTGCAGTTAGATATATCTAAATTAAGAATCATTACCAATAATCCCAAAAAAATAATTGCTTTAAAAGGTTATAATCTAGAAGTAGTAGAAAGAGTGCCTATCGTGATTAAAGCTAATAAAGAAAATGCTAAATATTTACAGACTAAAAAAACTAAGTTGGGTCATATTATGGGTATTTAAGAGTATTATTTTTAAATTTTGAAATATATTCACATAATATAGCCATTTTAAGATTGGTTGGAGCCTATTTGGTGTGTTTTAGAGAGTCAATTAAATTTTAATTTCATTTTGATTTTGTATGATGAGTAACAAAACTAGTTCAACACCTTCGCTCACTATGTCTTTAGAGTTTAAATATTTAAATGTGGCGATAGTGAGAAGCTCATTTAATGAATCTATTACTAATCGCCTTTTAAATGGGGCTAAGCGAGAATTTGATATAGCTAAAGACTATTCCATGAAGCATCTAGAGGGAGCGCAAAGTAGTTTTTATGTGTGCGATGTATTTGATGTGCCGGGAGTTTTTGAGGTTCCCTATATGGTTAATCAAATTTTAAATCATGGGATTGCAAAATATAATGGAATACTAACTATTGGGGCGGTGATTAAAGGCGAGACGGCTCATTTTGAATATATTTCTGGTGCTACCATTAATGCTTTACAAATTTTAAATATAAGTTCTCCCGTACCTGTTTCCCTTGGCATACTAACTACCCAAAACGAAGAACAAGCAAATGAAAGATCTAAAGATGATAGGTCTAATAAAGGGGCTCAGGCTATGTTGGCTTTGCTTTCAATCGTTGCAAGCAGGTCAAGCCATCCTGGGTTTAACCCCCAACCACCAGTTAGGGGAAGTGATGATGGCTAAAGTTTCACCCTTGATAAGCGATAATTTGTTGGTGGTGATATAGTGGAGCACTTAATTATTAAAAATAAATTTTTTAAAAAATTATAATACTAGTCGTGGGGCGGGTTTGTCTATGATTGGTTGATTGATTAATTAGTTTATTTATATTGATGTGCTTAGCCGTTTTGCCGATTAATAATTAAATAATGCCTATTTTTTTTCGATTAAAAACACAGCTGATAGTTTTTGGATTATTGCTGATGATAGCAATAATTTTATCTCATTTAGGGGGGATAGATAGGGATATATCCAGATATTTTTATGATATCACTAATCATTGGTGGCAGGGCAAGAAGATTTATTTTTTCAAATTTTCCTATCAATACTTAACGGCACCTGCTTATTTTGTGTGGCTTTATGTGTCAACCGAGTTTTTCTACCGTAAGTTTATTATTGGAGAATCGATTAGTGCTAATTATAAACAATTAGCTAGATTAAAATTAATATTATCTTTATTAGGAGCACTTTTAGCAGTTGAGCTAATAAAGTATTTTATCGATCGGGCAAGACCTTATATGCTTACTGAGTTTGGCGGGTCTTTTGATTATCAAGCAATAGGTTTTTTGGTTAGTGATGGGGCTAGTAATGGAAATAGCTTCCCTTCTGGTCACGCGGTGGCAGGGTTTTGCTTAACATCTTTA
>JAERRU010000018.1 GCA_016735295.1 SAR324 cluster bacterium
AATATATAAATTAATTGATTTAATACAAGATTTTTAGTATATACTGCTATAGTATCTGATATATTTGATAATTTAATTTTGTAAAAAATAAATTAAGCGATTAAAGCATTAGTAGTATTTAAAATTAAATAAAAGTAAAAAAGTAAAATAATATGGCAACACCGAAAAAACGGCAATCGCATTGTGTTACTAGGCAAAGGAGGAGTCACGACAAGTTAGCTCCGATAAATTTGCAAGACTGCCCCTCCTGCAAGGAAAAAATTTTACCCCACCGAGTATGCCCCTTTTGTGGCTACTATAAAGGTAAAAAGGTGATTAGCATTAAAGAAGCTAAACCTAAAACTAAATAAGATATCAATATGGTAATTGCCCTTGACGCAATGGGGGGAGACTTTGCTCCTTTAGTGCCGATCAAAGCGGCTATTAAGGCAAAGCAAAGTGGTGTTGATGTTATTTTGGTGGGAAACGAAAAATCTATCACCAAACATCTGCTAAAAGAAGGCGTTTCCACTACTATGTTTAAGGTGGTTAATGCTGATGAGGTTATCTCAATGCAAGAGGTAATAGGAGCAAAAACGTTAAAGAAGAATAGCTCGCTTAGGGTTTGCTATGAATTAAAAAAAAAAGGTGCTGCTAGTGCAGTAGTTAGTGCTGGGCACTCTGGTGCTATGTTGGCTTTGGGCAAGATGATTCTTAAAACGATTAATCTAATAGATCGGCCTTGCATAGGAGCCTTGATGCCATCAAAAAAAGGCCATGTGTTATTAGCTGATGCTGGAGCTAATATAGATTGCTCGGCTGATAATTTATTTCAATTTGGGATATTGGCTAAAATTTACTTAGAGTGCGTGCATAATGTAAATGATCCTAAATTAGGCTTACTTAATATAGGAAAAGAAAAATCTAAGGGGCCAGCCGCAATTAGAGACGCCTATAGCTTATTTGAGAAGAGTGATATTAATTTTTTGGGTAATATTGAGGGTAAGGAGTTTTTCTTAGGCGATCATGACATAGTGATTTGTGATGGATTTGCGGGGAATATACTATTAAAATCCACTCAAGGAGCGGAGGCGTTTATCAGTTATTTAGTGAAGGAGCAGATAGGCAAGTCTTGGCTAAATAAGCTGGGAGCTTTATTGTTAAGTGGTATGTTTAAGGGCATTAAAGACCACACTAATTATGCAAAATATGGGGGAGCACCTTTGTTGGGCTTAAATGGAGTGGCTATGGTGTGCCATGGAAATTCTAATGTAGAGGCAATTTTTTCGGCAATAAAGATAGCTGATTGGTCGATAAAGAATGATTTTATTAAAAGAATTATTGAAGGATTAGATTTTCACTATAAGTAGTACATATATATACATTTATATACATTATACCCCGCTACGAGATTAATTTTAGATGGTGATTAATAATAATAAAAAGAACTACGCATTTATTTTTCCTGGTCAAGGCTCGCAAAAGATAGGGATGTTAAATGATTATTTAGCCGATGATTTAACTAAAGAATTAATAGATGAGGCTAATGAGGCACTAGGCTATGATTTGTTAAATCTTTGCCAACACGGCCCTATAGAAAAACTAACTTTAACCGAAAATGCTCAACCGGCTATATTAGCGGTTTCTTATATTGCTTACCGATTATTTAGCAAGTTATATTCCGACATAAAACCTAGTTATTTAGCTGGTCATTCGTTAGGAGAATATACGGCATTTTTAGCAGGAGGCTCATTTAGTTTTGGTGATGCCCTGCGGATAGTCAAACTTAGGGGTAAATATATGCAAGAAAGTGTGCCTAATGGGGTAGGTGCGATGGGGGCATTATTGGGAGTAGATAAAGATAAGGCCTTAACACTTTGTCAGCAAGCAGCTGAAGGTGAGGTGCTTTTACCTGCTAATTATAATTGCCCTGGTCAAATAGTGGTATCTGGCCATAAGGGGGCTTTGATGAGATTAAAAAAAATTGCTAAATTAATTATTTTACCGGTTAGCGTTCCTTTTCACTCACCTTTAATTGATGATGTGGAAGATAAGATGCGTAAGGTGTTAGATAATTATGAGATAAAAGATAGCAAAATTGGTGTAATTAATAATATCAAAAACCAATTGATTTTTAAAAGGGAAGATGTTAAAAAATCGTTATTAAAACAAATTGTCGCTCCTGTGCTTTGGCAATCAGGAATAGAGCATATGATAAATAATGGAGTTGTTGATTTTATAGAATTTGGTCATAGCAAGGTATTGGTTAATATGTTAAAAAAGACTAATTCTGCGGTTAGGGGCACAACTTTTTGTGGACTTAACATAAAGTATGATTTTTAGAATTAGGTTTATATGATAGGATTTGATTTACAAGGAAAAACTGCGTTAGTAACAGGAGGCACGCGCGGCATAGGCAAGGAGGTAGTTAGGTCTTTAAGTTTAGCTGGGGCTAAGGTGGCTTTTTTATCAACTAAGCAACAAACAGCTGATTTAGTGGTGCAAGAATTCAAAAATGAAGGCTTGGAAGTAATATCATACATCGGAGATCAAGCTAAAAATGATGATGTTGCCCGAATTGTAGAGCTTGCTAATAAAGATTTAGGTAAAATTGATATACTAGTTAATAATGCCGGTATTACTAGAGACAATTTGCTAATAAGAATGAGCGAGGAAGAGTGGACTAAGGTGATTGATACCAACTTAACTGGGGTATTTCACATTACCAAGGCGGTAGTTAAACTAATGATGAAAAAAAGATTTGGGCGAGTAGTTAGTATTTCATCGGTAGTGGGCTTTAGCGGTAATGCGGGGCAAGCTAATTATTCAGCAACTAAGGGGGCGATAGTAGCTTTTAGTAAATCTTTATCAATTGAATTAGCAGCAAGAAATATCAATTTTAATGTGGTAGCTCCTGGGTTTATCAATACTGATATGACTAAGGATTTACCAGAAGCCGTGCTAAATGATGTAAAGGCAAAAATACCACTTAAACGAGTGGGAAAGGCACAAGACATTGCTAATGGAGTGGTTTTTCTTTGTTCGCCTTTAGCTGATTATATTACTGGCACTACACTTCATATAAATGGAGGTATGTATTGAATTAATTAAGATTTAAGATTTAAGATTAAGTGTTAGACTAATACTATTATTAAACTAAAACCATAATTAAACTAAAACTATAATTTTGAGGCAACAAATGGACATAGGAGAAAAAGTAAAAAGTATAATCAAAGAGCAACTTGGCTTAGAAGATAATGCCGTGCAAATGGATTCTAAATTTATTGATGATTTAGGAGCAGATTCTTTAGATACAGTAGAATTAATCATGGCATTTGAAGAAGAATTTAGCATTGAAATACCTGAAGATAAAGCAGAAGACATAACTACCGTGCAATCAGCGGTTGATTATATCACTACCCATAAATCATAAAAATAGTTGATATTTTAGTAACAAACTTAAGCTGTGTAGCAAGAGAATGAAAAAGAGAGTAGTAGTTACCGGCATTGGCACGATAAATCCTTTAGGAAATAATTCATTAGATACTTGGAGGGCGGCCACTAAGGGAATAAGTGGGATAGACAAAATTAGCCTATTTGACGCTAGTGATTTGCGTTGCCAAATAGCCGGTGAGGTGAAAGGGCTAGATGCTAGTAAGGTGGTTAGTGCTAAGGAATTACCACGCATGCCACGTTTTTTGCAGTTAGCTATGGTTGCTACGCATGAGGCAATGATTGATTCTGATATTTTGATAGATGATGAGATTGCTCCAGAAGTTGGGGTATCTATTGGTTCAGGGATTGGGGGGTTAACTTCTATAGAGCAAAGTGTTCTTTTGATAGAAAAAAAAGGGGTAAGGCGGTTATCACCATTTTTTATCCCTATGACTATCGCTAATAGTGTGTCTGGTTGTGTATCAATAAAATACCGTACTAAGGGATATAATGCTTCTATTGCTTCCGCTTGTGCTACTTCCAATCATGCGATAGGCGACGCTACTAATTTAATTAGGAGTGGCCAAGCTAAGGTTATGATTACTGGTGGCACTGAGGGCACCATTTGCAAAATTGGCGTGGGGGGCTTTGATGCTATGCGGGCTTTATCCACTAGAAATGATACTCCTAAAACGGCGAGCCGGCCGTACGACCAAGATAGAGACGGTTTTGTGATGGGAGAGGGTTGTGGTATATTGGTATTAGAAGAATTAGAGTTTGCTAAAAAACGAAATGCTAAAATATATTGTGAAGTTATTGGCTATGGATTTAGTTCTGATGCTAGCCATATAACCATGCCCACCGTTGATGGCCCTACTTTAGCGATTAACAAGGCTCTTAAAAATGCTAATATAAGCGGAGTTGATGTTGATTATGTTAATGCCCATGGAACATCTACTCCTTTGGGAGATATTAATGAGCTTAAGGCTATTAGCAAATCCTTTGGCGAAGATGGAGCGAAGAAGGTATCAATTAGTTCTAGTAAATCAATGATGGGTCATTTGCTTGGTGGAGCTGGGGGAGTTGAGTCTATTTTAACTATTATGGCGATGAAAGATAGTTTTGTGCCCCCTACCATTAATGTATTCAACCTTGATAAAAATTGTGACCTTGATATTACCCCCAATGAGGGAGTAGAACGCCCTATTAAAATTGCTATGAACAATAGCTTTGGGTTTGGTGGGACTAACGCCACTTTAATTTTTAAGGAATTTTCATAGATACAGTTGATATTTTTTAGTGGTAAAGGTGGGTACTTTGTCAATCGCTAAAAATTTAGATTCTATTCGTAATAAAATTGATTCTTTCCAAAAGGGACCTTCTAAAAATAAAATCAAACTTATTGCCGTTTCTAAAAGGCAAAGCATAGATAAAATGCTGGAGGCTGTTAAAGCTGGTCAACTTGATTTTGGTGAAAATTATGTGCAAGAAGCTAGGCAAAAAAGATCTTTATTGCCCAAAGAAGCTAGAATACACATGATCGGCCCCTTACAAAAAAATAAAATTAAATACTGCCCACAAACTTTTTGTTCTATCCATTCTGTGCATCAACTAGATGTGGCGAAAGCCTTACAAAAAAAATATGAAGCGAGCGAAGGGAGCATAGATATTTTGATTCAGATGAATTTGCATCGAGAATCAACAAAAAGCGGGCTTTATGATTATGATGCTTTAATAAAATTTGTTGAAGAAATTGAGCCATTTAAAAGGTTAAATCTGCGTGGACTTATGACTATTCCTGATTTTAATCTTGGTAGGTTGCAAACTGGCTTAGTTTATGGTAAGATGAGGGACTATCTTAATAAATTGAAGAAAACATATGCTAATCGCTATGATATTAGTGAACTTTCTATGGGAATGTCGGCTGATTATGAAATAGCCATTACTGAAGGGGCTACTATGATCAGGGTGGGTACGGCGATTTTTGGGGAGAGGGATTGATGATTTTTTTATCAATAATTTTTTAATTAATAATTTTTTCATCATCGTTAATCCTAATAGTCACTATACGAATATATAACATATCAATCTTACTTAGCAATTTAACCTTTTAAGATATATAAAAATGACTATTAGAAAAAATACGGTTCAAAGCATAACTAAACGACGTCCACATAGGGTTAAATTTACAAAAAAAATGCCCAATCAGTATTTTGGTTGCCGAACATTTAATGATCATGAACAACAAGAAAGGCTTCCTAAAAATGCTTATAAAAAATTAAAAAATACCATTAAAACAGGTGCTCCACTAGATAATAGCATAACAGATCATGTGGCGAGTGCCATGAAATCATGGGCCATAGAGCAAGGAGCTACGCACTACGCCCATTGGTTTCAACCTTTAACTGGCTTGACTGCTGAAAAACATGATTCATTTTTCTCTTTTTCTAAAGGGGATCCGATCATGGAATTTTCGGATAAACAGCTAATTCAAGGTGAGCCAGATGCATCGTCTTTCCCATCGGGGGGTATAAGGCAAACATTTGAAGCGAGGGGCTACACGGCGTGGGACCCAACTTCGCCTGCTTTTATATTAGAAGCAGGATTAGGTTTTACATTATTTATCCCCACCGTGTTTTGTAGTTACTTAGGAGACGCTTTAGATATGAAGACTCCTTTAATGAAATCGCAAGCATGTTTGGCTACCTCCGCAAAAAAGTTATTGAAATTGATGGGTCGAGAGGTAGATAATGTGTTTCCTACTACCGGATTGGAGCAAGAATATTTTTTGATAGATGACGAATTTTATAACCAAAGACCTGATTTAATCGCCAGTGGCCGCACGCTATTTGGTAATTCTCCGCTCAAAGGTCAGGAGCTAGATGATCATTACTTTGGCTCTATCCCTCAAAGAGTGCTAAGGTTCATGCAAGACAGTGAAAGGGCTTTATATGAACTGGGAGTGCCTGTTAAAACTCGCCATAATGAAGTTGCCCCCAATCAATTTGAATTGGCGTCTATTTTTGAGCCCACCAACTTAGCGGTAGATCATAATTTACTGGTTATGATTATAATGAAAGAAATCGCTCATAAGCATAAATTTAGAATGATAACCCACGAAAAACCTTTTAAAGGGGTCAATGGTTGTGGCAAGCATTCTAATTGGTCGCTATGTGATTCTGAGGGGCACAACCTGCTTGATCCGGGTGATACGCCTCATAAAAATTTAGAATTTATCACCTTTTTAGCGGCAGTGGTGAGAGCTATTGATCTTTGGCCTGCTCTATTTAGAATATCAATTGCTACAGCTAGTAATGATCACCGTTTAGGAGCTCACGAAGCCCCTCCGGCGATATTATCAGTATTTTTAGGAGATCAGCTAACTCAAGTAATTCAAAATTTGATTAGTGATGACTCTGATGAGAATTTCCCAGCTAAAAAACCTATTGAGCTAGGTGTCTCCACTTTACCTCCTTTGCCGCGAGATAATTCTGATCGTAACCGAACTTGCCCGTTTGCTTTTACAGGCAATAAGTTTGAATTTAGATCGCTAGGAGCTAACCAAAACGCTTCTGCACCTAACTATATTTTAAATACGGTGGTGGCAGAATCTATTGATTATATTAGTGATTTACTTACTGATTCGTTAACTAATAGCGATATAACAGTTTCTAAGGCATTAGAAAGTATCCTTAAAGATATTTTCAAAAAACATCAACGAGTAATCTATAACGGAGACGGCTACTCTGATGATTGGACCAAAGAAGCAGCTAAAAGAGGATTGCCTAACTACAAAACTCTAGTTGACGCAGTTGAGCATTATGATAGCCCTGAGGCGATTAGGTTGTTTGATAAATATAAAATAATGAACAACCGCGAAGTAGTGGCTCGCAAAAATGTTCGCCTTGAAAAGTATATTACTGAGATTATGATAGAAACTCGGTCTATGCTGGAAATAGCTAATACTATAATTTTACCAGCCGCTTTGAAACAGCAAGAATCACTAGCTAACTCAATTAAAGCGGTGAAGATAATTTTTCAATCGGGCTACGCCATGAATAGCACAAAAAATCAGGAATCAAGATTGAGTGAGTTATCATCATTAATAGAATCTTTGCTAGCCTCTGTTAATGAATTAGCTAAGTGCAATCCTCATCAACAAGGAGATGATCATTTGGCACAGGCTAGATATACTAAAGATGATATTATCCCAAAAATGAATGGGCTACGAGATATTGTCGATGTAATGGAATTAATTATTGATGATTCTCTCTGGCCTATGCCTAAATATCGAGAGATTTTATCAATAATCTAATCAATAATCTAATCAATAATTGGGGCTAAGTGATGTACCATCATTAATGATATGATATTCGCTAGCCTCTATTGATTAATTTTGGTGCAGGCTGAATATGATAGCGATAATATTATCCCAAAAATGAATGGGCTACGAGATATTGTCGATGCAATGGAATTAATTATTGATGATTCTCTCTGGCCTATGCCTAAATATCGAGAAATTTTATCAATAATCTAATCAATAATCTAACCAATAATTGAGGCTAAGTGATGTACCATCATTAATGATATGATATTCGCTAGCCTCTATTGATTAATTTTGGCCCAAGATAATATAATAGCGATAATATTATCCCAAAAATGAATGGGCTACGAGATATTGTCGATGTACTGGAATTAATTATTGATGATTCTCTCTGGCCTATGCCTAAATATCGAGAGATTTTATCAATAATCTAATCAATAATTGGGGCTAAGTGATGTGCCATCATTAATGATATAATATTCGCTAGCCTCTATTGATTAATTTTGGTGCAGGCTGAATATGATAGCGATAATATTATCCCAAAAATGAATGGGTGCGAGCTATCGTTTATAATAGGGTAACCTATTTTGATTTTGCTTAAGGGGCAACACAATTAGAGGGCACGTTCTTATCATAACTAGCCATCTTTTTAAATTTTTGTGACGCTAGCTTCACTATCTGAGGATCTAATACTAGCTCGTGGTTGTGGTTATAATGCACCTTTCCAAACTCTGTTTCAAAATCACTTAACGTAGCAAACCAGCTAGATAGCAATGAACTCCCTATCAAAGGATTTTCTTGCAGCGCTGCCGATAACATTTGAGCACTCAAATATGCGTAAAACACATAACTACTTCTTTCATTAAAATTATTCTCCACCGCATTAGCTCGCCAAATATCAACAAATAAACGTTCATTTAAGGGAGTGCGAACTATTGAATTGGCAAACCACACCTGAGAAGAAACATCACTCCATGATAGGCTCACCTTGCTATTTAAATTGCTTATTCCCAAAAAATCTACCTCACCTAAATCATAGACATTTGCGTAGTCCAAAATCAATCTAAATTTATCCGCATCAATAGGGCTAAAAATAACATCAATCGCCTTATCTTCTACTATTATATCCCCTGATGCGTCATTTGTTACATCATTTGTGCCATCTAGCATGTCATCTTCGGTAGGGATTTCTCTTAACGATTCACCCTTTTTATAAAGCTCTATGCCCGATATATCAGCAAAAATTGGGATAAACTCTCGCTTAAAATCGGCGATCAGATAGCTTCCATAAATCTCTCCGCCTAGTGCACGAAATTTATTCTCAAAAGCAGATTTTTGGGAAATAGTTTTTTTATCATAAAAAACTGCCGCTCTTTGATGACATAAAAAATTACGACTAAACTCAGCAATATCACTAGCCTCGGCAATAGTATTTCGCTGAAATCTAAAAGAATAGGGATTAATTTTATCAGGCTTAACACTTAAAGAATAACTAATATAAGGCACTCCATAATTATATACTTCTTCATTTAATATTTCGGTGGCTAATCTGGTTATCGGACCTAATATTATAGAAACCTCATCTTCTTGCACCAATTTGCGATAAGCTTCTGTAATGTCTTGCTTGCTTTGGCCTGAATCGGCTAAGACTAGCTCTATATTATTTTTTGGTAATATAAAATTATCCAATCCATAATAAAAACCAGCTCTAAGCTGGTCGGTGATATATTTAAACCGGCTATTCTCCAAAGGAACTATCATACCCACTTTAAACGGTTTTTGGTATATCGCTCGGTCAAGATGGTTGGTTAACCTTTGCACATAATAATAAGATTTAGGAGAAATGGTTTCTATCTCCGATATGGCCTGACTTGCTTGGCTAAAAAAATTATTTTCAATTAATCTTTCTATACGAAATGATTTAGCCAACAATTTATCGTCAGGATTTTGCAATAAAAAAATAACTTTATAAAATGAATCAGTTTCCTTGATATTATAAAGCTTCTCCGATAATCGATAACTAAAATCACTAACTGAATCTGTATTAGATAAATAAAGAGCAAACGCCTCATTTTCTTGATTGCTCCTTAATTTATTTAAAAATATATAATGCAGTAAAGACCTCGCCTTAGCAGGATCTTCTTTTCTTAATTCCATTATATCGTCAGTAGATACTTTATAGCTAAAATCTATCGTGGTTAGCTCTTGATAATGATTTCGTAAAGCTACTTCTAAAATAGCTAACCCCTTTACCAAAAAAATATCACCAAATTTATATAAATATTTCTTAGCATAAACAATCGCCTTTAATGGCTGGTTGGCTTTATCAAAACTCAGAGCATAATAATATAACCTAGTAGGCTCATCTAGTCGCCAAAAGTGGTTATTTAATCCCTTAATCACCTCGCTTGGTTGATTGCTCTGCAGTATTTCTTCAAGCTGATTATTATTATTATTATTATTAGATTGTGCGATCAAATCTAAAACTGGGCTTAACGATAGAATGATTACTATAACCAGCCATAGCTTCAAAGAGGGTGTGGGCATTATATTTATATGCTATTTTTTGTGAATTATCTTAAGAAATAATAATTATTTAGTATATTTATCTGGATTTTCTTCATATTGACTAATATAACCAGCAAATTTTTGATCTTTATAGTCAATTTTAGCTTCTTTAAAAAGTTCATCTATATATGCTTCGTAATAATGATTAAATTCACTTCGGTAATAAGCAGATTGAACTTCTTCTTTCATATTATCAAAACTAGCTATAGGCTCTGCTTTTATCTTGATGAGCTCTACTATATGCACGCCGAAAGAGCTGGCAAATGGTATACTAAAGGTTCCTGGTTCTAAATTTATCAAAGCGTCGACAAAGCTACTGAGTAATTCACTTTTTAGCATATCAAATTCTTTAACTTGCATCTGGCTATCAGATCTAAATATTTCTTTTAGCTTAATGGCATCTAAATCTCCTGTTTTTAGTTCATGGTAGTAATCATTCATTTGCTCTAAAGCTAACGCCTGATCAGCTACATTGGAGGTGCTAGGCAACATAATGCTAAAACTACGTGATTTATATCGTAAATTTGTTTTGGCAAAATGCTTATTATAGTAATCAAAAAGGCTATTTTCATCCATATTTATTCGATATTTAACAAAGTTATCGATTAATTTTTGTCTTTTAATTTGATTACTGATATTCAAAGAAAATTCTCCCATAGTAATATTTTCATTATACAAAAAATTTTCAAACGAAGCGTCATCAAGCTTATTATTTTTTTTAATGTTAGTTATCTCATTATCTATCTCCTCTTGCTTTATCTTAACATCCAAAATTCTGGCTTGGCTATTAAGCAGGCCTTGATCTAGCAATCTTTTAGCAATAACAACCTTAAGATCATCAATATTTGGGATAGCCTGTTGCGACGTTTTTATTATTTGCATTTCTCGTTGCACGGCATCATTAAACATTAAATCGGTAATAGATTCCTCATTTATGCTTACTATTATTTTATCTAGCGTAATTAATTTAGCTAATGCGGTGGAGTTAAAACTAAATATAATAATTAAGCTACTAACTAGCGTTAAGGAGATTTTTACTATAGACATAATTCTTACTATAAACATAATTGAAATAGAGACTATTATTTACTTTAATTTAATTAACCGTCGTACTATGCTCAAATGCTCCAATATTTAATTAAATAAAAGTCTTTTCGCTAACCTTTTGCTAAACTAAGGAAACTAAATTTGTCAAATAAAAAACTTGTTCATCTTCATCTGCACACGCAGTACAGCTTACTAGAAGGGGCAATTCACCTGTCTAATCTAGCCGATTGCTTGGTTAGCAAAGATATGTCTGCTTGTGCGATTACTGATCACTCAAACATGCACGGTGTGATTGAGTTTTATCAGAAAATGAAAAAATCATCAATCAAACCAATAATTGGTCAAGGATTTTATATTGAATCATTCTTTAATCAAGATAATAAAGATTATAAATCAGATATTTTTAAGATAAATATAATCTGTTATGATCAATTGGGTTATCACAATCTT
The DNA here is from genome assembly GCA_016735295.1 of SAR324 cluster bacterium. Taxonomy (GTDB): domain Bacteria; phylum SAR324; class SAR324; order XYD2-FULL-50-16; family JAERRU01; genus JAERRU01. The sequence continues at coordinate 11,804 of JAERRU010000018.1, forward strand.
ATTAAATTATCTAGCCTGTCTTATCAAAATATCATCAACAATAACACGCCTACCATATCCTACAATCAGCTAAAAAAACATAGTGGCGGGCTATTAGTAATGCTCCCCGGGATAGAAAGTGAATTAGGCTCATTGATAAAAGGTGATGGCACTAAAGATATTTCTGCATTAAGTGATTGGTATAGGCACAATTTTGCCGATAAATCTTTTTTAGATATATATCCTTTAGCTGAAAATGGAGTTTGCCAGATAAATCAAAAAATTTATGATTTTGGCATTAACCATAATTGGCAAATGTTCATCAGCAATAACTGCCTGTACCTAGATAAATCTACTGCCTATTCGCAATATATATTAACGCTAATTGGTAAACAACAAAAGATTAGTCAAGAAGAGACTTTACCCTTTAAAGATGGATCATATTATCTGGCGTCATACCAAGAAATGTTGGAAAAATTTGGGGATTGGCCTAGCTCAGTAGTTGAAGGGTTGATTGCTCAAACCAGCGAGATTGCTGATATGACTAATATTAATTTAACTGGTAATAGTTATCTCCTACCAGATTTTAAGGCTCCTGATGATGTTAGTTTAGATGAATTTTTCAAAAAAGAGACTGCTCAAGGTTTAAATCTAAAATTCGAAAAACTTTGCACCTCATACAATTGGAAAGATGAGCTTAAAGAAAAAAAGCTGAGCATATATCAAGAAAGGCTTGATTACGAGATTGGTGTTATCTCTAAGATGGATTATATTGGATATTTCATGATTGTTGCTGATTTTGTGGGTTGGGCAAAAAATAATGATGTGCTAGTAGGCCCTGGTCGTGGCTCTGGGGCTGGGTCTTTGGTTGCTTATTCTTTGGATATAACTGATATTGATCCTATCAAATATGATTTGTTATTTGAAAGATTTTTAAACCCCGCACGGGTGTCTATGCCCGATTTTGATATAGATTTTGAACCCCAAGGTCGAGAAAGGGTGATTGAATATATAAGGCAAAGATATGGCAATTCAAGAGTAGCACAAATAGCTACTATCGGCACCTTGCAAGCCAAAGCGGTTATTAGATCAGTAGCGAGAGTATTAAATATAGATTATAGCCGAGCCGATAAAATTGCTAAATTAATTCCTAATCAGCTTAATATCAATTTAACCACTGCTTTAGAAGAGTCCGCAGATCTAAGCCAAATCAGACAACAGGGAAATGAAGTTGAGCGTAATTTAATTAAGATAAGTTTAGATTTAGAAGGGTTAAAGTCAAATCTCTCCACTCACGCAGCAGGGGTGGTGATTATGAGAGATAAAATTAGTGATATAGTTCCCATTTGCTTAAGTACTGATCAAAAATATTGGCAGACCCAATATCAAATGGACGATTTGGAGACTCAAGGGGCAGTAAAATTTGATCTTTTGGGGCTAAGAAATTTATCTACCATCAAAAAAACTATTAGTCTAATTGCTAAAGGGGAAAAGGGCACCAAACTAGATCTTAGCAAAATATCCTTAGAAGATAAAAAAACTTACCAATTCCTTTCTCGAGGATTCACTAGCGGAGTTTTTCAATTAGAATCTGATGGAATGAAAAATTTCATCAAACAATTTCAACCAAACTCATTTGAAGAATTAATCGCCTTAGTAGGCATTTACCGCCCTGGGCCATTACATTCTGGCATGGCGATGAACTTTGTGGATCGTAAACACGGCAGAATGCCTGTGCAATATAACCATCCATCTTTGGAGCCTATATTAAATACCACCTATGGAGTTATAATATACCAAGAGCAGGTAATGTTGATTGCCCAATCTTTGGCAAAATTTACCTTAGCTGAGGCCGATATTTTGAGGCGAGCGATGGGTAAAAAGAAAGCTGACGAGCTGCAAAGCTTACGCGATAAATTTTTAAGTGGTTGTGCTGAAAATAAAATTTCTCAAGAAATTGCAGTTGAGATATTTAGTTTAATTGAAACTTTTGCTGGTTATGGTTTTAATAAATCACATTCGGTGGCTTATGGATTAATTAGCTATCAGACTGCCTATTTAAAAACTTTTTTTAGATTAGAGTTTATGGCAGTTTTAATGAGTATGCACGCCTCTGATCAAAGTTATATAGGCAAATTGATCAGAGAAGGTTTGGATATTGGAATTAAGGTTACGCCCCCTTCTATTAATCATAGCCTAGTAGATTTTCAACCGGAAAAGGGTAGCATTAGATTTGGGTTTGTGGGCATAAAAAATTTAAGTGTTTCCTCAGCTGAAGCTATTATAAATTTACGTGATACTTTGGGGGGATTTAAGAGTTTGGAGAGTTTTTATGATAATTTGGATCCATCTTCTATCACTTCACGTGATATTGATGCCTTGATAAAATCAGGTAGTTTAGATGATTTATATAAGGATCGGCTTGCTCATCTCAAAAAATTTCCTGAGATATTAGCAGTTATAAAAAATAATGCTTTAAATATTAATGAAGACCAGCTGTTTTTATTTGATAAAAAATCGATGAAGCTAAATTTAGCCCTAAAAGATGATACCAATTATTTTATTAATTACCAAACTAGCATTAATCATCAAAATTTTGAATTATCATTACTGGGTCATTCTTTCTCGGTTGGTCCTTTGGGTGAATATACTTGTGAGGTTAAACACCTAAAAGATGTTAAAAATGCTATTAGTATTTTTAATTTAAAAAATTTACTAGAAACCACACAAAATGATTCTATTACTAAGGGAAAAAAATATTATTTCACTAAATCAGCTAAACAAGAAGAGCTTTATTACTTAACTGGAAATATAAAAACCATTAAACTTAGGTACAATAAAAATAATAATCCCTATACTATAGTTGAATTAGAAGATAAAAGCGGATCTATTGATTTATGGTTGTTGGAAGATGCTTTTAATACATATAAATTTAATATTACCAATAATTTACCTGTATATGTGATAGGCAGCATTTCTCGTGGGTCTCGCTTGCCATCGTTTAGCATAAAACATATCTTTCCCCTAGCTAAAATACGAAAAAATCACGCCCTAGGCATTAGGCTTAACCTTTCTTCTTTTTATGAAGATGATATCAAAAAAATAGTCGCCTTGCTAAAGAGTGTTGAGGCGGTTGAAGGAATGAAGAGTGATGATAAGCTTGAGCAAAATGTGGAAAATGATGATAAACTAGAAAAATTCTTTGACCTTATAATCCCTTTTAAAAAACATGGCGCTTCATTAAAATATAGAACTACCGCCAAAGTTGTTTTTGATATGGAATTTTGTGAAAAATGGAGAAATATGTTTGCTAGAGGTAGCTATCAATATATTTACCGCCCATAATAGCGAATGATATTTTAAAATTAATCGCTCGTTAAGATAATCTAAAATTAATTAATATTTAAAACGAAAAATTAACAAAATGAAGAAAAATAATCGAGTCTATTTCTCACATGCCGGTGCCGATTTGCTAGATATGCCTTTGTATAATAAAGGAAATGCTTTTAGTTTAGAAGAAAGAAGAGAATTTAATCTAGAAGGCTTGCTCCCTTACCGAATTGAGACTATTGAATCTCAATCTGCTCGCTCATATGAACAGCTTTGCCAGCTAAATAGCGATTTAGAAAAGCATATTTACCTTAGAGATTTACAAGATTCTAACGAAACTTTGTTTTATAGCCTCCTAAGAGAGCATTTTACCGAAATTTTACCAATTATCTATACTCCAACAGTAGGAAACGCCTGCGAACTATTCTCTCAAATATATAGGCAAAGTCGAGGCCTATTTTTATCTTATCCCAATAGAGATACTTTAAAAAATCAAATATGGAATATAGCAAGCAAAACGATAAAGGTAATAGTAATCACCGATGGGGAAAGAATTTTAGGCCTAGGAGATTTAGGAACTGGGGGAATGGGCATTCCTATTGGTAAATTATCTATCTACACCGCCTGTGGAGGAATAAGCCCCGCCTACACATTACCCATATATATTGATGTAGGCACAAATAATGAGAATTTACTAAATGACCCTATGTATATTGGGTGGCGTCATTCTCGAGTAGATGGTGATGAATATTATAATTTTTTAGATAAAATTTTGTTTACGCTCAATGAACGATGGCCAGGAGTTTTAATTCAATTTGAAGACTTCGCACAGCGAAAGGCTACTAGCATAATAAAAAAATATGAAAATAAATACTGCTGCTTTAATGACGACATTCAAGGAACTGCTGCCGTTACTTTAGCTACCTTGCTTAATGCTTGTAAAAAAATTAACGTACCTTTAAAAAATCATCGTATACTATTCGTTGGAGCAGGATCAGCAGCCACTGGAATTGCCAATTTGATTGCCTATCAAATGAGCAAAAAAGGGATGGATTTAGCTGAAGCTAAGCAAAATATATTTCTTTGTAATAGCAAAGGCTTAGTATGCGAAAATAGCCCTATCATTAATGATTTTCAAAAAGATTATGTTAAATCTAACCAATTAATTAAATCCATTAGTGAAAATGATATACCTTCCATGGCACAATGTGTGGAAAAACTAAAACCAACCATATTGATTGGTGTTTCTGGTCAAAAAAATGTGTTTAATAAACAAATAGTTACAACTATGCTAAAAAATACTACTCGCCCCATCATATTTCCACTTAGCAACCCTACCTCTAATTCTGAAGCTAGGCCTGCTGATATTATAAAATGGACTAAAGGTGCGGCTTTAGTAGCTAGCGGCAGCCCTTTTGAGCCTATTGATTTTGAGGGTAAGAAACATCATTTTTCACAGTGCAATAATTGCTTTATTTTCCCGGGGATAGGCCTTGGTGTGGTATCGGGAAGACCTACATACATTTCTCCAGTTATGATATTAGAAGCGGCTAAAACTCTAGCTGATTATCCTGTCTGCAGTGATGAGGGCTCACTACTGCCTGATATTAATCAAGTTGATGATATCAGCAAAAAAATTGCGTTTAGATTGATAAAACAAGCGATCAAAGAAAATTTGATGCTTAAAACCAGTGATGAAGATATTGAGAGCACAATTAACCGAAATTTTTGGATGCCTACCTACCGAAAATATTGCCGAACGGCCTTTTGATAAACCTATAAATCGCTCGCCATCAACCACTTAAGCCGTTAATTGATAGATGATAACCCTATCTTTCCCTAGATAGTCTTGCTTGGCTGTAAAAAATATAAATTTTTCTTGAACAGAAAAAATATCCATAATGGCTTCCTTTTGTTTGTCACCATGCTCAAATGCCAAAAATCCCGATGATTCAATGCTTAACGCCGCATTTTCAGCTAAATACCGGTAAAAAGATAATCCATCATCCCCTCCATCTAGGGCCATGGTGGGCTCATTTTGCACTGTTAAATCTAAATTTTTTATATCGCTAGTTTTTATATATGGCGGATTGGTGACTATCAAATTAAATTTTTTACCCGTTAATTGACTCAATTTATCAGATTTTTTGACCTCGGCTCTATCCCCAACTAAAGAAGATTTGAACACCAAAGCTAAATTATTTTGAGTCACTTTAAGCGCTTCTTCTGATATATCACTCGCTAAAATCTGTGCTTTATCTAATTCCAATAATAAAGCTATCGCAATAGCCCCACTGCCTGTACCTAGATCTAATATGCTCAGCTTGGGGTTATGCAAAAAATCAGTTGGCAAATCTAATACCGCCTGCACCAAAATTTCTGTCTCTCTTCTAGGCACTAACACTGAGCGATTAACCTTTAGCTCAAATCTCCAAAAATATGCCTGACCAGTGATATAACTAATAGAATCACCAGCTAATCTTTGCCTAATCAGACTTTTTGATATTTTTAATTGCTCATTCGTTAACTTTTTTTCATATTGAACATAAAGATCAAGCCTGCGGCAACCTAGCATATAGGCAATCAATTGCTCTGCCTCAAATTGGCTATTATCTATTTTTTTATCTATAAAATAAGAATTTAACCATTTGAGTAACTTAATAATGCTCCAATCCTTATGATCTACCACTTTAAATTACTATATGTTCATTTAACTGCTACTCACTTAAAAAAAATTAGCTGCCGCTTAATATATAGGGGCAATAATTTTTATATCTATACTATGATAGCGGTTAACTACTATTTTTTAATAATATTCAATTCTTTTTTTATGCCCAGCACCCGCTGTTGATATTCTTTTTCGGTGATGGTTTCTCGCAAAAAATCACTAGATAATTGATTTAATCTGCTTTCCAGCAAGGCTATATGAGGAGCCTCTGCATTTGATATATCCTTTAAATTTCCATGCAAAATAGGATATAGCACATACCAACAAAGAGCTATAATTGCTATTATTACTAAACTTCCCCAAACTAAAATTTCTATCAATTCACTAAATTTAGACTATTAAATTAGACTATTCAAAATGTTAAACTAATCATCTATCAGTTAATTACTCAGCTAATTACTCAGCTAATTACTCAGCTACGCTCACTTCAGACGATTTACGAAAACGACTCCTCAAAAACCATATTAAAAATATCCCTCCCCCCAAAAAAATACCAAATGGGCCTATCCAAGCCAAAAGATTAAATCCTTCTTTTTTAGGATTCCTCAAAATCCACTCCCCATAACGTTCTTCAAAATAACCCAATACCTGCTCTTCGTTATTATTCTCTAACAAAAGCCGTCTAATCTCAGATTTCATGCTGTTCGCAATAGAAGATTCTGATTCTTTAACTGATAATCCCTGACAGGTAGGACAACGCAAAAGATCACTTATCCGGCGAATTTCCGCATCTAGCTCAGTTGCTTGCCAATTAATAGCACAAACCATGCTAGTAGTTAAAATAATTCCTCCTCCAATAGTGAATAATGTGGTTATTATTTTTATCATCTGTGCTAAAATTTGTAACTAAAAATTAGATTTATCCCTAAAATTAATACTATTATAAACTAAATAATATTAATTACCATCCACCTATTAAAGTATTTTAGTGAATTTTTATCACTTTATAAATCCGTTTAAAATAATTAACAACCATTTTAATATCAGCATGAGCTGGTTGTTATGCTCTTCTTTATTGGTTTATGGATTTTGCTACTACCAGCTAGCTAGTAGCTACTGGCTAATCACATCATTAATTATAAATGGATTTATTTATCTTACTCTCTTACTATTCAATTCTTCTAGATTAGTGGGTGGTTTTTTAATTTTGGTGTTGGTCATGAGCAACTTTACTTATTTGAGTTTGCTAGGTAAAAAATTATCCCTTAATAAAGAAACCTCTTACGACATTGAAGGCGAAATCATTAAAATAGATAGCGAAAAAATAACCATCGCTAACGCTTATCTGAAGGGCCCTTTTAAAAAAAAAATACTCCCTTTAGTTGAAATTAACTTTCCTAGCGATTGGCAATTGTTATTGGATAGATTTAGAGTTAAAAAAAAATATCTATTTAAACAGCTAACTTTTGAAAATTCTGATTTGATTAGCTATAATTTTAATTACCTGCCAACTTCTCAATATATTTCCACCGACCTTACCAAAATTCAATTATCTTTTTTTTATCACTATATGATAACTAAAGTCAGCTATTATTTAACTGGCGATGCTAAAAATATCATTAAAGCGGTAGTGTTAAATAATCGTCGCCAAGTTAGTCCTGATTTAATGGATAAAATTAATTCAATTGGCATTAGCCATCTACTCAGCATATCAGCTTTGCATTTAGTACAAATATTCTTATTATGCCAGTTGGTTCTTTATGTATTAGTCCAAATTAGCCATAGATTTTTTGAGACTGTTTATGTAAATTTTTTACCAGAAACACTATCTTTAGCGATATGTTTTTATTATGTTAATATTTTAGATTATCCCCTGCCCGCCACTAGGGCTTTAATATTTTTAAGTTTTTGGGTAGCTGCTAAAAACCTTTTGCCTTATATTACTCCCATATACAAATTTTTAATAATCAGCACCACCATGCTAGCTGCTGAACCTTGGTTGGTGGGATCATTATCATTTTTACTATCTTTTTTAGCTGTTTTAGGATTAATTTTAATCCATCATTTAGCTTCTCATGTATTAAAATATAAAAATGAGTTCAGGGAGAAGATTGCAAATTATTTTTTACTAACCTTTTTTGGAAGTTGCCTGATCAGCTTAATCATTATGCCTATTAATTTGTTAGTTTTTCAAGGAGTTAATCTTTTACAGCCTTTTAGTAACATTATACATATCCCCCTTGCTTCTTTAATCATCATACCTTACGCTTTTTTGATAATCCCATTACTTGCCTTTAGCTACTGGGCACCTGATATTAGCTTTATTAATTATATAATAGATATCTATTTTAGAGGATTACAGATAATAATTGATTGGTGGATTAAATTAATTGAAATTAATTATAAAATAACCGGTTTTGCTAGTGTAAATTGGGAAATAAAAAATAGTCACCTGTTCGTGTGGATATGGGTTATATTGGTACTTTTTATATGCTTAGGAACCTTTTATCAAATGACTAAATTAAAATTAACTATCTTAAATAACCAATAATCACAAAATATACTAAAACTATGACTGATTTTTTTGAAACTGATGATAATAATAATGATGATGCTGATGCTGATAATCAAGCCTTTGCCATACTAGCTGAAGAGGAGAAAAGCTTAAGCACACAAGATTATGATATAAAAAGAATTCAAGGAACTGATGGAGTAAGGGGTAAAATGGTTTTTAATACTAAAAATCCTCTGTATGACCTAATCCACAAAAGACTTATCAGTCCTCAATTTATTGAATTTTATGTTTATAGTTGGGGCAGGCTGTTAATAGAAGAATCATCTAGTAATGGCATTAAGGAAGGGGAAGTAAGCCCTAAAAATGAAATAATTATTGCCCAAGACCCTCGTGATAAAAGTGATGCATTCTTAAAAGCAGCAATTAGTGGAATAAATAAAGCAGGGCTAAAAGTAGTTTATATTGGCCATTTACCAACTCCAGCAATACCTTTTTATCTATTAATAGCAAATGCTATAGGTGGCATTATGTTAACTGCGTCACACAATTCTGCTGATGAGCATGGTATTAAATTATTTGATAATGAGGGCTTTAAATATTTACCTGAATATGACTATAGATTAACTGAAATAGTTAAAACTTTAGACTATCAAATTATCGCAAACTTACCAGGAAATGACGCCTCTTTTAAAGATAATTATCGCTTAGCTAAAGAAGAATTTATAAAATTTAGTCTAAAAAGTTGGCATAGCCTAACTAACCATAAACCAGTTTTAAAAGATTACCGCTTAGTATTAGATCTATCTAATGGGGCCACCTGTTCCATAGCAAAAGAAATATTCACCAATCTTGGTGCTAAAGAAGTTTTTATGACCAACGACAGTTTTGATAATGAAATTAATAAAAATTGTGGAGTATGCGACTTTGAAGAAAAATCTATCATCACCAAAACTAACTGGCAAGAAAAGGATAGTAAATGGCGAAAATTTGCTACTATAAATTTATTATTCAAACTATCAGTACCCAGTGGTGATAATTTAGTCGGTATTATATTTGACGGAGACGGCGATAGATTTGTGATGCTAGAATATGATAAAAATCAAGACGCTATTTTAATTAGATCGGGAGACTACCTAGCAGCAAAATTTATTGATTACGAAACCAATAATTCAGCAAATAAAGCTATCGTTAACACCATAGAATCAGATCACTGCATAGATAGCTACGCCAAGAGCAAAGGTTGGCAAATTCATAAGCAATCTATAGGAGATAAATGGTTAGCTAGCTGTGTGGCTGATTTGGCTAATAAAAAATTAAAAAAAGATATTATCTTCGGGTATGAATCATCCGGACATTTTATATTTTTAGAAGAGATAAAAAAAACTAATCCTAATAAAGATAAATTTATAATCGCCGGAAATGGGGTGCTAGCCGCTCTTCACGCTCTAGCTGTCTTAGATAATAAACAACCAACCAGCTATCTTCCTGGTAAGCGATTTACTATGCATATCTATTTTATAAATAAAAGTAAACTAGGCAATCTTGATTTTAAAAATCAACTTAAAGATATGATAATAACTAAAATTAGTGATTATGAAAATTTAGGTTGCCAAGCGGTAGATTTTGAATTTGAAGAAGATTTAGTTAACTTTAATGTGTTCGATCAACATAAAACCATTATTGGTCGAATATTTATTCGTAATTCAGGTACAGAAAATAAAGCTACTATTAGTGTCAGATGCGAAAAATCTGCCTATACGCAGCTAAGTAATATCGCTACTGAAATTTATACATACCTATGGTTTAAGCTAAAAGACCTTAATTTATCAGAAAATAACCTGATAATTAAAATTTTAACCACTGAAAATGAAAAAATGTTATCTTTTCATAGTAAATATCCTAAAATATTTCAAAAGGTGCGCTCCATACTAGAAGATAAAGAACTGCTAATAACCAACCAAACTTTAACCCCTTTGGGACAATCGGTTAAAAATTTACTTATCAATAAAATTAATCAACCTTAATTCATCACCCCGCAAAAAAATATATCACCTAAAGCAACATAGCGTCATGCACCACCCTAAGAGCCTTTAGGTGATCTTTATCATTAATAACGCAAGAAATATTAATCTCAGACGCCCCTTGAGTAATCATTTCAATATTAACATCTTGCTTAGCTAAAGTGCTAAACATTTTAGCTGCGGTGCCAACAGAGCGGTTCATTCCTCTGCCTACTAAACTTAAAATTGCCATATTCTTCAATACCGAAACCTCGGCAATCTTTTTTAACTCAAGCACCGCATTCATTATGCTAATATTTGAATCAGCGGTTAATGATATGCTAACCTCAGAAGTAGCAATAAGATCTATCACCACCCTATTAGCATTAAGCACATTAAATACACTCGACATAAACCCATGAGCCATCAACATTCGATTAGATTTAATATTTAATACTTGCACATTACGCTTAATGGTCACTGCGACTGGTTTATTATGAATTTGCTCATCTCCAGCAGCATCAGCAATAATCACAGTTCCAGGTAAATCAGGTTTTAAAGAATGCTTAATTCTTACCGGTATACCATCTTTAATTACTTGCTCAATAGTAAAAGGATGTATCACCTCAGCTCCATAATAGGTAATCTCTGCCGCTTCTTCTGGTGATAATTTAGGCACTACATAAGCATTTTTAATTTGTTTAGGATCGGCAGAATAAACTCCATCAACATCTTTCCAAATTTGTAATTCATCAACAGTCAAACTAGCCGCCACCGTGGCCGCAGTAAAATCAGTATACCCCCTCCCTATACCGGCTAAAATTCCACCTGGTACCTTGCCAATAAATCCGGTTAATACCGGCACTTCATCGGTTAACGTGTTTAATCTTTTTGTTATATTAGCTCTTAGCAATGTATGAAAATGACGATTAACCTGGCTTATCCCGCTATCAATTATTATATCTTCTAATGGCAAAAACCTAGCGGGCACAGATATAGATTGCAGCACCACACTAAGCAACATAGCCGATAGTCTTTCTCCGGTTGATAATATTAGGTCACTGCTTCTGCTAGAAAGCTCTCCTACGACTTCTACTGCTCTGAGAAAATGATTTAATTGACTTAATTCTTTATCCACAAAATTTTTGACATTTTGCCGATTTTTACTATCTGCTATTAGCTCGTTTATTATATTCAAGTGATTTTCTTGAATTAAAGCCAAAAAAGGTTGTGGATCTATTTTTTGTAAGGCACTACCACTCGCCTTTAAAAGTAATGAAGTAGTTCCTGTTTCTTTATCAAGATTACTTATCGCCGATACCACGACCAGGGTTTTTTGTTTTTGCCAACTTTTTTTAATTATTTTGGCAACTTTCATCATACGTTCAGGGCTGCCTAGGCTGGTTCCGCCAAATTTTTGTACTATCGTTCGATTAGTCATATACTATTTTTTAGTTAACAAACTTAGTTACTGATTTAATGTTTGATGATTAATAGTTGTGATATATTTATTAAATTAAGTAAATAGCCCATCAAAGCACATTTAACACGACCTTAGAATGTTAGTCAATTAGGTTTTTTTCAAAATTTATTATCAGAAACTTTATCTAAGTAGAAAATTGACTTTACTATCAATATAATGCTATAAGACAAGCAAATTTTTTAATATCTAAGCAACTTTTAACTCTTTCAATATGCTAGACAATGATTGCTACTAGATGTAATTTTATTGGTAAAAAAATACAACTTTATTACCTCATTGCCGGAGCAATTGGGTCAATATTTATATTTGGTATTTCATCATGTCAAAAATCGCTTGATTTTGCCAGCCTGAAAGTAGAAGAAAGTGATCTATTGCTAAGCAGTACTCCTTTAAATAACGAAGAAATGCTTTTTAAGCATGATTCGTTGATTTTATATGTGCTCCCCACTAAGATAGCCTCCCTTGCTGAAATAAACTGGCTTAAAGAAAGATTTAATCTGGTATTTAGTTTTCGAGGGCAAACACCGTTAATTTTAGCCAAACAAAACAATAATAATAAAGGACTAAATACTATCTTTAAGCGAGATTCTTATCCTCTTAAAATTAATTCATTTGCATACAAAAGCTATCTTAAAAATAATGACTACGCCTTATTTATTAAGATATTAGCTAGAAATACATCTCTATTAAATAAAAAATCGGCAAAGTTTGATGTGGTTGTTTTTGCCTACAACAAAAAAGGAGAGCTGATAAATGAAGGAAATATCAATACTATTAGCATCAGAAATAATGATTCTTCTTTGGGTTATGCGAGAAATAGGCTTAATAAATTTATTGAAACATACTTTCCCATCAAAGGTTTAGTTATCCAAGTTAGAGGAGGTCAAAAAGCTGCCAAAATATCGGTAGGTAGATCTGCTGGCACTATAGCTAATCAAAAATTTGCATTATACGATAGGGATAAAATATCACTAAAAGAATTTAGTGTTTTACGCAATAATCACCTTAATTTTAAATCTAATAAGCAGATAATAGAACTAGTCGCTGTTGAAGAAGATGAAAGCTGGTTTTATATTACCCAGCCTCCAATAAAAATTGGCGATATTGTTATTTCTATACCCTAATTTAACTTTATATAATATAATATAATATAATACCTTAACGCCTATTTTGATATAATATGATGGACTACAATAATGTAGAAAATATTGATGATGATGAATTCTTAACCAACTATTCCCCTAAGAACAAAGCTGAGGAGCATCTATTTAAAGCACTTAATTTGATGAAAGCTGAACTTTTTCAAGCAGCGATGGTAGAATTTCATCAAGCTTGTCAGTTAAATCCGCAAGAGATAGTGCCTTTAGCGAAAAAGATATATACAGAAAAAATAAAACTTCAGCAGTATGAAGCCGCTTTAGTTGTGGGGGTATTGCTTTTATCTTTGGATGATACTGACTATATTTTGGCCACTGAATTAGCTGGATATGCCCGCAAGAATAATGATTATATGCAGGCAACATCTCTTTATAGAAAAGCGTTAACGATAGATCCAAATTATATGCTGGCCCTTTGTAATTTAGGAGCTAGTTTAGAAAAGGTTCCTTATTATGACCAAGACGCCATATTAGCCTATAAATATTTTAATAATACTGATTTTATATTTCCTGAATATTTGGTATTATCCGAAGATGGTAAGTATGAGTTTGATAATGGTTATATAGATAGTATAACCAGCAAGACTATTGAATATTTAACACAGAAACAAGAAGAGAAATATAATAAAAACCTTGCAATAGCTAGCAAAGTTGGTGTATCTAAGGAGATAGGCACATCGGTCGCTAATACTTGGCAAACCAAAAAGAGTTTTTCCAAAAGAGACCTCACTCCCACCAACTATAAGCAGTATTTAGATCATTTATCAGCTAACGACCATGAACTGCAAGACATATGTAACTACAACATCATTCTTTTATATTTAAAAGAAAATGTAAACATATTGGCCTTAGGTGAAAGGGTAGTTCTTTTAACGAAAAAGCTAGAGACCACTAAAAAGGAACTTCCTCATTTTGATATTCTCGCTGGGCTATATTACGCAAGGATTGGTCAAAGCGATAAGGCAATCAATATTTTCTTCAATGTTTTAAAAAAAGATAGGTTTGATCGTTACGCCAATGCTAATTTAGGGCTAATTTGTCGTAAAGTAGGGCGAATGCAACAATCGGCTCGTTATTTGATATTTGCTTATTATTTATATCGGCGGGCACTTAATAGTTTTAATATTAATAACCTTATAATACAGGCAAGGATAAAATTTTCTTCACGGGTATTTAGAGTAGCCAAGGGATATTTTATGATTCTAATTGAAGAAGGATACGCTGAAGTTGAAGATTATATCTCTTGTGTGCAATGCTGGGATTTTGAAAAAAATACCGATAAAGCTATAGAAATCATCCAACAATGTATAGCCAAATTTCCTGAAAGCGAATCAGCAAAAATAACTCTATCTGATTTTTATGATGTGTTGTTGGCTCGCGCCGATACATTATTATTAGAAAATAATCGGGAAAGAATGGCCTTCGACTTATATAAAAAGGCATATATACTTGATCACAGGCTAGATCTTATCAAAAAATTATTAGTGATCATGAGAAAAATAAAAAAGCTTAGTGATGATGAAAAGAAATTTCGCGTACATCTAAAAACAGAGCTAAATAATATGCTAAGCTCTGTACCTAGCATAGGTAATGAGATTATACAAAATCGAAAAGAAAATACAGAAGATCGACGCATTGAATACTTAAAAAAGGCAAAAAAATTAATACGGGAAAATAAATATCTTCCAGCAGTTGCCTTTTTAGAATCAGCATTCAGAATTAAAAATGATCAGGCTACATATTCTATATTAAGCAATTTATATAAAGCGTTAGGCAATCATGATGATTTAGAAAAATTAAATAAGCGACAGCCAACAATAATAAATCGTTGATGAAAAGCGAAAATCGCTCCAAAATTAAAACTTCGAATTTAGATTCTAACAAGTATATTTATGGCGAAAGAGAGATTAGCAAAGGATGAGGAGAAAAATAAAATTAACAACGAGGAAAAAAAAGATGCCCACAAATATAGTTTTATAGAACAATTAGGGGAAACAGCAACTGATATTGCTACCTCAGAGCCCCCTTTTTGCCGGGTATTGATTCATAATGATGACCATACACCAATGGATTTTGTGGTAGATATCATTAAAAAACATTTTCACAAAAACAATGATGAGGCAGTAGATATAATGTTGCGTGTGCACCACAATGGCACAGGAATTTGTGGCGTTTACTCACAAGACATAGCAGAAACAAAAGCTTTAATGGTAATGGAAGATGCTAGAAAACATAGCTACCCATTGCAGTGTTCAATAGAGGAGGTATAGATGTTAAGTAAATCTTTAGAAAACGCTATCTTATCGGCAGCGAGAGATGCCAAGCATAGAAATCATGAAATGATTACTTTGGAGCATCTATTTTTAGCTCTTCTATATGATCAGCAAACTATAGATATTTTGGAGGAGTGCGGGGCGGATAAAGACATATTACGCCACCAGGTAGATAATTATTTATCTACTAAAGTAGAACCTTTAGCGGC
Source organism: SAR324 cluster bacterium (assembly GCA_016735295.1). Lineage (GTDB taxonomy): Bacteria > SAR324 > SAR324 > XYD2-FULL-50-16 > JAERRU01 > JAERRU01. The sequence continues at coordinate 27,418 of JAERRU010000018.1, forward strand.
TGGTTCATCAACAAAATCTCCGGTTCAAACGGCTGCGTTGCAAAGGGTTATTCAACGAATACTATTGCAAATGCACACTTCTGAAGAAAGCGAGGCTTATGGTGGCCATGTTTTGGTGGCGATGTATAAAGAATTAGATTCTTATAGTTTATTCTTTATGCGTTCCCAAAATATAACTCGTTTGGATTTAATTCATGCGATGTCATTCATCAAAAAGAATCAAACATCGAGCAAGATGATATCGGGAAATTTGATGGATAATCAGCCGGAGAGGGCAAAATCGAAGCATAATTCTATTTTAAGTCAATACACTTCAAATTTAACGGAGCTAGCCAAAAAGGGTAGCTTTGATGATTTAATAGGCCGTACGCACGAATTAGAAAGAACTATTCAGATACTTTGTCGGCGACGTAAAAATAATCCTTTATTTGTAGGGGAGCCGGGGGTTGGTAAAACAGCGATGGTTGAGGGGTTAGCCATGGCTCTACGAAAAGATGATGCTCCTGCTTTTTTGCAGGATGTAGAAATTTTTTTATTAGATTTAGGGGCTTTATTGGCAGGTACAAAATTTAGAGGAGATTTTGAACAACGCTTGAAAATGGTGATAAAGGACTTAAAAAAATATAAAAATCCCATTTTATTTATTGATGAAATACACACTTTAGTTGGGGCTGGAGCTACTAGCGGAAGTTCTTTGGACGCATCAAATATTTTAAAGCCTTTATTGCTCAATGGCAATCTTAAATGTATGGGGGCTACTACTTTCAAGGAATATCGCAATATATTTGCTAAGGATTCTGCTTTATCAAGAAGGTTCCAAAAAATTGAGATAATGGAGCCTAGCATTCAAGACACATTTGAAATTTTAAAGGGAATAAAAGTAAAATATGAAGAACATTTTGAGATAAGCTATACCAATAGTTCTTTAAGAATGGCGGCGGAGCTTTCTAGTAAATATATACACAATCAATTTTTACCAGATAAAGCGATTGATGTGATAGATGAGGCGGGTGCGGCATTATTGTTAAATAGGTCTAATTCTAAGGCTAAGGTGCGTAAAAACACTATTAACACTGCTGATATTGAAAAAATTATCGCTACTATGACTAGGATACCCTCAAAAAAAATTAATGCTAATGAATCTGATACACTACGTTCTTTGGAGCATGATTTAAGAAAAAATATATTCGGTCAAGATAAGGCGTTAAGGGTGTTAGTTTCGGCTATTAAGAGAAATAAGGCTGGACTTAAGGATCCTAATCGGCCAATTGGGGTATTTTTATTATCTGGGCCAACGGGAGTGGGCAAAACTGAGGTTTGCGTGCAATTAAGCCGCATTTTGGGGATGCACTTTGAAAGATTTGATATGAGTGAATATATGGAAAAGCACGCAGTATCAAGGCTGATAGGCTCTCCTCCTGGCTATATTGGTTTTGATCAGGGAGGGCTTTTAACTAATGCGGTGACGAAACATCCCTATTCAGTAATTTTATTAGATGAAATAGAAAAGGCTCATCCTGATATATTTAATATCCTTTTACAGCTCATGGATTATGGTAAAATAACCGATAATATGGGGGATAGATCTGATTTTTGCAATGTTATTTTAATGTTAACATCTAATGTGGGCTCAAGAGAAAGATCGGCTAAAGCGGTGGGCTTCCATAATAAAAGTGAGAGTAAGGAAAAAGAGGCTATTGAGCGGTTATTTTCTCCTGAATTTAGGAACAGATTAGATGAAACCGTGTTGTTTGCCAACCTTGATAAAAGCGTAATGCTTGATGTGGTAGATAAATTTATCGGTGAATTACAGGTAAGATTAATTAAACAAAAAATAAAAATTATCGCTGATAAAAAAGCTAAAGCGTGGTTGGCGGATAAAGGATATAAGCCAGAATATGGAGCTAGGCCATTATCTAGAGTCATTCAAACTGAGGTTAGCGATAAACTATCGGACGAGATATTATTTGGCAAACTATCCAAGGGAGGATCGGTGCTTATTTCGCTAAAAAATAATCAGCTAGTTTTTACTATTACCGAAAGAATTAGTAGTAAAAAAGCTCCTTCTATCAGCATGCCCGCTTCTATCTAAAATTAATGGTATGTCATATATAAAGCGATTTATTTTAATTATCTGCATTATTTTTATAACTTCTTGTAGCGGATTTGTCCCTAAGAAAGAATATAATACTGATGCATTAAATTTTATCGCTTTATCTTTAATCAATAGCTACCGACAAGATATTAGCCCTGCCGATGGAGCCAGATCTGGCAGCTATCCCACTGGTTCTGCATATGGCAGACAAGCCTTTATAAAATATGGATTTTGGGCGGGATTAATCATCACTAGCGACAGGCTAGTTCATGAAATACAACCTAACAAGGCCTATTTAATTTCATTTAAAGGAATTAAACGAAAGCATGACCCACTTAGTTTTAATAGCTATTGGTGGGATAAATCGGTTAAAAACAGCTATCTTGCCCGGTAGTTAGTCAGTAAAAAAAACATTATCTACTTAGTAGGATCATCTATATCTACCAATGAATCCCCGATAGCATCAACTGGGCATACTGATTTAGCTTCTTGGCAATTAGCTAATTCAACATCATTTTCGGGCTGTTTATACACTATATCATGGTCTTTTTTGGAGCTTAATTTAAAACTATTAGGAGCGATAGCCGCACACAATCCACAATAAATACAATTTTCATCAACAAAAAAACGCCCTGCCACGTTATCTTTATATCTTCGCTTAATATCGGCCATTAAAATAATAAATATCTTTCCAAATTAGGTAATATTTAATATGTTATAAGATTGTTATTGAAAAACAAAATAATTTGTTATAGTTTCAATAAATCATGCCCTGGTGGCGGAATAGGTAGACGCTCAGGACTTAAAATTCTGTGACCGTAAGGTCGTGCCGGTTCGATTCCGGCCCGGGGCATGCTGCGACCACTTCTAATAACATATGGTGAATAGCTGATGGTTAGGTGATAGCCTAGCTATCAAATTTTTTAATCGCCTCTTCTATTTTAATTAGTTGTCGTTTAAAATGGTCACTATTGGATAAATCCATTATTAAAGCTTTTTCGATCGCTTCTTTAGCTTTTTTGTATTGCTTATTTTGGAAATATGCCTCCGCCAAAGTATCTAAAAATGCCGATACCGAGGCATAATTAACCGCTTTTTTTGCATATACCAAGGCCAATTTTGGTTTACGAATGCTAACATCGTCGCTAGTTAGGTAAAGCCAAGCCAAGTTATTAAAGATGGTGGGATTGGTTTCATCTTTACTCATCACTTCTAATAAATATTCTTCTGCCTTTTTGCTCATTTTCAAAGAATCATAACAAAAAGATAGCTCTAATTTAGCCCATAAACTAGCAGGATAGGTTTTTAAATATAGGTTAATCGCCTTTATTGTGGCGTGATAATCCTTTTTTCTAATATACTCAGCCACCAAAAAACCATTAAGCCAAGGATTTTCCTGATAAAGCTTAGTGCCTTGCTCTAATAGTGCTAATGCTAGTTCATTTCTATCATTTTTTTGCCAATAATCGGCCTGATATACCAACATCCAAGGCTTATCATCTGGTTTACCTATTAGTGGAGTTAATTCTTTGGTTGGATAAATATCTAGTGAAAGTGCTAATAATTCTAAATATGATTTCCACTGTGTAGGAACATTGGGCAAGATATCACGGAAATTTTCACCTAAAATAATCGCTTCAAACGCCTTAACCGTAATTTTTGAATTTTTCCACGCTCTTGTTAAATAGCTCTTATCTAAATATGCCTGTAGCTCCATATAGGCTAAAATTGGGGAATTAAATTTAATATAATCAGCTAATAGCTCAGGTCCTGTGCTGGGGTTTAGGCGGAATTTAGCAAAATTTATATGCCTTTTAAGCGATCTTTGCTCATAATCTCCAAATTCAGCCAATTTTTTAGCTACTTGCCCGTTATCACCTAATCCTTGTAATATCGCAGCTTCTATATATCTATCTCGAGGGCTGCTAACGCTGTTTTTAGCGTGAAACTCTTTAAAATGATTATTAGCCTTTTGAAAATTAACCTTATAAAGCTCAATTAAAGCTAATTTTAAATCAATCCAACTTTCTTTAGATGATATTTTTGTCTTAATAAATGCTAACGCCTCGGGAAATCTTTTTAAATCTATCAAGGTATCCACATAAAATTCAGCAATCATATTATGCACTTGGCTCTGTTGGTCTTCGCCACTAAGTGCCTTTTCAAAATAAGGCAAGGCCTCAATTGGTTTTGATGCTAACACATAGTTACGAGCTAAATCATAGTTTAGCTGGGAGTTATCAGGATCCTCAACTAAAAGAGATGATAGATTCTCTATTGCTAATTGATGCTTTCTTTTATGCTCTTGGATGATCGCATATTCATAAATAAGTAAATTGCTAAATCCTCTATTATGCAAAAAAACTTGATTATTTAGCATACTCAATCCCTTTAACACCACTGCTTCAGCACTAAAGGGTTGTGAATTTAACTGATAATATCTTGATAACCACTGATAAAAAATTAAATCTCCTTTCCCCTCGTCAATCAATGATTGCATAATCTTAGCAGAAGCATCATATTGCTCAGTTGCCCAGTAAGCTTTAGCGGCGAATATTTGATATCCCTGTTCATCTGGGTCAAGCTCAATTGCTATTTGATTAATTTTTATAGCTTGAGCATGCTTATTTTGTCTTTCTAGCAAAAGTGCTTTAAAATTATAAAATTTGGCGTTCTTAGGAAATAACCGCAAAGATTGGTCAATTTTAGCTAAAGCTAAAGTATTTTTATTTAATGATAGATAAAAAAGTACATGTTTTTCATAAAAATCCTCAAAGGCAGGATAGTCTTTTATACTGTTCGTCAGAGTTTTATCAGCTTGGTCATAATCTTTAGTCGCTACTTCTAATGCATATTTAAATTGATATTGTTCTATACTTAAAGAGGTAAGACCATTTAAAATGGATAGCGACTTAGCAGGACTTTTTTCTGCTAACAGCCTAGCAGATATCCAAAGCAATTTTTCGCTGGTAGGAGCTAGCTTTAGCCCAATTTTTAGATATTTATTTGCTAGCTCAATTTGACGTTCCTTTAATAATACTTCGCTAAAAAATTCATAAAACCACTCTTCTCGGTAATTTTGGGCAAAAACTTCTTGCATATAATCTTTTGCCGATAAAAAATTACCTGTATCATATAAAAGTCGGGCAAAGTAGGCTTTATAATTAATATCTTCTGGGTAAGTTAAGAGTTTTTGATAGTAAAAATCTAAACTTTGAGCATAATTAGTGCTAGCAATAGTTTTTGCTTCTTGCCAATCTTGATAAGCTAGTCCTTGCTCAAAAATATTATTATTATTATTATTATTATTATTATTATTAGTCGATTTATGATTAGATTTCGTGGTGGACGAAGCACAGCCAGATAAACTGATCACCAGCCATGAAAAAAAGACTACTAACTCAAGCAGATATTTCATAATATAAGGGTGTAAAAAACAAAGAATTAGTTTAATTAATAGATTATCTTGATTTTATTAAGATAGCATTTTTTGTGATAAATTTGATGCTTTTTTGTTATTAAGCCCAGAAAATCACGGATAATGCAAAATATGACTAAATATTAACCATAAATATTACCCGATAAATAACTAATTTTTATATAATAAAGATTATAGAAACTTTTAGCACTAATCATTGCTATTTGCTAACAATTACTATAAGATAATAGTTTGTTTTTTTACAAAAATTAAAATAATTTGTGATTAAAGTTAGGCTAACATTAATTTTTAATATTTTAAAAATATAACTAATATTTATATGAGCAGGTACCTAGAAGAAAGGGAAAGGTATTTCTTGATAAAAATAGTCAGTGAATATATAGAATTAGCTGAGCCCATTAGCTCTCGACATTTATCTAAATTAGATGATGTAGATTTGTCGGCAGCAACAATTAGAAATATCATGCTGAATCTAACAGAAAAGGGATTTTTAATACAACCTCACACCTCAGCTGGTAGAATACCATCTGATTTAGCATACCGCATGTATGTTGATCATATTGAAGGAACAACATCATTAGAAAAAGAGCCTATATTGGATAAAGCCAATCCCTTTCATATTAATATGGGCATTGATGATATTTTAAAAGAGAGTTTGGCATTATTATCTGATGGCACTAGCTGCGCTAGTTTAGCCACTACGCCTGATCCTGCTTGTTTGAAATTAAAATCAATTGAATTTTTAAAAATATCTAGAAAGAGAGTATTAACTATTTTAGTTACTGAATCTGGGATAGTAAAAACTAAAACTATCACCCCTAGAGAAGATTTACCGGCCTTGTTTTTAACTGAGCTAGGAAGTAGTTTAACAAAATTTTATGAAGGATTACCGATAAATAAATTGCAAGATAATCTATTACAAACCTTATCAGGAAAAGATTTTGGCTTAGATGATCACATGTTCGCTCATGCGGTTAGATTAAGCAAAAAAGCGTTAGACTGGTCACAATCATATAGTATGATGTTGCACGGCCAAACCCATGTGATGAACTGGTTTGAGTGCACATCTAAACACGAAATTAATAAGATATGCCAAGAAATTGAAGATGGAAATAATTTGGTTAAGGCTATGGATAACCATCATCAATTAAACAGGGCATATTTTAAAATTGGTAATGAGATAAAACTTGATGTGTTAACTGAGTGTTCATTGGTAATCGCTAATTATGGAATTCATGAAGATAAAGTGGGGACTATCGGAGTGATCGGCCCAAAACGAATGGATTATAAAAAAATAGCTTCATTGGTAGAGCATTTAGCGAGCGTAATTTCTAATAATTTTCAAGATGACTATTAGTTAATTTTAATTAAGGGAGTACAAGTAAAAAATAAAATATGGTCAATTCAATAAAAAAAGATATAGAACCTAAAAAATCATCTGTGAAAACTAATTTTAAGCAAGATAAAAAAAAAGATATTAAAAGCACAAATAGTGTGTCAAATAATGAAGTGAAGAGTGCTAGTAATAATCAAAATAATTCCAGTAAAATTAATTCTCAAGCTAAAGATATAACAGAGGAAATTTCTAAAAATGATGAACAAATTATCACTCCAGACGCTCTTAACTTGATGAAAGAAGAAGCGGGAAAATGGAAAGACTCATATTTAAGAGGAGCGGCTGAGTTTGATAACTACAAAAAACGAAATAGAAATGAACTATCCCAAAGATTAAAATTTTCTGTTCAACCTTTAGCAGAGGGAATAATAGAATGTGTGGACGAATTAGAATTAGCAATTAATCATTTAGAAACAACAAATAAAGCGACTAAGGGTGCAAATAATGAAACTTTAAAAGGTTTGGTGATGTTATTTAACAAAATATTAGGCGTATTTAAGAGTCATAATATAGAAATAATTGATGCCAAAGGAAAATTATTTGATCCTAGCATGCACGAGGCGATGGGAGTAATTAACACTAATGATGTTCCTAATGATCATGTGTATGAGGTATTTAAGCGGGGGTATATGCTGCATGAGCGGGTGATAAGACCAGCGATAGTGCAGGTGACTAAAGCTATTGAAGATTAATTTATTTTTTTATCTTTTATTTTCACAATTTAATTTAAGTAATATTTAACTATTAAAGGAGGTTTTTTATGTCAAAAGTTATGGGGATTGATCTTGGCACAACAAATTCGTGTGTAGCAATTATGGACGCGGGCGAAGCTAAGGTATTGGAGAACGCAGAAGGATTAAGGACCACCCCTTCGGTGGTAGCTTTTACCGATAAAGGAGAAAGATTAATTGGTCAATTAGCGAAAAGACAAGCGATCACAAATCCCACTAAAACCATCTATTCATCGAAACGGCTAATTGGCCTTAATTTTGATATGCCAGAAGTCAAAGAAGAAATTCATAATTTAAGTTGCCCTTTAGTGAAAGGCCCAGGTGGGCAAGTGGCGATTGAGGTGGGAGATAAGAGATATTCACCATCTGAAATAGGTGCGTTTATATTACAAAAGATGCGTCAAACTGTAGAAGATTATTTAGGTCATGAAGTGACTGACGCAGTTATTACTGTTCCGGCATATTTCAACGATTCACAAAGGCAAGCCACCAAAGATGCGGGCAAGATAGCAGGGCTTAATGTTCTTCGCATTATCAATGAACCAACGGCGGCAGCTTTGGCTTATGGTTTAGATAAAAAGAAGGATCAACTAATAGTGGTCTTTGATTTAGGCGGTGGCACATTTGATGTCTCAGTATTAGAAATCGGCGATGGGGTATTTGAAGTTAAGGCCACAAATGGAGATACACATTTAGGTGGTGAGGATTTTGATGCAAAAATTATCAGTTATTTAAATAGCGAATTCTTAAAAGAGCACGGAATCGATTTAAAAAAAGATAAAATGGCTTTGCAAAGATTAAAAGAGGCCGCAGAAAAAGCTAAGCATGAGTTATCATCATCAATGGAAACTAATATTAATCTACCTTTCATCACAGCAGATCAAGCGGGTCCTAAGCATTTAGATATAAAATTAACTAGGGGAAAATTAGAACAGCTCACTGAAGATTTAATCAAGCGATGTTTGAAGCCCATGAAAATGGCACTAAAAGATGCTGGAGTAACTACTAGTGATATAAGCGAGACTATTTTGGTGGGTGGCATGACTAGAATGCCTAAGGTCATTAAAACGGTTGAAGATTTTTTTGGTAAGCCTCCGCATAGAGGAGTTAATCCTGATGAAGTAGTAGCAATAGGAGCGGCTATTCAGGGTGGTGTATTAAAAGGGGATGTAAAAAATGTACTCCTTTTAGATGTAACCCCTTTATCTCTAGGAATAGAGACTTTAGGTGGCATAATGACCAAGCTCATTGAACGAAATACTACTGTTCCCACCAAGAAGAGCCAAGTATTTTCTACCGCAACAGACAATCAACCTGCGGTTAGCATACATGTACTGCAAGGTGAAAGAGAGATGTCTACTGATAATAAAACTATTGGTCGTTTTGAATTAGTAGGGGTAGCTCAAGCACCAAGGGGAGTTCCTCAAATTGAGGTAGGCTTTGATATTGACGCTAATGGTATTTTAAATGTTTCGGCTAAAGATTTAGGCACAGGCAAGGAGCAAAAGATTAAAATAACCGCATCTAGTGGATTGAGCGAGAAAGATATTGAAAGAATGGTGGAAGAATCAGAAAAATTTGCTGATGAAGATAAGAAAAAACGCCAACTTATCGATCTTAATAATCAGGCTGAATCAGCTATCTATAATTGTGAAAAATCCTTAACTGAAAATAAGGATAAAATTGATGAAGAGCAGACCAAAGGGATTAATGATAAAATTGAGGATTTAAAACAGGTTTTAGACTCTGGTGATGCTAAAATAATAGAAGAAAAAATAGAAATTTTGAATAAGGAATTTCATAAAATTTCTGAAAAACTATATGCTAATCAGGCTCCACCTCAACCTGAAGGTAGTGCAGATAAGGGTGATAGCAAAGAAAATGCTGATAATGCTAATAGCGGTACTGATAATAAAGGTGAGGGCAATAAAGCAGATGATGACGATAATATAATTGACGCTGATTTTGAAGAGGTTAAAAAGAAAGAAGATAATTAATCAATAGTTTTTTTTGATTAACTACTTTTAATTGACCACTTTCATTGGCTTAAGGATATTAGATATATTTAAAAATTTATGAATAGGAAATAAAAATTGTCACAAAAAAGAGATTACTATGAGGTTTTAGGGGTATCTAGAGAAGCTAGTGCTAATGAAATTAAGCGGGCTTATCGCTCGATGGCATTAAAATATCATCCAGATAAAAATCCTGATAATAAAAAAGCTGAACAGTTATTCCGTGAAGCAGCTGAGGCTTATGAAGTTTTATCTAACAATAAAACTAAAGCTAAGTATGATCAATATGGCCATGCGTCGGTTGGATTTGGTTCGGATCATGATCCTTTTCAGTCTTTTAGTGGGTCTGATATATTTCAAGAGATCTTTGGTGAATTTGGTGATGCTTTTGGTTTTTCTGGATCTAGATCAAGAAGAGGCCAAGGCGAGAGAGGGAGTGATCTTAGATATAATATGGAACTAACTTTTGAGCAGGCAGTATTTGGCCATACCACTGAAATTAATATACCAAAATTATCAGTTTGTGATTCATGCATGGGCAGTGGGGCGCGCAAAGCTTCTGATAAGGTTGTTTGCCCAGAATGCCGCGGATCGGGGCAGACTAGGATTCAGCAGGGCTTTTTCCAAATGTCGGCAACTTGTCGCCGATGTGCGGGAAGTGGGGAAATTGTTAAGGAGCCTTGTTTAACATGTAATGGCCAAGGAAGAATCAATGCTAAAAAGAAATTAAAGGTTGATATACCAGCTGGGATTGATAACAACGTTAAGCTTAGAATTTCCTCTGAAGGAGAGGCGGGCACTAATGGAGGGCCATCTGGTGATCTTTATGTGGCAATTTATGTGAAAGAACATGAATTTTTTTCTAGGAAGGGAATAGATTTAGTTTGCGATGTTCCTATATCGTTTAGTCAGGCTTCTTTGGGAGATAATTTACGAATACCTACTTTGGAGGGGGAGACTAAATTAGTTATTCCGGCGGGAACACAAAGCGGGCAGATATTTAGATTAAAAAATAAAGGCGTTCAAGAAATTAATACAAGAAGGCGTGGTAATCTTTTAGTAAAGGTGATAGTGGAAATTCCTACTAACTTAGATAAGGGGCAAAAGGAAAAGTTAAGTGATTTTCAAGAATCTTTAAATAGTGAATCTACACCTATAATGAATAATTTTCTTAATCGAACTAAGGAGATATTTGAAAAACACCAAAACAATTAATGAGGTAAGCGTATGATTTTTTTGAAACTTTTAGGGGCCATATTATTTACTATATTTACCGTATTAATTTGTGGTTGGGCTATTTTTCTGCCGAGATCGTTAAAATTAAAGCTAATCACTCCTATCGCTAGCCGGTGGGCTGATTTACTTGCTAGGAGCATACTGGGCGTTAAGGTGGTAACATCTGGAGGTGAGCATATTCCTAAATCTCATAAAGGATATGTTAGTGTGAGCAATCATTTGTCTTTGATTGATCCATTATTAGTGCTTTCCACATTAAAAAGCCCTTTTTTAATTAAATCATCTTTATTATTTACTCCTTTTGGTTGGGGAGCTTTTATATCTGGCTCTATTCATGTAAATCGCTCTCAGACTAAGGGTCATCTAAAAATCATTAATAAGGTTATTGATGTGTCTACCAGGTGGCGGGCGGTGCATATTTTTCCTGAAGGAACCAGATCACCTGATGGAAAGATTGCTAAATTTAAAAGGGGAACACTAAAGATGGTTTATAAAAAGAATTTACCAGTTTTAGTATCAGGATTATGGGGTACTAACCATATACTACCAAAAGGTAGCCTATCGCTAAAATCAGCTGCTTTAGCTGTTATTACTGTTAGGGGAATCGTTAAATCTAAAGACTTTTCATCGGCTAATGATTTTATTGATGAAGTAGAAAAGCAAGTTGGTTTAGCGGTTAAAAATAGTAAATCGATTTTTGATAAGCAGGGCGTATCAAAAAAAACTAAGGTGAAAAGTAATGCTAAAAAAAGCGATTATCAACAAAAAATCGAAAAATTAGCTACTAGCGGGCAAAGTTATGCCAAAAAAGCTTTACACAAAACTACCAACTTATCTTCTAAAGTTAAGCAAAAAGCGTCCACACTAGCTGATCCAAAGCTTCTTAAAAATACTCTCGCTTACGCTAGCGGCGTTAAAAATAAGGCTAAAACAAAATCGGCAAAAGCCTCTAAAGAAGGTCTAGGTTTATTAGCTTCAACTAATGAGTACCTTGGTAAATTAACCGATAAGGCTATTGATAAGGTAAATGAATTGCCAAAAACGTCTAAAAAGTTAGAACACTCTGCTAAAGGCTATGTTGCTGCTGCTAAACGAAAAACTAAAAAAGAAATGGCTGAGCTCCCTAAAAAAGCCAAGCTCCTTTACAAAACTGCTAATAAATCTATGGAGACTGTTGGTGGAAACATTAAAACAAGATCTAAACGGGTGCAAAAATCCCTATCTAGTATTGCTGTAGAAACATCAAGTCAATTTAAAAAAATTCCAGGAAAAACTGATCAACTTTATCAAACATCCACTGATTCTTTTAAAAAATTAGGCAAAGCATCTAAAGCTAGTTTAAAAACTGTGGAGAAAAAATTAGCTAAAGGTTTGTCTAAATCTAAATCAGCTATGGGTTCCGCTGGAGCAGATAATATTAATAGTGAAACAGAATTTTATAGTAGTTTAAGTTCTATTATTGGGAAAATTCACCTAGTATCAAAAGCTGATGAAATGGTGTCTATTAGCTTTACTAAACCTGCTGGAAGAAAATTTTCAGATGGCAAACACCTAGCTATTATAAAAAAGGTTAAAAAACAATTAAATGAATATTTTAAAGGTACTCGGCAAAAATTTGAAATAGACTATAAATTTGCAGGATCTAATAAATATTGGGATATTTGGCAAGAAATGATCAATATTCCTTATGGAGAAACTATTAGTTATAAAGAATTAGGAGAAAAGGTTACGCCCCATATGCATCCACGAGTGGTGGGCATAGCTGCGGGTAAAAACTATTTCCCTGTGATCATCCCCTGCCACCGAATAATAGGTAATGATGGCGGCTTGCAGGGATACGCTGGAGGTTTAAAAAACAAACGTATCTTGCTGAATTTAGAAAAAAATAGTTAAAAGTAGATCGCTAACAGATTAATTAAATTAATCTTGGGGCTGATTTAAATTTTTGATTATATAGGGCAAAGCATTAAGTTTAATAAATCCATTCGCATCTTCGGGGTTATAATTGCTTTGATTTTTTTCCATAGAGGCGATATCAAAATCATAAAGACTAGTTTTTGATGAGCGGCCTAAAGTTATAACATTACCCTTATAAATTTCTAATCTGACTTGCCCATTTACTGATTTTTGTGAATTTTTAACTAAATCCAGCAGTAAAGACATTTGAGGGGTAAACCAATACCCATTATAGACTAAATCAGAAAATCTAGATAGCAAAGAATCCTTAAGTTCTATTACATCGCGAGTTAAAGTAATAGATTCTATTTGCCGATGCGCCTGCATTAATATGGTGCCTCCCGGCGTTTCATATACTCCTCTTGATTTCATACCGATAAATCGTGATTCCACCAAATCCACTCGGCCGACACCGTTATCACCGCCTAGTTGGTTAAGTTTTGTTAACATTTCAACTAGGTTTAGGTCTTTCCCATTAAGTTTAACTGGCACACCTTTAACAAAATCTATGGTAATAACAGTACCTTTATTTGGGGCGTCTTGAGGAGATTTAGTCATTTCAAACATTTCTGGCGGGGGTTTTTTATTAGGATCTTCTAATAATCCGGCCTCAAAACTTATATGCATCAAATTTTCATCGCTGCTCCACGGCTGTTCTTTAGTTACCTTAACTTTTATATCATGTTTGGCGGCGTAGTCTAAAAGTTCCTTTCTGCCTGGATAATTTTGATAAAATTCAGCCATCTTCCAAGGAGCAATTATCTTAATATTAGGATTAAGAATAAGATAGCTCATCTCAAATCTGGCCTGATCATTTCCCTTGCCCGTGGCACCGTGAGAAACATATTTAGCTCCCTTACTATTGGCTATCTCAATTTGTTTTTGAGCGATTAGTGGCCTGGCCATAGCTGTACCCAATAAATAGCTACCCTCATATAAAGCGTTCATTTGCAAGCATGGCAAGAAAAAATTATCAACAAACTCATGCTTAATATCCACCACTAAAGCCTCGGCTGCTCCTGACGTTTTGGCTGTGTTTATCACTCTTTGCCAATCATCAACTTTTTGTCCAACATCAAAACAAACAGCTATCACTGAAAACCCTTTGCTATTTAACCAATGAACAATCACTGAAGTATCTAATCCACCGGAATAGGCTAATACAACTTTTTCTTTCATTTTTTTTTTGAAAAAATTAAATTAAATTAAATTAAATTGAATTAAATCAAATCAAATCAAACATAATCCACCACCAATCAAAGCAAGTTGATATATTATTGATATATTATGTTTATGTTTGTAATTTATATTTATATCTATACTATGCTAGCTTTAACCTATTATGACTTTAAAGTAAGCAAAAACTTGCCAGAAAAGCTAAATATACGTAATTTACTAATTCGCGAGCTATTAGCGGTTAATTTAATTTGCATATTATAATATATTTACATGCCTTCCACATTATTTAACCTGTCTTTTATTACTCTATTAGGGGCGTCTTTGCTGTTTTTGAGCGGTTGCTCTCAGCCTAAGCCTGATCCTGGCTCTTTGAAAGAATTTTACGAGTATAGCCTGCGAACATCAGAGTCTAACCCCTATCAAACGGATGTATTAAATGATTTTAGAACTATCATAGAAACATATCCAGGCACTAAGTTTGCTAGTTTATCTTCATTAAGATTGGCGGAATTATCTTTTAATGGGTTATCTAGCACTTTTAATGAGGATAAACAACTTAAAAATATTGAGCTTTTCTATCGTTCTTTTTTGATTCAAAATCCTAATCACATTTTGATTCCTTATGTGTTATCACGTTTGATGCAGGTGGCCTATATCAAAAGTATAAATGGATTATTTGTAGTTGGCACTGATCCGCAGCCCTATGAGGATAGTTTGCAGATTTTTAATAATTTCCAACTACTATTTCCTAATAGTATTTATTTTGATGAGGTGCAGTATTTTGCTAAATTTTCTAGTCACAAGCTAGCAAAACACGAAGAATCTATTGGAGATTGGTATTTTGAGCAGCAAAATTATGCTGTTGCTATTAGCCGTTATCTTTATGTTTTAAAGAATTTTCCTGATTATTCTGATAAGAAAGAATTATCAAAAAAGCTTATCAATTCTTTTAAGAAGAATTTACAATTTGATCTAGTTACCCAATATCAAAAATTTTATGAAGAACTTTATGATTCTCCCGGAAGTTAATTATTTTAAAGCTATTCAACCGATTATATATTTTAAATTAATTATCATTGTTGCCAGTATATTTTTAAGCAATAGTTGTTCTCAAGCCTCTTATTCTGATGAAGTTGGTTTCACTAAAATAGCCACAAAAAAACCTGTTAATAATATAAATCCTTCAGAGTGGGTGGTAATTAGTAAAAAAGACTATAAAGCTATTCAAAATAATGTCCATCGTTTAGAAAAATCTTTATCTAGCCTCAATAAGGACCATCTTAAGGTGACTGATAAACACCAAAAAGAGCTGTCTCAAAATGATAAAAAGATTGCCGATTTAAAAATATTAGTTGGAGCTTTACGAAGTAAAATCAACATCAATATAATACAAAATACTCCCAATAACACTAATGACAGCCTATTTAGCACAAAACCTAAAGAAGTTGATTCCGCCAGTTTGGGGCGAATGGATAGTAAAAAAGGGCTGCTCCTGCCCTCATCATCTCAAAAAAACGTTGATGAGCCTATTGTAGATAGTAGCGGTGCTAATAGCAGCGACTCACAAAACGCTAAGAAAAGATTTGTAATAGATTATAATGATCCTGATTTGATAAACCCTGCCGTTCCTTTAATTTTAGTGAATGCTGAAGGGGCTCAAATCGAATATACTAAAGCTTATGGGACATACTTAAAAAATGATTATCCTAGTGCGATCAGGATGTTTAGTAATTTTTTGGAGCGATTTTCTACCGATCAATATAGCCATAATGCCGAATATTGGCTTGGTATGTCTTATTTTAATCTTAACAAGTTAGATTTTGCGGAAAAACATTTTCGTAATGTATTAAGAAAATTTACTCATCTTGATAGCCTAAAAGGATATAAAACACCAAATACTATCTATATGCTGGGCAACATATATGAAAGATTAGATGATATCCCTAAAAGCCGATATTACTATTGGAAAGTGGTAGAATTATTCCCTAAAACGGCTAGTGCAAGCAATGCCAGAGCGAAATTGACCAGTAATAATTAATAATCATTAGATAGTATGCCAGAGGGTTTTATAGTAGATTTATTAAGATTATGGCTAATTCCAAATTTAGGTATAAAAAGCCTTAATCAAATTATTAAATTAAGTAAATCTCCTGCAGAAATTTCTGATATATTTAAACTTTCTGCCTCCGATTTAAAAAATAAGTACCGTCTTACTCCAAAAATAGTGCACCTCATTACCAATAATAGTAGCCGCAAAATAATTGATCAAGAATTAGAATTATTGGAGCAACATCAAGTAAAATTAATTAGCGTACTTGATGAAAATTATCCTGCTCTATTAAAACACATTCACAACCCACCACCTATTTTATACTACAAAGGAAATATAGAATTTGATTATACGCACAGCGTTAGCGTGGTAGGCACTCGTATGGCTTCTTTTTATGGAGTTAATCATACTAGAAAAATAATTGATCGTCTTAAAGAACTTGATAGCGAACTTAATATAGTTTCAGGATTAGCTCGCGGAATAGATAGCGTAGCACATGAGCAGGCTTTAAAAAATAATTTAACTACCTACGCCGTTTTGGGTAATGGATTGTCTTTCATTTATCCCAAACAAAATATCTTCCTAGCTGAGCAAATTTTGGAGCAAGACGGGGGTATTATATCAGAAGTTCCACTTACCTCTCCTCCTTTAACGAAAAATTTTCCTCTAAGAAATCGTATCATCAGTGGGCTAACTCCAGCTTCAATGATTATGGAAGCTAGCACTAGAAGTGGTTCTTTAATCACCGCCCGTTACGCTTTAGAGCAAAATCGAGAGGTATTTGTGCTACCCGGTCCAGTTGGTCAAAAAAACTATGAGGGCTCTTTGCAGCTTATTAAACGAAATGTCGCTAACCTGCTTACCTCGGCTGATGACGTTATAGAATCTTTATCATTAAAATTTCACCGCCCTTTAGCCAATCATACTCAAATATCTAATCCAACCCACTCACCACGCCCCAAAATTGATGCACCACATTTTGACTCACCACCATCAGCAACAAAAAGTGTTACTAAGATAGTAGATAAACAACCTAAGATAATAACTAAAGTTATAACTAAGGTAATAACTAACACGGTAACTAAAGCGATAACTAAACTTGATAACGAGGGGCAGCTAAATGTATTTAATCAGCTACAAAAGGGAGAAGCTACTTTGGAGTCCTTATGTGATTGCATTAATTTGGAGAGCTCTGTTATTTTGGCTACCTTGACTGAATTAGAGATGAAAGGGTTATTAACTAGTAATCTTGATGGATTTTATATGATTAGCGATGAAATTATCTATTGATAGAGATAAATGAAAATTTTTGGCATTATCAATATAACCGATGATTCATTTTTTGCTCCTAGCCGCACAACAAATCTTAAAAAAGCTACTAAATACGCACATAATTTAATTAAAGATGGGGCCTACTCTATAGATATTGGGGCTAGATCTAGCCATCCATCAGCTAAAAAAGTCTCATTTAAAGTTGAGCTGGATCGTATTTTATCATTATTAAAAATACTATCTGCTAGCAAAGCTAAAATATCGGTAGATAGCTATTCTACCAAGATTCAAAGATTATTGCTTACTGAACATCGCGATTTAAAAATAGATTATCTAAATGATATAAACGGGTTTAACAATCCAGATATATATCCAGAAATTAAAGAGCATAATTGTGGGTTAATTGTGATGCATTCGGTGCAAAGCAAGGGGCCGGCTGACATTAGGGATGTATCATCTAAAAAGATATCTTTAAAAATTATCAAATTTTTTGATAAAAGATTAAATGAATTAATCGCAGCAGGAATAAATGAGAATCGAATTATACTAGATCCCGGCATGGGTTTTTTTTTAGGAGACGATCCTTTTTGTTCGGTAAAGGCTATAAAATTAATAATGGAATTAAAAGAAATATTTTCCCTACCAGTGATGCTTTCAGTTTCTCGAAAATCTTTTTTAAGAAAATTAACTAATTGCACGCTAGAAGAAAGCCTTGCCCCTACTTTAGCGGCGGAAATTTTTGCTTTTCATCATAAAGTAGATTTTTTAAGAACTCATGATGTAAAATCTCTTGTAGCAGCAACTAAGATTTGGCAAATTTTGCAAACTGCTTAGGTTAATAAAAAAGTTTACGTGCTCTAATTAGATTTAAATTGAATTATAGTATTTTATGATGTAATTTAAGCATTAAAAATGCTTTGCCTATTGATTTACTTATAAGGCTCTTATATCATTATTGAGAGTTTTTTATTTAAAAGTAAATTTATTAAAATTTAAGAGCCTTGCTTTGATATTTTTGATAATTAAAAAGCAACTTCATGAAGTATAGAAGAGCCTAAACATATGATTAGTTCTTTAAAGAAAATAATTACTTTTTTCAGGAATGATCAAAAAAATGATCAATCTATAGTTGATTTAGCAGAGAAGTACCGAATAACTAATTTACTCTTACATAAGCTAAATAATATAGGAGTAGCTTTATCAATAGAAAAAAATATTAGTGTTTTATTAGAAAAAATACTTATCGCCGCTAAAGAAATGACCAGAGCGGAAGGGGGGACAATATATATGTACAAAAAAGAGGTTAACACATTAAAATTTGAAATAATGCTCAATGATGTGTTAAACACTCACTATGGCGGCACTGGAGAGAATACACCCCCTTTTCCTGAGCTAGCTATTTTGAATCGAGATGGGAAGGTAAATGAAAACATGATCGCCGCTTACTCTGCTGGCTATAAAACCAAAGTAAACATTAAAGACGCCTATTCTGCTAAGGGTTTTGATTTTACTGGAACCAAGAATTTTGATAAAAAGATAGGCTACCGCTCACGCTCATTTTTAACTGTCCCCATGTTAGATGCAAAGCAGCAATTATTGGGAGTATTGCAGTTAATTAACCCGCGCCATCAAAATGGGAAACAACGAGTTTTTGATAGTTTTGATGAAGATATGGTAGAATCACTAACTTCACAAGCTAGTGTAGCGTTAAGCAACAGAATATTACTTGATGAAACTAGAGAATTATTTGAATCTATCATCAAAATGATCAACTTAGCTCTGGATGAGAAGTCTCCTTATACCAACGAGCATTGTCAAAAGGTTCCTATTATTACTATGATGTTAGCACAAGCGGTTTGTGATCATAAAAAGGGTCCTTTACGAAATTTTGATTTAACAGAAGATGGGAAAAATGAGTTAAGAATTGCAGCTTTACTCCACGATTGCGGTAAAATCGTAACCCCTGTGCATGTGATAGATAAAGCTAAGAAGCTAGAGCTTTTGGAGGATCGTTTTGATATTATTTCTACCAAAGCAGACGCTGTAGATAAAGATATAGAAATCGCTATTAGCCAATCAGATAGCAAAGCAAAGCACGAAGATTTGTTGGCTAAAAGAAAAGAATTACGTACTGATTTACAATTTTTAAAATCATGCAATATCGGCTCAGAATCGTTGAATAATGATGATTTAGCTAGGTTAAAAGATATATCTAAAAAATGGTACTACACAGATTCCACAAATAAAAAACGATATTTAATTGATAAGAGAGAACTTAATTTTTTAAGTATATTTCGAGGCACTTTAACCCCTGAAGAGCGTGAAGTGGTTAATTATCATGTGGTGGCTAGTATCAAAATGTTAGAGAGCTTGCCTTGGCCAGAATATTTAAAAAGAGTGCCTGAATATGCAGGTGGCCACCATGAAAGAATTGATGGTAAGGGTTATCCAAAGGGTCTTACTGGTGATCAAATGTCGGTGCCATCTAGGATTATGGCGATTGCTGATGTGTTTGAGGCGTTAACATCTTCCAATCGTCCTTATAAAGGGCCGGCTAAGCTAAGCGAAAGCCTTAAAATAATGGATGAATTTATTGCTAAGGGTCATTTAGATCCGGACTTATACGAAATATTTATGCAGCAAAAAGTTTATAAAAAATACGCGAAAGAATATATGAAGCCTGAACAAAATGATGTTCAATAATAATTTTTTGTGAAGATTATCTTTATGTTCGGGTTAACTTAATCTTAATTTAGCTTGCATAGCTGGCGGGGCATACTAAAGCGATAAATATTGACTCATTATGGTTAAAAAAAAATTGACCCTAAGAGAAAGATAGAGCAAACTACATTTTATGCTTTGGTAGATAACGCTATTTTTAAGTTATCATCTTTGGAATATACATAGCACACAACAGATTACACACTTAACTACCGCATTTAGCGGCAGATGATTAACTATTATTATATTTATATAGGAGATAAAACTAAAATGAAGAAGATAGGACTTTTTTACGGATCCACAACTGGTAATACTGAAAATGCGGCTCAAAAAATGGCCGAACTTTTGGGTAAAGATAATGTAGAATTATTTGATGTAGGTAGTGGAGCTACTATTGAAGATGTTAATAAATTTGATAACTTAGTTTTTGGCATTCCCACTTGGGATATAGGCGAATTGCAAGAAGATTGGATTAGCTGGGTGGATAATTTAGATGATGCAAAAATGAATTTATCGGGTAAAACATTTGCTGTATTTGGAGTAGGCGATCAAGATGGTTACCCAGACACCTTTGGGGACGCTATTGGTATTGTTTATGACAAAATAGTTGCTCGCGGTGGAGTGCCGGTAATTGATAAATGGCCGATAGATTCTTATACATTTGATGAATCAAAAGGGGTTAAAGATGGTTATTTTGTAGGAATGATGATTGATGATGACGCGCAACCTGAGTTAACTAAAAAGCGTATTAATGACTGGGTTCACTTGGCTAAGGATAAATTTTCATAAATAAGGTAATAATTTGATACATAAATCATCTGTTCTAATAATAGGCTCTGGCCCAGCAGGATATACATCGGCTATTTATACTACTAGGCAAATGCTTAAAACCACTTTGATATCTGGGATACAGCCAGGGGGGCAACTTTCTATTACTACTGATGTAGAAAATTTTCCTGGTTTTAAAGAGGTGCAAGGACCAGATTTAATGGAAAAAATGAAAGAGCAAGCCTTATCTTGCGGAGCGGATATTAAAAGCGATCATATTCATAAAATAGATTTATCATCCACTCCATTTAGGGCTTGGGGCGGTGGAGAAATTGAATATCAAGCTGATAGTGTGATTATTGCTAGTGGTGCTTCTGCTAAGTGGTTGGGGATAGATGCAGAAAAAAGATTTTTAGGATTTGGCGTTTCGGCTTGTGCTACTTGTGATGGTTTTTTCTTTAGCGATAAAGAGGTTATCGTAATAGGAGGGGCTAACACCGCGGTGGAAGAAGCGATTTATTTAGCTAAATTATGTAAAAAAGTCACCATAGTTTATCGTGGAGTAGAACTTAGATCAGAACAGATTTTAAAAGATAGATTAAGCTCACTTAAAAATGTGGAAGTTTTATATAGGAAGGTATTAGTAGATTTAAAAGGTGAGGATAACCCTAAAAGAATAAGTGCTGCTTTTATTAAAGATTTAGATACTAATAACACAACTGAGCTAGCTTGTGAGGGATGTTTTGTGGCTATAGGCCACCGACCTAACACGGAAATATTTAAGAATCAACTTGATTTAGATGCAGCTGGTTATATTTTAGTTAAGCCTGAATTTAGCCCTTTCACATCAAAAAAAGGAGTTTTTGCTGCGGGTGATGTGCAAGACAAGGTTTATCGACAAGCAGTTACTGCTGCTGGGTCTGGTTGCATGGCTGCGTTAGAGGCTATTCGTTATTTAGGTTAAATATTATAATAAGGGCGGTAATGAGGCTATGTTAAGTTTTATTAGACAATAATTAAGCGAATAAATGAACATGAATTTTTTTAATATTAAGTTAAGGTCAGTGGGATTATTTATTGTACTCACCTTATTTATTTCGATTTGGCAAGCTAACATTAGTGAAGGACAAACAATTAAGGACCTTAAATTAGCTACTGTTAATATGCAAAAAGCACTTAATGAATCAATTGCAGGAAAGCAGTCCAAAGCTAAATTGGAGATGTCCGCCAAAAATCAATCAGCAGAATTTAAGGCGAGAGAGGCTAAAATGATAAAAATGAGAGATGATTTATCTAATAATATGCTCAATGAAAGTGCTAAGAAAAAAAAGATTAGTGAGCTTGAATTATTACAAAATGAATATCTCAAAGACCGGCAGATATTTGAACAAGAGCTAAGAGGTGTGGAAAATCAATATACCACTAATGTTTTTGAGGAACTAAAGGCGGTCATTAATAAATTAGCGAAGAAGGATGAATATGATATGATAATCGAATATTCTTTGTATAGTGCATTGCTATATAGCAATCTTAAGATAGATGACATCACAGATAAAGTGATTATGCTTTATGATGATGCTCATGCTAAAAAGTGATAATAACTAATAATTAAATCTAGATTTATGATTGATCAAGATATGAAAAAAACTAATCCACTAAATATAGATATAGTTAAGCAAATTTTGCCTCATCGTTATCCTTTTTTGATGATTGATAAGGTGCTGGATCATGAATATCTTAAATATTGTATAGCGATCAAGAATGTCACTTATAACGAAGAATTTTTCTCTGGTCATTTTCCCGATTATCAACTTATGCCAGGGGTGATGCAGCTAGAGGCGATGGCTCAAGCTACTGGAATAGCTTCACTTTATAATAATGAAGTATCTGAAATAAAAAAACCTTCCTCTAATAGTAGGCCCTTATTATTAAAAATTAATGATACAAGATTTAGAAGAATGGTTGTGCCTGGTGATATATTGATTATAAAATCAGAAATAATTAAATTTAAATTAAATTTTTGTATTTCTTGGAACACTGTTTCTGTTAGAGAGTTAGATGGCACAGAAAATTTAGCAAGTGAAGCTAAGATCACCTTAGGTCTTCAAAAATAGGGAATGTCTAACCAAATCCATTCTACCGCTATTATATCAAAAGAGACTCAATTAGGCGATAATATAAAAATAGGCCCTTATAGTGTGATTATGGGCAAAGTGACTATTGGTGATGGCTGTGATATCAAACATCATGTTAATATTCAAGGCACTACTAGCATTGGAAAAAACTGTCAGATATGGCACTCTGCTTCAGTAGGTGGGGATCCACAAGATTTAAAATATAAAGGAAAAGATACGAAGCTCACCATTGGTGATAATTGTATTATTAGAGAGTTAGTTACTATACATAGAGGCACGGAGCTGGGAGGATTTATTTCTTCAATTGGTGATAATTGTTTTTTGATGCATGGTTGCCATGTTGCTCATGATTGTCAGTTAGGTAATAATGTTATAATGGCGGCATTTGTTCATCTTGGGGGGCATGTTACTGTGGGCAATCATGTTACTTTAGGGGGATTTTCGTTGATTATTCCTCACGCTATGATTGGTGATTATTCAATGACTGGAGCGGCTACTTATTTGAGAATGGATTTAGCACCTTTTGTGATTGCTACTGGGGCATATAAACCTAATGCTTGGCAGATAAATTCAGTTAGGCTGGATCGACTTGATTATTCCAAGGAAGATATTAAAATTGCTGCTGATATTTTCACAATTTATTTTAAACAAAATTTTACTAGCGACCAAGCCTTGGCAAAGATAAAGCAAGAATATGGTTCTCATCACTTTGGGGAGGTGTTTTTAAATTTTGTAACTAACTCTAGATTAGGAATTTTACGTTAATTTTTGAATGTTTTATGAAAGACTCTAAATATATTTTCATTACTGGAGGAGTTATATCCTCTTTAGGCAAGGGTATTGCTGCTGCTAGTATTGGTAGTTTATTAAAAAATAGAGGAATTGACGTTACCTTTTTAAAAATTGATCCCTATATTAATGTAGATCCTGGCACTTTGAATCCTCTCCAGCATGGAGAAGTTTTTGTTACTGATGATGGCTCTGAAACTGACTTAGATCTAGGTCATTATGAGAGATTTACTGGTATTACTACTTCTTATAAAAGTAATTTTACTGCGGGAAAGATTTATGAAGAAGTAATAAAAAAAGAAAGGCGGGGCGATTATTTAGGTGAAACTGTGCAGGTAATACCACACATTACCAACCACATAAAAGAGCGTATAATTGTAGCGGCAAAAGACCATGAAGCCATAATAGTAGAAGTTGGGGGAACGGTTGGGGATATAGAATCATTGCCGTTTTTAGAGGCGATAAGGCAACTTGGTCACGATTTAATGCCCGATCAGGCGGTTTTCATTCACCTCACTTTGATTCCTTTTATTCCTTCAGTAGAAGAATTAAAAACTAAGCCCACCCAACATAGTGTTAACAAGCTACGAGAGATTGGCATTCAACCAGATATTATTATGTGCCGCACTAGTTGCCACTTAGATAATGATATCAAAAAGAAGATATCCCTTTTTACCAATGTGGCCACAGAATCAGTTATTGAGGCTAAGGACGTAGACTTCATTTATGCTTGCCCGATTCAGTTTGCTAAGGAGAAAATCGATGAAATAATCATGAAGCGATTAAATATTGATATCGACCATAGCAAACAAGATAATGCTAAAGCGTGGAAAAAATTGGTTGATGTTTACCGAAACCCGCAAGATAAAGTTAAAATTGCCTTAATTGGAAAGTATATTGAAATCAAAGATTCTTATAAAAGTTTAATTGAAGCTTTGCATCACGGTGCTTTAGCTAATAATTTAGCTTTAGAGATAGA
Source organism: SAR324 cluster bacterium (assembly GCA_016735295.1). Classification (GTDB taxonomy): domain Bacteria; phylum SAR324; class SAR324; order XYD2-FULL-50-16; family JAERRU01; genus JAERRU01. The sequence continues at coordinate 52,179 of JAERRU010000018.1, forward strand.
ATTCATATCAGCAGAAATTTTAGACTCACAAAAAGATAATAGCACCATAAAAAATGCACTAAAGGGTGCTAACGCAATGTTAATTCCAGGAGGATTTGGTGAAAGAGGCTTTGAGGGAATGATTAATTTTATATCATATGCCAGAGTCAATAGATTACCATTTTTAGGAATATGCCTAGGAATGCAAATGGCCGCTATAGAATTTGCTCGTAATGTGCTTAACATTCACGACGCTGCTTCTACCGAAATGGTAAATAGCAAAACTACCAACCGAGTGATAGATTTCATGGAAGACCAAAAGAAGATCGCAGGATTAGGAGGAACCATGCGATTAGGAAAATTTACTACTACAATAGATTCAGATAGCCTTGTGCATAGGGTATATGGCGAAAAGATTATCCATGAAAGACATAGGCACAGGCTAGAATTAGATGCTAAATATATAACAAAATTAGCCCATAAAGGCCTTAAAGTTGTGGGTTATGATACTAAGACAAATTTACCAGAAATAATAGAATTAACTAATCATCCTTGGTTTATCGGGGTGCAATTTCACCCTGAATTTAAATCTAATCCGCTAAAGGCACATCCTTTATTTAATGATTTAATAAAAATGGCATATAAGCAAAAAAAGGGTGAATTACCTAAAAATTAGACTTGGGTTTGCTGTTTTCCTTCAATTAAATATAAGCTAAGCCGGTTGCCATTAACTCTTGCCTCAATGCTATCACCATTTTTGATAGTACCATCTAGTATTTTTAGTGCTAGAATATCTTGGATATCTCTTTGTATCACTCTTTTTAATGGGCGCGCCCCAAATTCTTTATCATAGCTTTTATCGGCTATAAATTTTTCTACTTCCTTAGTATGGCTAAAATAAATATTCTTTTCCTCTAAATGAGTAGATAGCAAGGCTAATTGCAAGTTTGCGATTTGCCTTATATGCTCTAACGATAAAAAATGAAAAGGTATTATTTCATCAATTCTATTTAGCAGCTCTGGTCTAAATTTAGTTAAAAGAAGTTGACGAGCCTTATCAACCGATAATTTTTTTGATTTTTTAGCATAATCAAGCATTAAATCGCTGCCTAAATTGGTAGTCATCACTATTATTACATTACGAAAGCAAACCTTCTTCCCTTGGGCATCGGTTAGCTCGCCTTCATCTAATATTTGTAATAGTAAATTGTAAATTTCAGGATGACCCTTCTCAAATTCATCAAGCAACACCACGCTATAAGGCTTACGGTGCACCTGATCGGTTAATGTTCCTCCTTGCTCATAACCAACATAGCCCGGAGGTGCTCCAATCAATCTTGATAGGCTATTTTTTTCCATATATTCTGACATATCAAATCTTAAAATCGACTTAGAATCATTAAATAAAAAATCAGCTAAAATTTTAACTAATTCTGTTTTACCAACTCCCGTAGGACCCAAAAAAATAAATGATCCTAATGGTCGATTTCTGTCTTGTATGCCCACCCGGCTTCTTCTTATCGCATTGCAAACTGCCGATATAGCTTCTTGTTGACCAACCAATTTATTGGCCATACCAAGCTCCATTTTAATTAATTTATCCTTTTCAGTTTGCATCATTTTGCTCAGCGGAATGCCTGTCCATTTTGAAACAACTAGCCCTATATCATCTTCGTCAACTTCTTCTTTTAAAATACGATTTTTCGGGGCAGAATTAAGCATTTCACTTGATTTAGTAAGCTCTTTTTCCAATTCAATAAGTCTACCATATTTCAACTTGGCCGCCGTTTCTAAATCACCCTCTCTTTGAGCTGACAATTCTTGTTGTTTGGTGTGTTCTATCTCTTCTTTTAAAGATCTCACCTTATGAATATTAAGTTTTTCTTGCTTCCACGCTCTATCTAGGGTTTTATGATATTTTTTTGCTTTATCTAGTTCCTTATCTAAATTTTTTGATCTGTTGCTAGATTCTTTATCTGTTTCCTTTGCTAGGGCAGTTAGCTCAATTTCCATTTGCACTATCTTACGAGACATTTCATCTATCTCAACGGGCATAGAATCTATCTCAATTCTTATTTTAGATGCCGCCTCGTCAACTAAATCAACTGCTTTATCTGGTAAAAATCGATTAGTAATATACCTACTAGAAAGTTTGACTGCCGCTATTATTGCAGAATCTTTAATTCTAACCCCGTGATGAACTTCATAACGACCTTTTAAGCCCCTCATTATACCAATCGTAGTTTCTATGTTTGGCTCTTCTACTATTATTTTTTGAAACCTTCTTGCTAAGGCGGCGTCTTTTTCAATTCGATTTTTAAATTCTACTACGGTAGTAGCTCCAATGCACCTGATTTCACCTCTAGCTAATGATGGTTTAAGCATATTTGAAGCGTCAATCGAGCCTTCACTTCCTCCAGCTCCTACTATGTTATGCAGCTCATCTATAAATAAAATAAATTGCCCCCTCTGCCGTGTAATCGCATCTAAAATAGATTTTAATCGATCCTCAAAATCACCTCGGTACTTAGTTCCCGCAATCAAAGCCCCTAAATCTAGTGATAATAATTTTAAATTTTTAATTGTTTCAGGCACATCACCCAAGAAAAGTCTTTGTGCCAAACCTTCAATAATAGCGGTTTTCCCCACTCCTGGCTCACCCACTAACACGGGGTTATTTTTAGTTCTCCTGGCTAATACATGAATCACCCTTCTTATTTCTTCATCTCTACCTATCACAGGGTCAAACCTTTGCTCGCTAGCCATCTTTATTAAATCCAGACAATATTCATATAAGGGCTCGTTAACTTTTTCAGACAGGTCATTATCTACCGATAGATTAGTTATTTCTTGCTCATCATTTTTTTGATTACTACTACCCACTGTTTTATCCGTTTTTAAATTTAAGTACTGCTTGATACGATTTTTTGTCATTCCGCGGGCTCTTAATAGGCTATATATTTGCCTATTTTCCCCGTTCACTATGGCAATTAATATGTGATATGGAGAAATATTAGATTGGTTTTCTAGATCTTTTTCTTGAAGGGCACTGGCAAAGATTTTCTCACAATTAATAGATATATAGATATCCTTACTTTCCACCTTCGCTGGCGATAATTTGGGAATTACATGATATAAAAATGTCTTAAACTCATTATGGCTCACCCCCAACGCCTGAAAAGTATTTCTTATGCTATTAGATTTTCCTTCCAACATCACTAATAGCAGATGCTCGGCTTCAACTTTATCTTGTTTATAATCTTTGACTACCTGTTGAGCCTCTTTTATAATTTTTTGCCCTTCTTTATCAAATAAATTAAGATCTATTGCCACTAGTATTACCCTTAAATTTTAATTTTGCTAAAAATCGCCTTGTCTTATTGTTATATTATCTTATCTTTGCCTTGTTAGCCTATAAATGCTAGCTAAATAATTATCGTTACTACAACCCATTTATCACCTCAGCGTATAAAGTGAAGCTACGTTTATTTAACTTACCTTATCATTTATTTTTTCATGGTGCTAGACTAAGAGCTTAGTATCATTTTATAATGTTAATAATTAATTATAATTAATAACTAGCACCATAACCCTTAAACTAGCTAAATAATTATGCTTTTTTTAATAATGCTCATTATTATATCCTTCGTGCTTTTGTTGCAACTGCCTAGCATATGGATTAAACGTGTTTATAAAGAATATAATTATTCAAGAGATGATATTATAGGTAGTGGTGGCCAATTTGCCAAGCACCTCATTAATAAAAATTCTATGCATGAGGTGGAGGTGCTAGAACACCAAACTAGCAACTTTTATGATCATAAAAAAAAGATAATATATTTATCTAAAGATATTTTCAATCAACACTCAGTAACCTCTATTACCATAGCCTCTCACGAATTTTCTCATGCTAAGCAAGCTCATGAAAAAAATCCTTTGTTTCTTATCAGAAATTTTTTTCAAATATTTTTGTTTTACGCTAGATTTGTGATGATCGTAATTTTTTTCGGGTCTTTAGTCGCAGGATTTCTTCTAGGTCAGCGCTGGCTGCTATCTATCTCAATTTTGTGTTACGTTCTGCCAGGCATTGCCGAATTGATGCTCTCTATCCTTAACTTACCACTAGAATGGGACGCTAGCTTTAAACGAGCTCACCCGCTCATCATAAATTCTCGCTATTTACCTGATGATGATGATGGGAAAATTAAAAAAATACTCTTCGCTGCTCTGTTAACCTATGTTGCTGCTGCCCTTTCTAATTTATTAAGCTTGGTCAGGACTTCTCCTTTTGCCAGAATTCGCCGATAATTATATTTTTATTTTAACCCCTCTAAAAATTTATAATGAAATTTATAAATTCAAACCTAAAATCTATTAATAATCAGACCGATATATTATAAAATGTTACTATGTCGCTTTAAAAACTTTATTTGATATTTTATTAAAAATATTTTATATATATAAGTAATTAAAAATAAATTTACTAAATTAATCTTAAACTATTTATTAACCACTCATAAAATGTTTTTACAACTTTCAAAGATAGCCATCATTGCTATTATATTATTTAGCGTTAGTAAAAGTTCGCTAGAAGCAGTAGAAAAGATTGAACATATAAAAAAGCCATATGTTAATGCAAAGGGCGCCGTGTTCTATCCTAACAAAAAGATTAGGCTCTTTTCTGCTAATAAAGAATTAAGCGCCGCTCCTAGTGAGCTGAAAAATCAAAAAAAGACTCCTTACCTAACTTTAACCAATATAGGAGCTAATGTTATCAGCCAGTCAACACAAATTGGCTCTGGAGCCAATGCCCTAAATAAAAATAAATCTTCTTCTTTCACCATATACTACGACCCTATACCTCCAGTAGTTAATTTAAAATACCCAAAGGGATACAAAAAAGATGGTATTTTATATTTAAGGAAACTAAATAGCATAACCATATCAGCCAAAGATAAGCTATCTGGTATAGAACAAGTATATGCTTCAATGAATAATCAGCCTTATCAACCAAGTGAAAATAAAATTACTTTTAGTGCTGATGGCTTTTATGAAATATTAGTTTATGCCGTAGATAATGTGGGTAATGCTAGCGTGCCTAGGCTATTGAAAATTAATATAACCAACCAAATACCTTGGTCACAAACTTTTATCGCCCCTTATCAACTTGATGATAACCAAGATTTGGTGCTATCTCCCAGAAATTACATAGTGATTAAAGCACAAACGGGTGATGCAGGTCTTAAGCGTACCTATTATACTTTTGATAGTTTTAAATATAAACAATACAAAAAACCTTTAGTGCTCAAAAATTTAAAATCGGGCAAGCATGTTCTTAAATATTACAGCATTGATAATGCTGGAAATAGAGAAAAAGAAAAACTCCTTAGCTTTTATATTGATAATAAGGGTCCTGCCCTTAGCTATAAGATAATAGGACCATCTTTGGTTAAAAATAAAAAACTTTATCTTTCTCCTAAAAGTGAAATTAAAGTTTTAGCTAAAGATGATAAAGCTGGTTTGTTAGAAATTATATATAGCTTAAATAATAAAAAACCTAGATTTTACCGAGAATCATTTAATTTAACTAATGATAGAGTGCATCATAGGCTAAAAATTTGGGCTTTAGATGAGGTAGAAAATAGGTCAAATTCTTTAATCAAAGAATTTATACTTGATGAAACCGCTCCTAATACAAAATTAAAATTTAAGGGTATGTATGTAGTAGAATCATCAAATAAAATTTATATATCGCCCAAAACTAAAGTTTCAATTAGTGCTATTGATGATTTATCGGGAGTAGATAATATTTATTATTCTATTAATAATGGCCCAGAACAAATTTTCACAAAGCCATTAGAATTTGGCGATCAAGAATCTTATAATTTATTATTTTATAGTAGCGATAAATTAAATAACCACAGTGATTTTAAAGAAATTGAAATCGCTACCGACTATCAAGGACCACAAATAGAAATTAGCCTTGATAAACCAGCTTTAAATAATAATAATAATAATAATAATAATCCAACTAATATAGCTGGTGATAATTACGCCCTTAAAGTTAGAATGCACTTGTTATCAACTGATGATGGGTCTGGTGTAGGTAGTATTATATATAAATTAAACGAACAGGCGGAGCAGGTATATTTGCAACCTTTATCACTTAATCGGGTGGGGAAAAATGCCATTTTGATTAAATCGGTAGATCGGGTGGGAAATTTAACTGAGAAGCTAGTAAATGTTAATGTTGTGGCTAACTAGACCTTTTATTTAGCATATGATTTGCTAGTATAATGAGGAATGATTTCATTTTCACATCAGAATCTGTCACAAAAGGTCACCCCGATAAATTGTGTGATCAGATATCTGATCGTATTTTAGATGCATGCTTGGCTGGAGACGTTGATTCTAAGGTTGCTTGCGAAGTCATGGCTACAAAAAATTTAATTATCGTAGCAGGAGAAATCACTACTAAGGCGTTCATCAATCCTGAGTCTATTGTGAGAAGCACTGTTAAGGATATTGGGTACGATGATATTGCTAAAGGCTTAGATTATAAATCGCTATCGGTAATATCAACATTAAATAATCAATCTCCCGATATAGCCCAGGGGGTTGTGGCGGGAATAGGCCTTAATAAGGGGCAAGGAGCTGGCGATCAGGGTTTGATGTTTGGCTACGCGACTGATGAAACGGATAGTTTTATGCCTATGCCTATATATTGTGCACATATGCTATCTAAGGCTTTAGATGACGCTAGGAAAGAAAAAAAAATCCCTTACCTTCGCCCTGATGGCAAAACGCAAGTTAGTATTGAATATAAAAATAATCAACCAAAACGGGTGCATACAGTGGTGATGAGTGCACAACATGAAGAGGGTGTTGCTTATTCTGTAATAAAAAAAGACTTAATTGAGCTTGCTCATCAAACCTTACCTAAGGGCTTGCTTGATGATAACACCATATTTCATATCAATCCCACTGGTAAGTTTACTATTGGGGGGCCGGCTGGTGATTGTGGCTTAACTGGGCGAAAAATTGCTGTTGATACTTATGGCGGGATGGGTCGGCACGGCGGAGGATCTTTTTCAGGAAAAGATCCGAGCAAGGTTGACCGTTCGGCTACTTACATGGCCAGGTATATTGCTAAAAATATTGTAGCTTCTGGGTTAGTAAAGGAATGCGAGGTACAACTTAGCTTTGCTATTGGTTATGACAAGCCTATATCAATTAATGTTAACACCTTTGGTAATAATAGCATCTCAAGTAGTACGTTAAAAGATATAATAAGTGATCGTTTTCCGTTAACGCCTATGGGTATTATAAATGACCTTAAACTAAAGCGTCCTATTTACCAAAAGACTTCTTGTTATGGCCATTTTGGTCGTCAATCGAGTGATTTTACTTGGGAAAATTTAGATAAAGTTAAATTTTTTACCCGTGAAGCGGCGCAAATATTTGGTTCGTAAAGAAGAAATTTACTAAATTATCGTTATTTTTTCAAAGTTTTGCCCATATATGCCATTAGAATTACGATTAATTTTAAAGAATATTATAATGCTGTCATGAATATTGGAGTAAGCCAAAAGTTGACCACTAAATTGGGAAGTCATATCATACTAGAAACCATTTTAGAGCAAGGAATAGATAAGGTATTTGGCTATCCTGGAGGCTGTGTTATTCCATTATTTGACGCATTATTAAAGTATCCTGCTCTTAAATTTTATCTAGTTAGGCACGAGCAAGGAGCAACTCACGCGGCCGATGGTTTAGCTAGGGCAACAGGCAAGGCGCAGGTAGTATTTGCTACTTCTGGCCCAGGGGCAACTAATTGCATGACAGGCATAGCAACTGCTTTAATGGATTCTGTGCCTCTAATTGTGATTACTGGCCAGGTAAAAAAATCGGTGATCGGCACTAACGCTTTTCAAGAGACTAATGTAGTTGGTCTTAGCCGGCCGATAACTAAGCACAATTTTTTAATTAATGACATAAAGGAGTTGCAATTTGTCCTTAGAAAGGCATTTTTCATTGCTAACACGGGTCGTAAGGGGCCGGTATTGATAGATATTCCAGTTGATATACAAACAGAGAGTTGCCACTACGATTCTAATCCTAAACCTATTGTCATAAGAGGTTATCAAGATAAGATGGTTGCCGCTGATGATTTAGTAGAAAAGGCGTGGCAAATGATTGCAAAGGCGAAAAAGCCGATAATTTATGCTGGTGGTGGTAGCAATTCTAAGGAAAGCTCTGATGAGTTAATTAAATTCATTAAAAAAACTAAATTACCCATTACCACCACCTTACTAGCCCAAGGCGTTTATCCTGAGAGAGATTCACTATCTTTAGGAATGCTTGGCATGCATGGCACTTATGGGGCTAATATAGCTATGACTAAATGTGATCTTTGCTTGGTGATTGGAGCTAGATTTGATGATCGAGTAACTGGTGAGATAGCTAGTTTTTTGAAACAATCAAAAATTATTCATGTAGATCTAGATCCTAGTTCAATTAATAAAGTTAAAATATCTGATCTTAATATACTATCTGATTCACTTTCCTTTTTACAGAAAATAAATCTGTTAGCACGTCAACTTGATACGACTAAATGGTTGAAACAATTAGATGATATAAAAGCCAAAGCCCCTTTAAAACAGTATATAGATTATCAACCAAAAACAGATAAATTAAGGCCAGAATATATACTAAAATTATTATCAGACATCACCAAGGGCAAAGCTTTTATAGTAACCGATGTAGGGCAGCATCAAATGTTTACTAGCTTGCATTATTCTTTTATGTATCCTAGGTCACACATTACTAGTGGCGGATTGGGCACTATGGGCTTTTCACTGCCGGCGGCTATGGGAATTGCTACTGAATTTAAAGATAGAGTAGTTATTTCTATTTCTGGTGATGGCGGATTTCAAATGTGCATGCAGGAGCTAGCTATGATTAGGGATTATAGTTTAGCGGTTAAGATATTTATTTTTAATAATAGAAATTTAGGGATGGTAAAGCAATGGCAAGATTTTTTTTGGGAAGCTAGATATGCCAGTACTACTTTTGATTTTAATCCTAGTTTCACTATGATTGGTAAAGCTTTTGATATACCTAGCTATGCGGTAAGGGAAAAAAATGAGGTGGCTGGAGCGATAAATAAAGCTCTTAATACTAAGGGGCCTGTATTGGTTGAATTTAAGATAGATCCTGATTCGCACGTATTTCCTATGGTACCTGCCGGGGCTAAATTGAGTGATATTATTACTAAATAACTTATGACATCAAAAAAAACACGGCAAGTTTTATCTATTTTAGTATCAGATACATCGGGCACTTTGCTAAGAATTGCTGAGATTTTTGGTTCACGGGGATATAATGTTGATTCAATATGTTCTGGCAGCTGTGAAGAGCCTAATTGTCAACGTTTAACGCTAGTTTGCAATGAGCCCCCGAATAATATAGAAAAGATAGTGAAGCTACTAGATCAGCTAATAGATATTTATGATATAACCTTAATTAATCCTGCTTCAGAAATTACTAGGGAATTGATGTTAGCTAAGATATCCTTTACTGGGGATAAACTTGCACTTCTTAATGATTTACGTGAGTTTGACGCTAAAATTATTAGAGATGACGATAAACATATTAGCTTAGAAGCTATTGGCACTGCTTATACTATAGATAAAATTTATGAAATAATAAAAAAATATCAAATTGTGGAAATATCTCGTACTGGAGAAGCGGCTATACAAAAATAAACTTTAGTTACGCTAAAATTGACAATTTGCTATCTTTTAGTATTCTTCATTTTATGCGATTGATAATATAATAATTAATTATTTTGATTATTGTACAAATAAAAAAAATTAATTTTATACATATACACTTTTATGAAAGAAGCTAATGAATTTATCGTATATTACGATAAAGATGCTAATACTAATCTGTTAGCAAAAACAAAACTAGCAGTAATTGGCTTTGGTAGCCAAGGCCATGCCCATGCATTAAATTTAAAAGATTCAGGTTTTAATGTTGTGGTAGGCCTGCACGAGGCTTCAAAATCGATAGATAAGGTAAAAAAAGCTGGTGTTAAGGTTTTGTCTGTAGCTGAAGCTACTAAATGGGCAGATATGGTTATGTTACTCGCACCTGATCAACACCATGGAAAAATATATAATGATCATATAAAAGATAACCTTAGTGCAGGTAATATTTTAGCATTTGGACATGGGTTTAGCATTCATTATGGGCAAATAGTCCCTCCCAAAGATGTTGATGTGGTTATGATTGCCCCTAAAGGTCCGGGGCACTTGGTTAGACGAACTTACCAGCAAAATTCTGGCGTTCCTTGTATTATTGCGGTGCAAAATGACGCTTCTGGTAAAGCCAAAGAATATGCACTAGCATGGGCTAAAGCTATTGGTGCGACAAAGGCGGGAGCTATTTTGACCACCTTTAAAGATGAAACTGAAACAGATTTATTTGGGGAACAAGCTGTGCTTTGTGGGGGAACGGTTGAATTAATTAAGGCTGGTTTTGATACTTTAGTTGAAGCTGGCTACCCGCCGCATATTGCTTATTTTGAATGTTTACATGAAATGAAGCTTATCGTAGATCTCATTTATGAGGGCGGATTTAGCAAAATGAATCATTCTATTTCTGATACAGCTAAATATGGTGAATACATAAGTGGCCCTAAAATAATAGATAAACATGTTAGAAAAAATATGAAAAAGGTGCTAACAGATATTCAAAATGGCAGCTTTTCTAAACGATGGTTATTGGAAAATTCGGTAGGAATGCCAGAATTTAATGCTCTGCATAAAAAAACCAATGAGCACCCTATTGAAAAAATAGGTGCTAAGTTGAGAAGTATGTTTAGTTGGCTTAAATGATATATTCAATTTTTCATTACTTCGCACTACATATGATAATAAAATAATTATGAGTACTCACAAAGATATAGTATTTTTAGCTGGCGACGGTATCGGCCCTGAGATATCAATTCAAGCACTTAAGCTATTAAAGCACTTTGCATCTATCTACGATATATCCTATAAAATCACTGAATTACCTATTGGTGGTGCTTGCTATGATATTCACCAAGTTCCTATTACTGATCAGATTTTGGATAGATGTAAAAAGGCTGACGCTGTTTTTTTAGGAGCTGTGGGAGGCGATAAATGGGATAATTTACCTATGAAATTTCGTCCAGAAAGTGCATTATTAAAACTAAGGAAAGGACTTGGGCTTTATGCTAATTTAAGACCAATAGAGATTTATGATGGTCTTGATTCTATTTCTCCCCTTAAAGCTAGCATAACTAAAGGGGTTGATTTAATGATTGTTCGAGAATTAACTGGCGGTATTTATTTTGGTAATCCTCGAGGAATCAAAGAAGTTAATGGCCAAAAGACTGGTTTTAATACTATGCAATACTGTGAAGATGAGATAAAGATAATTGCCAAGAAGGCTTTTGAATTGTCTTTGCAAAGATCTGGCAGGCTTTGCTCGGTGGATAAAGCAAATGTTTTAGAAACTAGCCGGCTATGGAGAGAGACTGTTGATGAAGTGGCTAAATCTTTTCCTAGCGTAAAGTTAAGCCATATGTATGTAGACAACGCGGCTATGCAATTAATTAGTAACCCGCGTCAGTTTGATTGCATTTTGACTGGTAATATGTTTGGTGATATTTTGAGCGATTTAGCCGCTACTATCACCGGTTCTATTGGTTTGTTACCTAGTGTTAGCATTGGGGGAAAAACCATTTTATATGAACCTGTGCACGGAAGTGCTCCTGATATTGCTGGCAAAAACCTAGCTAATCCTTTAGCGGCCTTTTCTTGTATTGGGCTTATGCTAAAACACACTTTCAAGATAGATAAAGCTGACGTACTACTAAACAAGGCTTTAACTAGTACACTAGAAAAATACCGCACTAGCGATATATGGCAAGATGGCACTACCAAGCTTGGCTGTTCGCAAATGGGGGATATATTTATTAAAAATATTAGCAATTTTACTTAAATGGATAAAAAAAATGGCTCACTACTCGATAAATTTGATAATCTTGAATATCCAGATAAACCAGATTCTAGCTCAGTTGAGATAGAAAGAAATGATCAAGACTTTATTTCAAAAATTAAAGATACCCTTACTAAATTTGTTAAATCAAATAAAATAAAGTTACCACTTGAGCCGATGAATTCTTATTTAAGGAGGATAGTTCATATGGAAGCTACTGAATCTAATTTAGTTTCTAAATCTGAAGGAGAGGGAAGGGATCGTCATTTGGTTATTACTAAAAATACAGATTCTAAAGATACTAAAGATACTAAAGAAACTAAAAAAACAAAGCTAGCGGCAGTAACTGAACCTGCTAAAAAAGAAAAAGAATCAACTAAAATTGAAAAATCAAGCTTGCCTGCCTCGCAAGCGAGAGATAATAAAAGTAGGCCTGCTTTTGGCAACAGAGATAATAACAAAAGAAGCGGTTTTAAAGGTAGTTCATTTAGCCAACCAGATTTAAGTGAACGAGAATTTTTAATTGCGGTTTCTCCTAAAGGCATAGAAGTCATCATAGATGAAAGTGGCTTTATCGGCATAAAACAAGGACAATTGGGTGATAATATAATAGACTCAAAAATGATTAAAAGTGGTTCATTTAAAGTATCTAATAATAAGATAATCGAAATTCCTTGAATAAAGAAACACTATCTTTAAATAGTGTTACTGGTGCAAATAGCCGAGCTTTAGTGAATTATGAGGCCTCTTTATATTGTAAAGAGCATATTGATTTTGGGTTAGCGTCTCAGTTAACCCACTTCATAGTTCATACTAGTGAGTTAAGCAAGCAGGGCACTGTATCTTTAGCTAGTATCAGCGGGCTCTTAAAACTATTTACGGCTAGTCAAAAAAAAATTCTCCTTCAAATAGACATTCCTTGTTTTAATGATGATTTACCTATATTGGTAAATAGTCTAGGAGAATTTATTGAGCAAGGAGTGGTGTTAAGAATTGAGGATGTGGGCTTGGCTAGATTGCTCCTCACTCGCTATCCGAATATGTTGTGGCACTTGATTTTAGCATATCATTCCAAAACTGCTCTCGCTTGGCAAGGCTGGATTAAATATTTTGGTAATTCTCTTAAAAGGCTGGTTATATCTGCAGAAATTCCTTATTTAGACCTTAAAAATCAGCAAATTATATTTAAAAAAACACATAAAAACGTAGATATTGAAATATTAGGTGCCGGCAAATTAACTATTTTTTATTCCACCAGAACTATTGATAGCGAGGTCGGCCATTATCAACTAAGCCAGCCAGAAAGAGATAACACCCCTAATTTGAGAATGTTCAAGTCTAAGCATGGTTTTTGTGTTTATTTTGGACAAGATATATTTATATTAGATCTTCATGAGCAAATATTAAGCAGTCAACCAGATGTGATAAGGCTTGATTTTTATAGGTCTATTCATTGGAATATTTTTAATCGCCACTATCCCCAAAATAACTGGCAAGAAAATGTAAAAAGGGAGTGGGCTAGTGGCACCAGTTATGGATTTTTCATGGCTAATCGCACTGATTCACCCTTTAGGTTGCTAAAAAATAAAAATTTATCTTCCATTGATCCGGCCAAAATAGTAGGTGCTAGCATTGAATATGTGAGGGATTCACATAATGTTATTAAATTAGAGAAAAACATAAAGCTACCAAAAATGCTTACTTTCATCACCCCTGAAGGATTTATTTTGAAACATTGCTTGGAAAATGCTGAAAATATTTTTAATCACAGCACTAGCAACAACCTATCTCCTGGTTATTATCTGATTAAAGCGGTAAAAAAAGCCGTTCCCAAAAGTGTGATTATTGATGAAACCAGCTAACAAATAAAAATTTAGCCAACTTTTATCTCACCAGCAATATATATAGACTCAAAAACAATAGATCTAACTTTAGATCTACCTTTTGCTTGATTTTTTGATATAGCTATGCTAGCATACACCCGTGATGCGAAAATCTTTATCTGGAAGTAGGTAAAGTAATTTAATAATTTTTTTACTAATAACAATTTATATTTTTAAAAAATGTCCCCAGAAGTTGGAGTATATATCTATGTTATCTCAACTATATTATTTTCAGTGATTATTTTAGCTTATCTGTATTATGTATTATCGATGAAAGGAGAAAAGGCTAAGAAAATTGAATCTCACGGTAACATAATATTCACCGAAGAACCTTTGGATCCTTATAAATCCAAAAATAAATCTTAAGCGTAATAAACCAAGGTTGATCTATCACTATATATTATTAGTGGGAGTGGTTTTACTCTTAAATAATTGATAAATAAGGCTATCCACCAATCCTGCAAAACTAGCCCCAATTATATCGAAGCTAACCCCTACAGTAGTCCAAGTCTTGTCTAGTGCTTTAGATTCTATCAATACCCGCACCGTAGCCTCGCTCCCTCTCCCTAATTGTTCTAATATTCTCACCTTATAATCAACCAACCTATAATCGGCTAATTGGGGGTAATAAACCGATATTCCTTTCTTCAATGCTAAAAATAAAGAATCCACCGGTCCATTGCCCTCACTGCTATAAAGGGCACTGCCCCCATCCTTTGTTACTTGAAGTTTCACAGTTGCTAAACTTTCGGCGTCATTACTAGCAACAAGTTTTTCATTGATTACTCGGTAACTAATAACTTTAAAATAATCAGGCACTAGGTTAAATCTACCTAGCAAGAATAATTCAAAACTAGCGTCAGCCGCTTCAAAGGCGTACCCTCTATTTTCTAGTTTTTTCAATTCAATAAGCGCTTTTTTTAGCGATGCATCATCAAATTTATCAGCTAAATTCCACTTATCGATTTTATATTTTATGTTAGAATAGCCACTCAAATCACTCACTAATACCCTTCTGGCATTACCAACTAAAGCGGGATCTATATGCTCATAGGTTTTAGGATTTCTTAATATAGCTGAAACATGCACGCCCCCTTTATGAGCAAAAGCACTTTTACCAATGAAAGGTTGATCATCTATTTCTTTTAGGTTGGCTATTTCTAAAATGGTATTACCTAGGTGAGTCAATTTTTTTAATTGAGCTTTTCCTATAACTTTCATTCCCATTTTTAGCTGTGCGTTGGCCATAATACTGATTAGATTAGCATTACCACAGCGTTCACCAAATCCATTAATCGTCCCTTGCACCATTTTCGCTCCCTTTCTCACCGCGACTAGGGAATTAGCTACCCCCATCTCCCCATCATTATGTGCGTGAATGCCAAATTTTTCTGGCATAATTGGCTTTAACTCATCTAAAATTTCTTCCACCTCCCAAGGCATGGCTCCCCCATTTGTATCACAAAGTACTAGATAATCAGCTCCCGCCTGCTTCACCACCTCCATTACCTTTTTTGTATAATCAGGATTATTTTTGTAGGCATCAAAAAAATGCTCCATATCAAAAATAACTTCCTTAAAATACTTCTTTAAATGGCTGATACTATCAAATATTAGTTCGCAATTCTCTGCTAGGCTTATTCTTAAGGCAGTTTCTACGTGAAAATCCCACGATTTGCCAAAAATACAAGCCACATCGGCCTCGCTCTTTATGGTTGCCGTTATATTTGCATCATCTTCTATTTTAACTCCTGCTCGCTTAGTAGAGCTAAAAACCGTAATCAATGAATGTTTAATATTACTATTTTTAACTCTTTGAAAATACTCAAAATCCTTAGGATTTGAGCCCGGCCACCCTCCTTCAATATAATCTATTCCAAAATCATCTAAAAGCTTAGTTATTAGTAATTTGTCATTAAGAGAAAATGAAACATGCTCCGCTTGCGACCCATCACGCAAGCTTGTATCAAATATGCTAAGATAACTCATGAAAATTTAATCTTAATACCCGTAAATTGACCAAAATACAGCCCCCGCCATATGCTTTGACTCAATTAAAAAATTATTCATCAGATCCACCATTCCATTACCAAAGAAAAAACCAAACAAGCCATCATCTTTAGTTTTAAGAAAAACGTATTCCTTAGCATCAGGTAAATTTAGATCTATTTTTATATCTTGTAAAACACCATAATAATCAGATATTTCATCTATCAGCCCCACCGCCTTAGCTTGATTACCAGTAAAAACTCGTCCATCAAATAAATTATCATAATTAGCCACATCAAGATTGCGATTCTCCAACACAGAACTAATAAATACCTGATGCAAATCATCTAAAACGCCTTGCAAAAGCTCCTTCTCTGCTGGATGAATCGGCCGAAAAGGTGACCCTATATCTTTATTCACCCCCGACTTTAAAATTCTCATCTTCAACCCTATCTTATCTATCAACCCCTTAACGCCAACATTTTCTGCAATAACTCCAATGCTCCCAGTGATTGTGCCTGGATTGGCGTAAATTTTATCACCAGCTAAGCTGACCCAATATCCACCAGAAGCTGCTATCGTGCCCATAGAAACATACATCGCCTTTTTTTCACTTAATCTTTTTAATCCTTGGAAAACTTCATATGTCGGCACAACTACCCCCCCCGGGCTATTGACCCTAAGAATAACTCCCTTTACCCGATCATTCATCAACATCTCTTCTATGGCTTCTAAATGCTCATCTGCTGATGATATAACACCATCTATGTTGATTACCCCAATCAAAGATCGATCAAATGAGGTAACAAAATTACGCTCCCCATCTTTATCTAGCACTAAAATAAAAATGAACAACACCATCAAGATAAATAATGCTGTTATGGGGTATAATAATTTTGATTTGACTATATACAATAATTTCTTCAATATAACACCTATATCTATATATCCTTGTTTTTATATGCCTACATCAATGCCAGATAACATCAAACATTCATTATAAGCCAACGCAGTAGCCTAACACATTAAGCTAATACATTCAAAATCTAAATAATCGTTGCGATATTTAGGTTTTTTTATTATATCTAGCTAGGCTCTCTACGCACAACCAGTATTTAATTTAACTCTTAATTTGAATGCAACTTACCTTTTATGACCCATTTAATCATTTATTACCAGCAAAATGGTTATTTTGGATAACTATAATGGCGTCAAGTTTATTAGCCTTTAGTTGTGGATATAAAACGCCGCCGGAACCTATCAAATTTGAAAGTAAAGTTATTGCTAACGTTAATAATAGCCTGAAAAACCCTACCTTTAAAAGCTATTATATTGGTGATTATCTAATCATACCCTTGGGTGAACAGGATGCCAATTGGCAAAAAATAGAAGTGTTTCGTAATTACCTGCCCGAAATTTGCGACCCATGTTTTTTTAAAGAAGAATTATTAGCGGTAATATACAAAAATCAACCCACTAAATATCTAGCTAAACAACCTGATGATTATTGGCTTGATGATAACTTGATTAGCAGCCATAATGGAGCATGGTTAGGGCTTAATAAGCTTAATATAAACAACTTTCCTTACTTGATGATTAAATATAAAAATATTGATAATCGCTATGTAACTAAGTTGGTTGATGTTCCTCCTAAACCTAAATTTTTAGCTCCGCTAATTAATGTGATTGCCCTTAATCAAGATAGCGATAAAGAATTTTCCTTGCACATCAAGTGGGACACCGCTAAAACACCTAAACAAAATCATTTTAATATCACTCCCCATGATTTTACCATTATCCCTAATCATATTAATCTTTTAATATTCAAAAGTACTGACCCATTTATTTATATGACTATAAGAGCTTCTTTAGGACAGGCTTTTATAAAACATCCTAACCAGATAGCTAAAGGTGGATTTTATGCCCAATTTGTTGATAATTATGGCAATAAATCTTTAGCTTCTAAATTTTTCCCATAACGATTATGTTTATTAATAAAAAAATACTGCTAACCAGCTTTTTAGCCTATATCCTGTTAACTAGCTGCCAGACAGGCCAGCTAAGTGCCCCTGAAGTATATTATAACTCTACTGCTAAACATGAATTAGAACAGGAATATTTACTCAAAAAAAAACAAAATCCTCATATTATTCATGATAGATATATATTAAGCTATATTCTTTATAAAAATAACAAAGCACATCAGGCATTAGCTGAAATTAAAAAAATAATCCTAGAACAACCGTTTAATGCTAAATATCTTACCTTGGCAGGACAAATAGAATTTGATTTAAAAAATTATCCTTCTGCTATACAAAGATTTTCCGCTGCTATTCAATACAACAAAACCTTGCTGAACGCTTACTATGGCTTGGCGCTATCTCACTACCGAACAGGGGATTTGGGTAAATCTTCTAAAATAAACAACATGACCTTGCTGATAGATCCTACTTATTTTAAAGCAAAACTCCTAAAAATAAAGCTTCAGAGTTTGACTGATAATAGTACCAAGAACTATCTTACTTTATTAAAAAATACTTCACTTTTACTAAAAGAGCAACCAACCTCAACTGAAGTTATTAAATTGATGGTTAAACTCTACTTAAATCAAGGTCAAGTAGAAAATGCTTATATTGCCCTTAATAATTTTATTAGAAAAAATGGTGATAATGACCAGCTAAACCACCTGATATGCTCAATTGGCCTGACTTATGGGAATCTTGCAAAAGCTGGCCAAATAGTTAATAAATTACCTGAAAATTCTCTAATGAGGTGGCAATGTGAAATTGAAACCCTCGTTGCTAGTAATAAATTTGAACGTGCTTATCAACTATTTTTGGCGAAAAAAGATTTATTTGAACTAAATTTAGAAACTCGCATTAAAGAAGCTAGGCTCCTAATGCTCATAGATCATCATAACGAAGCCTTGAGTAAATTAGAAGTTATTTATTTTGATAATCACCAAAAAAATCCCCTCCTAAATTATCAATTAGCTGAAATATATTTTAGATTGAAAAATTATGATTCTGCTCATAATTATATACAAAAATCCATTTCAATTGATCACAATAACCTAGCCGCTAAACTACTAAATATAAAAATTCTATTAAAGTTGAATCTCATTGAAAGAGCCGAAAAAATATTTTATACAGAAAATTTTGCCCCTTTAAATCATACAATAATTGAAGTTCAGGCCGATATATTTTTTGCTAAAAAAGATTATACCAAAGCTAAAAAGTTTTATGGGATTTGCCAATATTTACTATTTCAATCTTCTGTAGCAATAAAAATTGCTCAACTAGAGCTGATTGAGCAAAATTATACAAAAGCTTTAGGTATATTAAATAATTTATCTGTGCTGCAACCTGATAACAGAGAAATTATTATTTCCTTAGCAAAATTTAATTATATTTTGGGGAATTTCGGTAAGACCATAAAAGTGCTCAATAGACTTTCCGATCCCACCATAAACAACGAAACCGGATTAATATTAGGCTTAAGTTACATACAGGTAGGTCAAGAAAAGTTAGGTTTGCAATTTCTGCTCAGCACAGCTAATAACTTCCACCAAGATATCACCTTGATAGACTCTTTAACCTACAACCTGGCTATACAAAAACGATACGAAGAAGCTATTCCCTATCTGGAAAATATAATATCAATAGCACCTCAAAGAGCTAACTACCTAAACCAAAGACTAGCCGATCTTTATACGATAATCGAAAAAAATGAAAATAAAAAAATAACTGCTAAATGGCGATATCTATTTCGCTAAACCAAGTTAATTGATAGGGCAAGTATATTCTTTTAAATCTTGCTTGCTGCCATAACTATTTGTTGCTTTATTAAAAGTAAAACTAATCGATTTTTTAGTTTCACTATTTTTCTCCACTCCATCAATCACATCTTGCCTATTAATGTCAAAATCAAGCTTAAAGACCCCATAACCATTTCTATTAAAATCTATTTTAATTTGGGCACTGTTATTTTGTTGATAGTCACAAATCAACAAATCATCAGTTAAGCATTTATTGGAGCTCAAAGAACATCCATATGGCATTGTGCCGATAACCCGGCTAGGATTACCAATTTTTATAACTACCGCTTGCTTATTAAGATGTTGCATATATCCCTTATCGGTAAGTGATTTTACGATTAAAACCATAGCCACGTCTTTATTAGTTATATGATAAATAGAAGACAAAAAACCATAACTAACACCCTTACCCACCTTGATTAAATTATTTACTAAGAAGCTACCTAAAACCTCAATTTTCTGATCTTTTTTAAATTTAGATACTACTAAAAAAAGTTTATCTTCACCCAAATCAGTAAATCTAAAAAAGGTAACTATATGCTTTGCTTCACCCATTTCATCAGTGGTTAAAGTATCAAGATGAACAGGTTTACTTTTTAATTGGGGGTTACCATGAAGAATAGAATCTTGAATAATCTTCATTTCATTAGTAGAAAGAATTGAGCTTTTAAGTGCTTGCTCCTTCGCCATTACCGCACTATCTAAAAATAATAATGATGCCATCCCTATCAATAATACTATTAGGGAATACTTAATTGAAAAATTTTTATCAATCATCTAAATAAAATAAATTAAATTTATATCTAAAAAAACTAACTCACCTTTTCATTGTATCACATTTTTTCACTATTTAAAATAAATATTTTTCTTTATCCCTCAATTACCGCCGCGATAAAAAAATGAACTACTATTAGAATAGGTAACTAACCCTAAATCATCTATTCCCGCCACTCGCCAATACAAAGGATTTTGAGAAGGAAACTCTTGCAAAGATTCACCCAAAATGTTTTCTACTAACAGGCTATCGATAAAGTTTAGGTTGGTAACATCATTTTTTGGTACTCTCAATATCTGATCCAGGTCTTCAAATGTTGAATTTGAGCTGATTTCAATAAAAAATTGCTTAAAATTAAAATCTCTCCACGAAAATCTGGTAGATGTAGATAAATTAAGCACTGCTTGCTCTTTTGGCGTATCTATTACGATATTAACCAATTCTAAAGAATTATTAGATAAAACCACATTACCAAACTCAGTGATTTTCTCTTCAGGCTCGCCAGTTTCGATAATGCCAAGCAATTTATAATCCTCAAGGGGATAATCTTGTGGGAAAATAACATTAAATTTAAATTGCTTTTCTTCACCAGGAGCAAATAAAATATTATCTTGGTAATATACCGGTGCCCCCAGCGGAGCAAAAAGATTTGGTGATCTGACTAAGTATATAGACACCTTCACCTCATCTTCATTTTTGACGCCACTATTTTTAATAATCGCTGAAGTAGAAATAACATCGGTAACTAACGCTTGACGATTGGCAAAAATTATTTGGCTAAAACCAAGTGAAAATTTGTTATCAGAGCCCGCGTCTCGACCAAAATTATCAACATCATCTAAATTTAATGAAAACCTGCGGTCATCTCGAATAACATCTCCTAGCACTAAAAATTCAGATCTTCCCTCATTTTCACTAAGTAATGTGCCTGATAAAGAATTAACCCGCACCTTGGTTAAGTAAACACCACCTGATTTAGGAGGTATACGATATTTAAAAATAACATTTTGCACCGCCGTAGCCGGTAAAGAGACAATTTTAGTATCAACAGTTTTTAATCTCTTATTGGGTAAAATAAAGTCTAGCTTAACTTTAACCGTTTTATTTTGACTAAACTTATTTTGCACATAAGCCTCCACCCACTGTATATTCCCCACTCCAATTCTAGAATTAGCCACCACCACTTTTAAAATTTTTATATCGGGATCACCCAAAAGATCACCTTCTTCCACTACCGCATCATTCAAATTAAATTCTTCAATTCCGCTAGGCGATGAAATAAAGGGGGTATCATCATCAAGCAAATACCGATCGGTTAATATATCACTTGAAGTGCTATCAGATGCTGGAGAAGATAATTCAGGAGGCACTTCTTGCACCAAAAATTCCTCAATTTGAGATTCTTCACCTTTCTCCTCACCTTCACCATCCAATAAAAGTGGTTCTACATTGTCAAAAATAGAATCTATCCTAGTGTTAGGCTGGGAATGATCTTCTATATCATCTTCTATCATGTTAACAGGAGGGCCATCTAAATATTGTGTTTCTTGCCCGCCTATAATGCAAGCTGTCCCCATAAAAAGGCCAAAGCTAATCATAAACCGTTTCATAAAAAAACAATTTTTATTTGGACAATGATTTCTATTTCTTGATATATTAACTAATCGCATAAGCCATATCCTGTAGATAAAATTTATTAAAAATATTAATTTTTAGTGAGTTCATCAACTTCTAAGCGTTTCAACAAATCAGGGGTAACCGCATCATTACGAAAAATTAGTAACTTGCCATCTTCTAGGGCAACTAACATATCTTTCACGCCAGTACCATAAAGATCGCCAAAGGTTGGTACTGTATTAAAGCCCAGCTTTTTATCAATTGACCAGCTCGGAATTATTTTCCAATAGTATCCTTGCTCATCAGAATAGCTATAATCATAAATCTGCACATTCCCTCTATCATTGCCTATAATCATTTCTGGCACACCATCATTATCAAGATCTTCAAATCTTGGGGCTACCGATAGTTCACTTTTAAGCACTACTTGCTCTTGGGTTTCTAACTCAAATTGAGGAATAAATTCTGCGTCTTGGTAAAAACCTAAATTTTTAACTATGCTTAACACTCCATTCACATCACCGATTACTATATCAGGTAGAGTTTGATATCTAGTATAAAGCCTGCCAGGTATAGCATTTACACCTACTTTGATATCACCAAAATAATTTTCTCGTAATTTAAACTCAAAGCTTGGTTTTTGCCCTATATTTTCATAATAATATAATCTCCCACTTTGCGTTCCCACCACCAAATCTAATGTATCATTTCCATCAATATCCACTAGCAAAGGGGCGGCCTTCTTTTCATTATTAGGTAATGTGATAGTACTTTCTAATTTAAAATCCCAAAATTTTCTAGTCCCAGTGTTAATCCAAATATCGATCTTGCCATCTTGATAGCCGATCACTAAGTCACTTATTCTTTTATTTCTAAGATTTCCTAGATAGGGTACTGGGTTTTTCCGGTTAGTTTGCTCAATAAGATTTTCTGGCGTAAATATAAACACCGGAGGAATATTTCTAGGTTTATAATTACCTAATTTCTCACGAATGGCTTGTAACTTCTTTTTATAGCGAGCTTTTTGGTATTGAACAAAAAGGTCATCTGTATCTAAATCATTTATCTTTTTTTGTAAAAATAAAAGAATATCTCCTTTATCATT
Source organism: SAR324 cluster bacterium (assembly GCA_016735295.1). Classification (GTDB taxonomy): domain Bacteria; phylum SAR324; class SAR324; order XYD2-FULL-50-16; family JAERRU01; genus JAERRU01. The sequence continues at coordinate 75,377 of JAERRU010000018.1, forward strand.
GCTCACCAACATATCTTTTAATCCATTATCGGTGATATCTATAAAGTAAGGTCTAACTTCAGGCATTTCTTCTAGATAAGTCCAATGAGGAAATTCAAATGGTTGGGCTAAAAATTCTTGAAAATCAGCCGGCACATCAGCCAGTAAATCTACCTTAGCAGGATTAAAATATAAAACATCAAGCTGGCCTGATTGATTGCCAACCACCAAATTAGGTACTTGTAAATTATTCCAATTAAATAATGAAGGAGCACTAAAAGTACCCTCTGAAGTATTATCAACTATCATATCAAGCGATATATCACCGAACTTAGGCTCTTCTGCGGTGCCGATATTTTTAAAAAACTTTATGCTTGTCCCTACTCCCCCAATAATCAAATCAAATATCCCCTTACCCGATATATCAATCGCTCTCGCTATTGGAGATTGCACATTTCCTAGCTCAATAAGATTATCATCAACCACCTTAAAATCAGGATTATTGGCGTCACCCGCATTATCAAAATAATAAATTCGCCCCCCATGGCTAGCCACCAATAAAGTGGGCAATTTATCTTTATCAAAATTGATTATTTCTGGCGCTGCCCCAGGTAAATTATGATCAGGCAAAAGGTTATCAGTTATTTTGGTAAGAGCCACCCCCTTGCCTGCACTATCATTGCTATAAAATGTGATGTTACCTTGATCGCTGCCTAGCAAAATATCTGCTTTGCCTCTCCCTAATAGATTGCCTGAAGTTATATTAGTTCCCTTACTAAAGCTGTTTAATCTTTCAAATCTGGTAATATTATCATCGATACTCCAAATATTTTTAGCATCTTCAAAATTTCTAAATTCATATCTTTTTATTTTTGAGCTAAAACTGCCCAACAACAAATCTTGTGAATTTGGGCTAAGTTTTGTAAAATGTGGAGCAGCCTCGCCCCCAGCGTCTATTTTATAGAAGAAAAATTCTGGATCAGAGAATTTTGGCATCCACGGAGTGCCTATATTTTTGAAATAAGAAAGATAACCATCTCTTTGCCCCACTATAATTGCTGGTTGCATGTTATCTTCCCAATCGACACAAGAAGGGGCGGCGTTCTTTCCATATCCGAGTTTTAACACAAAATCAGGACTACTTTTAAATATTAAATGCTTTTGGTTATTTCTATCGCCTAAAAACACCAAAACTCGCCCATCAGCGTTACCTATCAAAAGATCTGGGTTGTCATCATTATTTAATTCGCAAAAAGTTGGTACACTATTTTCAAGTTTCATTTCCCTGATTGCTAAATCTGAAAATAAATTCTGATTATCAATTAAATATTCAAATTTTGGTTTTTCTATTGTACCTATATTATGAATCAGCACCAAATTACCGTCTTCATTACCAACTAACAAATCTAATTTAGCTTTTCCTTGAAAATTAACTAATGCTGGGGCGGCCCTATTTCCAAAATCAAAGGGTCTCTTAGCATAAATTTTATTTTCATCTTTCTCCTTTTTATTAATAATATTTAATTCTATCTCTCTAAATACATCATTTTTATTATCAATCACCCCATAACCAGATAATCTAATATTTCGCAAAATAAACTTAGCCTTTGCTTGTGTTCCTATATTTTCATATAAGCTTAATGTTCCTGCTTGATTGCCAACTAGCAAATCTGGCAAATCATTACCAATCAAATTACCTACTACCACTTTAGAATTAGGAAATTCCCATGTAAAAACTAATTTTTCCTCACCATCTATAGTGGCATAGTACTCAGGAATCCATTCATATGTACTATTTTGAGCCCATAAAACGCCTATATTTATCCAACATATCGCCCATACAATTAATATTTTCCCAACTATTTTTATGGCCGTTAACGGTGATAATTTGATCATTAACTCTGTAATTTAATAATTTTATAGTTAATAAATTAAGGTAAATTTCATTAAACATTTACCTTGTTAGTTTGTTATATTTTAGTGTTAATACTGCTGATTGCTAAATTTCGCTAAATTTTACTTGATTTAACCTACTTATCTCCATATTATACTTAATCATGTGGTTAGCTCAGATATCTTAGTCATTATTGGCTAAGTAGTTACTACCTATAATTTAGATTCTTTAAAATACTATTTTATTGTTTTCATCTGAATTACATAGTCAGTAATGCAAAAATCTAGCAAGATACTAACCCTTAGCTTATAAATTACGTCACAACGATGATTTAATTTGTTTATTTTGAAAAAACTATCTGCATTTTAAAAGAATATACTTTTAATGAGTGAACACGCCATAATTTGCCCTTCTTGCAAGCAACTGATAAATCGAAGCACCATTCGTTGCCCTAACTGTGGATGGAGTAATAATAAGTTATCTAGGCTGGTTTATAGTTTTGGCGAGCATACTATTGTAAAATGGTTAATTTCGCTTAATATATTTTTTTTCCTAGTTTCGATTATTTTATCTTATATTTTTGCTAAGAGTGGTTTTATATCAAAATTAGGTATTTTATCTCCCAGCTCTCCTATTTTGCTGGTTATGGGCTGGGCAGATCCCTATGAGGCTTTGAATGGCAGTTATTGGCAATTACTTTCATCAATATTTTTACATGGTGGATTTTTTCATATATTATTTAATATGATGTGGCTTTACCATCTCTATCCACAAAATGAATCTTTGCTAGGTAAACATAATACTTTTTTTATCTATATTTTTTGCGGAATTGGTGGTAGTGTGCTGGCAGCTTTGCTGGGCAGCTCTCCGGTAGTTGGGGCTTCTGGTGCTATATTTGGTTTGATGGGCTCTTTGGTGGGAGCGGCGAGATATTCTAACGATTGGGCGATTAAATTTTTCTCAAGTCGCTATACCACCTTAATGATTATTTTATTAATTATAGGATTTATTATGCCTGGCATTAGCAATCTTTCTCATCTAGGAGGGGCGGGCACTGGTTATATTTTGGGTTCTTGGCTGGCAAGAGTTAATCTGGCTAAAAAATACCAAGTTTTCCTAGTTTGGCTCAGTGTTGGTTTGACTGCTACTTCACTATTTTTTATCTTTAAACGAATATTAACCATTTTATTTTTTTAGTTATGCCTAATACAGAAATGACTTTATCGATCATCAAACCTGATGCGGTAGAACGCAACTTGATTGGTAAAATTTTAACAAAACTAGAAGTTGGAGGATTAGAAATATCTTCATTAAAAATGCTTCAGTTAACTAAACCAGAAGCGGAAAAATTTTATGATATACATAATGATAAACCTTTTTTCGATGAACTGGTTAAATTTATGACCCGTGGTAAAATAGTTGTTATCGCTTTAAAGGGTGAGGACGCTGTAATTAAAAATCGTAATATTATGGGAGCAACTAATCCTAAAGAAGCTCAACCTGGCACTATCAGGCATACTTTTAGTAAAAGTATTGGCGAAAATAGCGTTCATGGTTCTGATTCTTTAGAAAATGCTAAAAAAGAAATTTCCTTCTTTTTTGGTGGTGCCACCTTAATTTAAGCTTTACGCCCAAAATAGCTACCTAGCATTAATAATAATCAAGTTAGTAGATAGGCTTTGCTGCTAGAATTATATTAGCTAAGAAGAGTTAGGGTTATAAACTAAATTAACTAATTTATTTTAAAACCAGATGATAATCGCTATAATATGTGGGGGACGCAGTGTGGAACATAAAGTTTCTTTGCAATCTGCTGTTAGTATAGCTAAGTATCTTGGTTTTTCTAGCCATCAAGTGCTGATGGTTGGATTTACTGAAGAGGGTCGATTTGTGAGCCATAAAGACTTGATTTTAGATCAGCATGACCCTATAAAAATCAGATTAAATGATGAGGCTCGTGAGGTTAAATTTGGCTTTCAGAGTATTGATGATAAAAAGGTTGATGTATGCTTTTCGGTGATACACGGCACTGGGGGAGAAGACGGTAATATCCAAGGATTCTTGAATATTTATCAGTTACCATTTGTCGGGGCAGACACCAAAACATCGGCACTGGGAATGGATAAGCATTTCACCAAGATGATTTTAGAATCAAAAAAAATCCCTGTCACAAATTATGAAGTAATTTATCCCCATCGCCGTGCCCCTTCTTATCAAAGCTTGATCTCAAAACTTGGTGCTACTATGTTGGTCAAGCCAGCAAATTTGGGTTCTTCAGTTGGTATATCTAAATGTAATGATGAAAATTCTTTTAAGCAGGCCTTGGCTTTGGCGATTAGTTATGATTCTAAAGTTTTGGTGGAAAAATTTATTGATGGAAAAGAAATAGAAGTCGCCGTACTTGGTCATCCGGGGGAATTGATTATATCTTCACCTTCTGAAATTATTACTAATCATAGCTTTTACAGCTATCAGGCTAAATATATTGATAAAGGCTCTACTAAAACTTTAATTTCTGCTAATATTGATGCTAAGGTAAAAAAAGTTATTACTGGCTTAGCGGGTGATATTTATGAGGTTTTAGACTGCCGAGGCTTGGCTAGATTAGATTTTTTATTTTCTACTGCTGATGGGGTGGTGTTTAATGAAATAAATACTATGCCTGGATTTACCGATATTAGCATGTACCCCAAAATGATGGTAGCTAGTGGCATTTCCTACCCAGAACTATTAGATAGGCTGTTAAAGCTAGCTCTTAGTTACGATTTAGCACAAAAGAGTAAAACCACTAGGCCACCTCAATAATGATATAATGGCAGATGGTCTTTTTACTATACAAATAGGCGGTGCGTCATTTATTATTAGTGCTTTGCTATCACTTTTATTGATTAGGTTGGCTTATAGAATCAATTTTGGTAGGGATGAGCTGGTAGGGATACAAAAAAATCATACTGGCAACCCGTCTCGTATGGGGGGATTAGCATTTTTACTCACTATTTTATTTTGTGGGTTGTTGTTCTCCGATATTTTTATTTTAGATGATTGGCTATTTTATAGACTATATATATTATCAGTTTTACCAGCATTTTTTGGTGGTTTGATAGAAGATATCACCCATAAAGTAGGCAATTTAATTCGTTTTAATTTAACTATGTTATCGGCTTTTTTGGTGTATTTCACGATCGGGGCAAGTATTGAGAGCTTTGGCATTAGTTATATTGATAATATTTTTCTTCAGTACAAGGTTATAAAAATATTAATCACTACCATAGCCATTGCCGGGATAGCTAATGGAACTAATATGCTTGATGGCTTTAATGGTATTTTACTATCTTTTGCGATGCTATGCTTTGGGGCATATGGTTATTTATCGTGGGAATTGGGAGATTTTTTGCTATTTAATATATGCATAATATCACTAGGAGCGGTGGCGGGGGTATTTATTTTTAACTATCCTTATGGAAAAATTTTTGCTGGAGATAGTGGCTCTTATTCCATAGGATTTTTTTTAGCTACATTGGCAGTAATGCTTTACGCCCGCCATCCTAATCAAATATCTCCAATTGCGGTGGGCACAGTACTTAGTTATCCTACATTTGAGGTGTTATTTTCTATTGGCCGCAGGCGATTTTCCCGCTTGGTCAAAGCAGACGGGAGGCATTTGCATCAGCTAGTGTTTTATTTTATTAATCAGCAAAAAAAAGATATAAATTGCAGTAATAATAATAATAATAATAATAATAAGCTAGTGGTTTTATATCTTTTCTTACTCTATAGTTTACCAATAATAACGTCTATCATCTTTTATGATAATGGGTTTTATAGTATGATAGGTTTTTTTGTATTTATGATTAGTTATTTAACAATTTATTTTTCACTGAGCCGCCGGTTAGCTAAGTGATGGATTTTTATTCACCGAAAGATAGGCAGTAATTTATATGAATAAGCTTGAACAATTAAAGGAATACAGCGTGGTAGTTGGCGATACGGGCAATATTGATGAAATCAAAAAACATCGCCCCCAAGACGCCACCACCAATCCTAGTTTACTGTTACAGGCTATATCTTTACCTCAGTATGATTATATTTTCCAAGAGGTGGTAGCTGATGTTAAAAATTGTAATTTATCGTCAGAAAAAAAGGCTAAATTGGCAGTAACTAAGCTTATTGTTTTGTTAGGTAAACAAATTTTAGCTATTATTCCTGGATATCTCTCCACTGAAGTTGATGCTAGGCTATCTTTTGATACAAAAAAAACTATAGCTGAAGCTAAATTAATCATTGAAGAATATGAAAAAAATTCCATTTCTCGTGATCGAATTTTAATTAAAATAGCCGGTACTTGGGAAGGGATAAGGGCGGCTGAAATATTGAAAAAGGATGGAATTAAAACTAATATAACTCTATTATTTCATATTGCTCAAGCAGTAGCGGCGGCTCAGGCAGGGATTTTTTTAATTTCTCCTTTTGTGGGTAGAATTTTAGATTGGTATAAAAAAAATCAAGCTAAAGAATACACATCACAAAATGATCCTGGCGTTATTAGTGTTAAAAATATTTATAAATACTATAAATATCATCAGCACAAAACTATCATCATGGCGGCTAGCTTTAGAAGTCAAGAACAAATAGAAGCTTTAGCTGGCTGTGATAGGCTTACTATATCCCCATTTTTTTTATCTTCACTAAAACAAGATGAAGCTAAACTAGTTAGAGGGTTAAATTCTGATAATATCAAAAATCCACAAATTTATGAAAATACTATCAGTGAATCTAACTTCAGATTAGCAATGAATGATTCTCCCATGGCAACAGAAAAATTAGCCGAGGGAATACGTATTTTCACTAAAGACCAAGCTAGTATTGAACAATTATTTTTAAATTCTTTTGCAAATTAATCTATAATTTCACATCTACTCAAAACTCAAAATGGACTTAAAGGCCACGAAAGACAACCAAAGCATGCCATCTGATACCTTTTCCAATAAATCAAAACTGATAAGAGAAAAAAATAAAGTTAAATATAGCAGAATTTTGATAAAACTAAGTGGAGAGCACTTTAGAGGTGAAAAAGATTTTGGATTTAGCCATGATATATTTTTAAAAGTGGCACATCAAATAAAGAAATTACATTTTTTGGGCATCGAACTAGCAATAGTAATTGGTGGAGGAAATATTTTTAGAGGTGCAAAAGCTAGCGATGGGGTAGATCGGGTTAATGCCGATAATATAGGCATGTTAGCCACCTTAATGAATGGGCTATATTTGCAAAATCTGTTAGAAAGTATCCACACAAAAACTAGGCTAATGAGCGCTGTTAGCATGCCTACTATTGCTGAAACCTATATTAGACGAAGGGCGGTTAGGCATTTAGAAAAGGGCAGAATAATTATTTTAGGTTCGGGCACGGGTAATCCATTTTTTACTACTGACACGGCGGCTGTCCTTAGAGGGCGAGAGATTAATGCTGATATTGTGGTTAAATGCACGAATGTTGATGGGGTTTATGATAAGGACCCGGCTAAATATCAAGATGCCAAAAAATTTGACACTATCAAATTTCAGCAAGCATTATCTGATAATTTAAAAATTATGGATTCTACCGCATTTTCATTTAGCAAAACCCATAACTTAAATATTTATGTGCTTGATATTAGCAAAGAAGGAGCGTTGATTGATTTTGTCACGGGCAAGGGACAAGGAACATTGGTCAAAACTTAAATGACCATAAATTAAAATTATTTGTATCTATTATATTGATAAAAATATTATGTCCTCATCTAATAAAAAACTAAATTTTTCTACCCTATCTATTCATACAGCTAAGCCTAGTAGCGATGCTAATGAGAACTCAACACCGATTTTTTTAAATTCAGGCTATAAATTTAAAGATTCGCAGCAAGCGTCAGCACTGTTCAAAGAAGAGATACCTGGGCTGATTTATTCTAGATATGGCAATCCTAATGTAATTGAATTTGAACAAAAAATGTGTGCCCTTGAGGGCATGGAAGCCGCCTTTGCCACTTCCACTGGTATGGGCGCGATTACTTTAGCATTTTCATCCTTTTTAAAATCAGGTGATCATATTGTAGCTTGTCGCTCTTTATTTGGCTCATCGCACCAGCTAATCACTAAAATTTTACCCCGCTGGGGAATCAGCTATACATATGTAGATATAGAAGATATTGCTAACTGGGAAAAGGCGATTACCCCTAACACTAAAATATTATTTTTAGAAACTCCATCTAATCCAGGATTGGATTTAGTTGATCTTGAATTTGTTGCTGGCTTAACGAAAGAGCATAAATTATTATTTATGGTTGATAATTGTTTTGCTAGCCCTTATGTGCAAAATCCGGCAAAATTTGGTGCTGATGTAGTAGTGCATAGTGCTACTAAAATAATTGATGGGCAAGGCAGAGCAATGGGCGGAGTGGTGCTTTGCAGCCAACAGCTTTTTGATGATAATATAAAATTTATGGCTCGACATACTGGGCCGATCATATCACCTTTTAATGCTTGGTTGCTATCAAAGAGTTTAGAAACTCTAGCTGTTAGGCTTGATCGGCAGTGCGATAGTAGTTTAGAGATTGCTAATAGACTAGAAAAGAATAATCAAGTTAAAATGGTTAAATACCCTTTTTTAAATTCGCACCCACAATACCAAGTAGCCCGCAAGCAAATGAAAAAAGGAGGGAATTTAGTCACCTGTGAATTAATAGGAGGAATAAAAAGGGCTATTGCCTTTGTTGATAGTTTGAAAATGGTTACTATCACCGCAAATCTAGGTGATTCTAAGACCTTAATTACTCACCCTTTTTTAACTACACATGCTAAATTGCTCCCAGCAGAAAGGGCTAGAGTGAATATTACCGATGAGCTGCTGCGTTTATCTATCGGGCTTGAAGATGTTGACGATATTTGGCAAGATATAAATCAAGCTATTGAAAGCACTAGAGTTTAGTTAAAAACTATTAGCTGATTTAGGCAAAAACAGCGTGATTAGTGAGAGCAATAAACTATGAATTGTTACCTTGAGGCAGTAAAAGATGAAAATGATAAACTGGTGTGGCATAATGAATTAGGAGAATATTTACAAAAATGCTTATTTGAAATTAAGCCAAAACTAACTTTTAGTTTTCTTAATTTTGGAGGAGCGATAACTGAACTTAGTTTTTTACATCCTAAAACTAACCAAAAACTTGATATTATTTTAGGTTATCATAACTACCGAGATTATTTTAATAATAACTGCTATTTTGGTGCTTTGATTGGCCGTTTTGCTAATCGAATTGCTAATAGCTGTTTTAATTTTCAAGGTAAATCGGTTAAATTAACCGCTAATTCGGGGGCTCACCACATCCATGGTGGTTCTCATGGGTTATCTTTTTCATTTTGGAATATCGAAATTATAAAAAGCTCGTCCACAGATTTTATTGCTGAATTAACCTATCAAGATAAACAAAAGCCAAATAGTTATTTGGGCGATGTTGATTTTACGGTGAGATATCACCTCTTGTGCCATCTTGATGATGATAAATATCAATTAAAGGTAAGTTTTAATGCTCTTCCACATCAACCTGGGATATTAAATTTAACGCTTCATCCTTATTTTAACTTGGCTGGGCATGACAGAAAAACTTTGGATAATCATAGTTTCCAAATATTTGGTGACAAAATCGCTGAAAATAATCAAGCTCATTTGCCCACAGGAAAAACTATTGATGTAACAGGCACTAGCATGGATTTAAGGCAAGCTAAGACATACAAACATATTAAAGATAATAAGCAAGGTTTAGTTGATGAGTTAGATGGATTTGATTTTCATTATTTTATCGGTGAAGCTAGAATTAATAAAAAAATGGCGGTAGTAGAAGAATCATCGGTAGGGCTAAAAATGGAAATTTCTAGCACCTTACCAGGCATTCAGTTTTATAATGCCTTAAATTTAGATGTAGCTAACGGTAAAAATAATACTCACTACTCTCCTAGGAAGAGTTTTTGCCTGGAGCCTCAATTTGCTCCAGCGAGTATTTTTAAAAATGGCATTGATTATCCTTCTATAGTCTTTTCTCGTGATAAGCCATATAATCACACCATAACTTATGATTTTAGTTTTACTTAACTTTAGCCCATAAACATAAAAAAATTTGATAAACAAAGACCTTCCTCAAAAAAAAGTATATTGCCTTGGCCCTAACGGAACTTTTAGTGCTATGGCTGCGAAAAGATTTATTGGCAATCAATCTATCAAAATATCGCCTGTTAGGGTGATTAACGAGGTTTTTCAAAATATAATTGAAGATGATAATTCTTTTGGGATACTACCCATCGAAAATACTATTGCAGGGGTAGTAGGCGTGCATCAAGATTTATTAGTTGAATATTGCAAAAAAAATGATGTGGTAATAGTAGCTGATATTTATTGTGATATCAGATTTGGGCTAATTGCCAATAACCCCGATTTATCAAAAATCAACCTGTTTTACGCCCATCCCCACGCTATTGATCAGTGTCAACGCTTTAAAATAAAGCATATGCCCACTGCCCAAGCTCACTTTGTGAGCAGTACTACCGCGGCTAGCCAAATATTCACCCAGAACCAGGCTAAAGATAAAAATATCGCGGCAATTATTCCTTTATCCCATATTTCCCATAACGACCAAATTAAAAAATTTTATGTGACCACCAATTACCCACAAGGGATTCAAGATTCGAATGTTAATATAACTAGATTTTTTGTAATTAAAAAAAAGGTTAACCCTACTATCAATTTTGATTTTTCATTTCAAAAAGCGTCTATATTTATAGAATCCTTAAAAGATGAGCCATCTTTACTGCACCGCATTTTGACTCCTTTTACTAGTTTAAAGATTAATTTATCTTTCCTTCATTCTCGTTCAAGTTTAGATAATCCTTGGACTTACAACTTTTTTTTAGATTTTTACAATAATCCTAATCACGCGCAAGATACTGAGTTAATGTTAAATACTTTAGCTAGATTTGATGCTATTAAGGTTTTAGTATTAGGAAGTTATGATAATTTAATTAACCATGAAAGATAATAATATATATCAAGATCTACAAAAAAAAATAGGCTATAGCTTTACCAATAAGCAGCTTTTAAAACAGGCTTTAACTCACGCTTCGGTAAATGCAACAAAAGAAGATAATGAAAAAACTAATGACGATAACTATGAAAAGCTAGAATTACTAGGCGACGCAGTGTTGCAACTGGTAGTAACCAAATTGTTGGTAGAAAGATATCCCCAGCAAACAGAAGGGATGCTATCTAAAATTAGATCTATGATTGTTTGTAAAAAAAATCTCCATCAAAGTGCTCTCAAATTAAATTTACAAAATCTAGTAGAGTTAGGCTCAAGCATGGATAGCCAAAGAGAAAATCTTCCTCCTAAAATACTCAGTGATTTAGTAGAATCTTTGATTGGTGCCATCTATTTAGATAATAAAGATACTACTAAGTCTTTGCTATCAATAAAAAAATTTATTGACCTCTTTATGTGGCAATCAATAGATAATCTTAAAGATCAATTTAGTGCTAAAGCATTGCTCAATGAAACATTACATAAAATTAATCGACAAGCTAATTACTCATCTAAAAAGGTGATCGGTGCTGATAATAGCGAGCTATTTCAAGTGGAACTTTTAGTATCAGGTCAAAAAATATCTTTTGCTCACGCCAAATCAAAAAAAGAAGCTGAAGAATTAGCCGCGGCGTCAGCTCTTGCCAAGTTAGAAAAGGATTTACTGGATAAACCAACTAAACCATCTGCAAGCTAAATTAGATTATGGGATCAATCAAAGAATATGGTTTTTTAAGAGTTGCCGCCATTTCACCCTATTTAGAAGTGGCTGATGTTGAGTATAATACAAATTCCATTAAAAAACTGTTACTTAAAGTTGATAAGCTAAATGTTAATTTAGCTGTTTTTCCTGAATTAAGTTTGAGTGCTTATAGCTGTGGTGACATGTTTTATCAAGCCAGTTTGCTTAATCAGGTTTTGGACAAGCTAATTGAGCTTAAACATTTTTCTAAAAATATTAATAGTGCCTTTATCGTGGGGTTACCACTTATCCATAAATCAAGGTTATTTAATACTGCTGCTTTGATTTCTCAAGGAAAGATAGTGGGAATAGTGGCTAAATCTTATATTGATAATAATCAAGAATATTATGAAAAACGCTGGTTTACTGCTGGGGATAATTTATCAGATGAAATAACTATTGACGGAGAAAAAATTCCTTTAGGGAGTGACCTTATCTTTCGTGCGGTAAATTATCACAATTTTATGCTCGGTATTGAGATTTGTTATGATTTATGGGTCCCAATTGCTCCTAGTTCAAAAATGTGCTTAGCGGGTGCCCTTTTAATCGCCAATCCATCAGCTAGTAGCTCAATGCTTGGCAAGTTAAGCTACCGAAAAAAATTAATTACCGCACAATCTGGTAGCTGCGTGGCAGGATATATTTATGCTGGAGCGGCGGCTTCTGAATCAACCAGTGATATGGTTTTTGACCCGCACCTGCTTATTAGCGAATATGGCAAAGTATTAGCCGAAGATAGACAGATGAGTGACGAAACTAAAATGATATATAGTGATATGGATTTATCAAAATTAGTTCATCAAAGGTTAAGGACTACTGCTTGGCATGGCTCAGCGACTATTAATAAATACCGATTTATTGATTTTCAAACTAGTGATAATTTCGCGCCTGAGAAAGATTTATGCTACCGCTTAATTAATGAAAATCCCTTTATTCCCCATAAAAAAACTAAAGAACACGCTGTTTGTAAAAGGATTATTGATATCACTGCACAAGGATTAAAAAAAAGAATCGCCTATAGTAAAGTTAAATCCTTAGTCATCGGGATATCAGGAGGGTTAGACTCCACCTTAGCTTTGCTAATTGCTAAAGAATCTTTAAAATCATATAATCTCGGTGCAATCACTCTGCTACCAGTAACTATGCCTGGCCCAGGCACCAGCCAGTTAACCGCGAAAAATGCTGCTAAATTGTGCCAATTGCTAGACCTGCCGGTAACTAATATACCCATAGATAAAGCAGTAACAGAACATTTGAAAAGCTTGTCGTGGAATAAAAAAGGAATCCCCTTTGAAAATGCCCAAGCTAGAGAAAGAATGCAAATTCTGATGGACCTAGCTAACATGAAAAATGGACTGGTGATCGGCACTGGCGACTTATCTGAGGCAGTATTAGGCTGGAGCACTTATGGAGGAGACCAGATATCTATGTATCATCTTTTAGGAGGGATTCCCAAAACTCTGGTAAAAAGCATAATCGCATATATCTCTCAGTCTAGTAATAACAAGGCGTTAAGCGATGTTTTACTATCAATACTAAACACCCCCATATCCCCCGAATTGGTGGCTAGTAAAAATTCTGCTATCCCCACTCAAAAAACTGAACAAATTTTAGGCCCTTATCAATTACATGATTTTTTCTTATTTCACATGCTAAATCATGGATTTTCCCCTCGTAAAATTTTCTATCTTGCGAATTTAGTATCAGAAATACCTCCTGCGAAAATACTACGCACAATGAAGATATTTTATGAAAGATTTTTTAAAAATCAATTTAAACGCTCCAGCATGCCAGATTCTCCTAAAGTAGGCACTATTGCAATTTCTCCACGAGGAGATTTAAGAATGCCTAGCGATATTAGCTCCAAATTATGGCAAAACGAGATAACGCTTTTATTAAAGCAAAATTTATAAATCAGTAGTTTTTTGAAAACTAAATTGAACTCCCTTCGTGCCTTTTGTTGACCACCGGCTAGTAACCGTTTTTAGCCTAGTATAAAAATTCACTCCCTCCATTCCATAAATAGAATGTGATCCAAAAATTGATCTCTTCCATCCCCCAAAACTGTGAAAGGATACCGGCACTGGGATAGGCACATTAATTCCTACCATTCCTATTTGAATTTGAGTGGCAAAATCTCTCGCAAAACCACCATCTCTAGTGAAAATTGCTACCCCATTTCCATATTCATGATCATTAATAAGTTTTATAGCCTCTTGGTAACTATCTACCCTTACCACACAAAGCACTGGGCCAAAAATCTCTTGTTGATAAATTTGCATATCAACACTTACCTGGTCAAACAAACAGCCTCCTATAAAATACCCTCCTTCATAGCCAGCTACTTTTAACGAACGGCCATCAACAACAAGCTTTGCTTTATCATCTACCCCTGATTGTATTAATTTATTAATTCTCTCAAAACTAGCTTTATCTATCACCGGACCCATATCAATTTTAGATTGATTATAAGCCCCAACTTTAATATTTTTTATTTTGGGAACCAGCCTTTTCACTATCTCATCACCGCTATCACGGCCCACCGCGACCACCACAGAAATAGCCATGCACCTCTCTCCTGCTGAGCCATAGCCCGCTCCAATTAAAGCGTCAGCCGCTTTATCAAAATCAGCGTCAGGCATTACTACTAGGTGGTTTTTAGCTCCACACAAAGCTTGCGCCCTTTTGTTGTGCGCCGTTGCCGTTTTATATATATATTCTCCTACTTTAGTCGAGCCCACAAAACTAATCGCTTCTATATCAGGATGTCGTAAAATGGCGTCAACCGTTTCTTTATCTCCGATTAGCACGTTAAATACCCCATCAGGTAACCCTGCTTGTTTTAATTTCTCTGCTTGGTATATAGCTGCCGAAGGGGTTTTTTCTGAAGGCTTTAGGATAAAACTATTTCCACTTACAATCGATATCGGATACATCCACATAGGCACCATCGCCGGAAAATTAAATGGGGTAATCCCCGCACAAACGCCTAGCGGTTGCCTAAGATTATAAACATCAACTCCATTGGCTACATTATGTGAATAATCTGATTTTAAATGTGTAGTAATTCCACAGCAAAACTCTAACACCTCAAGCCCTCTAGCAATAGATCCGTGAGCATCTTCTAAAGTTTTGCCATGCTCTTCAGAAACTATCTTAGCAAAAGTATCTAAGTCATCTTCTAATAGCCTTAAATAGCGAAAAAATATTTTTGCCCTTTTAGTAATTGGCACTGCTGACCAACTCACAAAAGCCTCCTTAGCTACCGCTACTGCTTTATCCACATCAACACTATTAGCCACATAAGCTTTTCTGATAACTTGGCCAAGTGCTGGATTATATATTTGCACCTCTCTTTTTAAGCTAGTGCTTCTAACTAAAGAGCCTTTAATAAAATTCTTTACTTCTGTATTATTAATTATTTCATTCATAATCTAAATATTCTTAATAAATTAACTAAACTAAACTAAACTAAACTAAACTAAACTAAACTAAACTAAATTTAAATATATTGAGTAAGTATTACAAGGCTTTTTGCACTTTGGCTAGGCTAATATCTAAAATATTATCCACCCAAAAATATTGCTTTGCACTCTAGCGAAAATATAATTTTTATGCAATATAAGTAGATTATATTAAATTCAACTTTTTTTTGAGTTTAATTAAGATTTATAATGGTAATTTAAGTATCTCATTTTAAATAGGACAAAATTAGCTCTTATATTTTTACATAATTAATTTTTTAAATTTTTGATATGATTAATCTCGCCTTGATCGGTTATGGAAATTGGGGTCCAAAATTATTTCGTAATTTCATCACAAACGCCAAATTCAAATTAATTGCTCTAGCAGAAAAAGATCTAGCTAAACAAAAAGAAGTTAAAAAGCTTTATCCCGATGTGAAGATCTATGATGATGGAATTGATGTGATAGTTAATCCCTCAATAGACGCGGTGGTTATAGCTTGTCCGGTGAAATTTCATTATAGCTTAGCAAAAAAGGCTTTGCTTGAAGGTAAGCACGTTTTGGTAGAAAAACCTATGTGCGAAAATCAATCTCAGGCAAAAGAGTTAATCGAATTAGCTAATCAAAAAAATTTAACTTTGATGGTAGATCATACACTCTTATTTACCGGCGCGGTTAAAAAGATTAAACAACTTTGCCACGAAAAACAGCTAGGCGATATATCTTATTTTGACGCCACTAGAGTTAATCTAGGCATGTTTCAACCAGACGTTAGTGTGCTTTGGGATTTAGGGCCGCACGATTTGGCGGTTATGGATTATATTTTTGATGAAGAACCTTCTCATATAGAAGCTAGCGGGTTTTGCCACGTCAATCGCCAGTTAAATGATATGGCATTTATTACTTTATATTTTCCATCTAAAAAGATTGCCCATTTTAAATTTAGTTGGATGTCTCCCGTGATGATTAGACAAACCATTATCGGCGGATCAAAAAAAATGCTAGTCTGGAATGATCTTAACCCTGATCAAAAATTGAAGATTTATGATACAAAAATAATTATAAATCCCAAAGATAATAAAGATAATAAAGATAAAATTATCATGCCCCGCTACAGCACAGGAGACGTTTTATCTCCTAAAATTGATCTAGAAGGAGCGTTGGTAGGAGTAACTCATCATTTTGCCGATGTTATTATGGGTAGAGAAAAATCATTAATGGACGGCGTCAAAGGTTTAAGAATTTTGAAAATTCTGGAAATTGCCGAACAAAAAATAAATAATAATTTGAAAAATACTACTCCATTTTACTAATTATTTTTGAAAAATCCCTTTATAGAATCTGTGATATGATAAATTTGCTCATCTGTCATACCAGGGAAAATAGGTAAAGAAATACATCTTTTACTCAATTCACTAGCCACAGGAAAATTTTTCATATTCAAATGCTTAAAGCACGGTTGAGCATGCAAAGATGTTGGATAATGAAGCCCAGTAGCGATGTTCTTGCTCATCAAATATTTCCTAAGCTCATCTCTTCGCTCAAATTGGATGACAAAAAGATTATAAACGTGATCTGAGCCCACCTTTTTAGGTAGTTTAATAGGTGAATTTGCTAATTCTTGATAATATTTAGTGGCAATATCTCTTCTCATAGCATTCCATTTATCCAAATATTTGAGCTTATGACCCAAAATCAAACCATGAATCCCTTCCATTCGGTAATTATAACCGACCACAGAATGTAAATATCGCTCTTTTTCACCATGATTGCGTAGTGATTTCACCTCTTGTGCAAAATCATAATCATCCGTCACCACCATGCCCCCCTCGCCAGCAGTTCCTAAGTTCTTAGTCGGGTAAAAACTAAAACACCCCGCTTTACTTAATGAACCAGACATTTTTCCATTATAATATGCTCCATGGGACTGGGCGGCGTCTTCAATAACCACTAAATTATGCTTTTCAGCAAATTCTTGCACTCTTTGCATATCGGCTGGTTGACCATAAAGATGAACCGGAATTATCGCTTTTACCTTATCATCAAGTCTTTTTTCTGCATCTATTAAATCTATATTATAGCTATCAGCATCAACATCACAAAAAATTGGGCTAGCCCCAACATAGCAAGGAGCCCAAGCTGTTGCTATAAATGTGTAATCTGGTATCAACACCTTATCCTTTTCTCCTATTTTAGCCGCTAAAAGAGCTAAATGGAGTGCCGAAGTGCCTGAATTAACCCCAATCGCATATTTAACCCCTATATATTTAGCAAATTCCTCTTCGAAAGCCTGAACTGTTTCTCCTAAACAAAAAGATGACTTTTCAAAAAAATCTGGTAACTCTTTTAATACATCATCTTTAATTGCCTGCCACTGCCAAGCTATGTTTGCGTAAGGAACTGTAATCATTATGTAATATTAAAACTGAAAATTGAAAAATAAGATATAGCCCACTCATAGCCTGATAAAGCCGATGAAAGCTAGAATACATATATAAAAAAATATATAATAAAGTAGGCTTTGGTATCTGATAATTGATGAAGGACTAATCCTTGCCCTCTTTCACTGCGTTCACATTCCAACTAGGTATCTCAATTACTATATCTTTACTGCCATCACCAACACAACAACATGCCATTCTTGATTCAAGCTTAATGCCTCTCGCTTTATCTATGCAATCTTGTTCAATATCAGAAAGCTCATTTGTGCTCTCATCTCCCTCTTTTACATATATATGACAAGTAGAACATGCCTGCACCCCACCACATGCGTGATCTATAATTTCTTCATCATGAGCACCTATCACATCTAAAACCGATCCAGGTAACCCATGTTTACCATAAGGGATGTCATTTGGATCAACTATATATTCCTTATTTAAAGCAGGAATTATGATTTTATACTTTTGCTTTGGCTTTGGCTCAGCAGCTACTCTACATTTCTTCATAAATTATCTCATTATCAAAAATTATTTATATTTAAAATAAATTCCCCCACTCACCTCAAAATTGGTCGGTTAACCTGTTGAATATCTTAAGAGCTAACTGCTTAGCCACCTTTTGATGACCATTATCAATTTCTATTTTATCAGAATTACTATACAAACTGTTATAACTATACTTAGCACTCATTACAAACCTATCTCTATATCTAGATCCTATCCGTTGATCAGTTACTGTTAAGATCTCTTTAATATAGAAATTCTTTTTATAATAATCAAATTCAACACTACTCATCTCTGTACTTACACTATTTGTCGCTGAAATCAAGTAAAAAGATAATTTTAAATCGGCAATATAGTCAGCTGAAGCTAGCAGGTTTTTCTCTGATAGCATTATTTTTAGCTCTCTTTCTACTGCTAATTCAAGGGAAGTGCGATATATTGGCTTAGCCGGATTAGCGATAAATATACTACGCGCTTGGTTGGGCAAGCGAATGTCGTCACCTCCTCTAATCAACTGAAAGCCACAACCACCAATAGTAATTATTATTCCTGAAAATATTATCACCATCACCCCGGCTTTAACTAACCATCTTGAAGTAAATTTAGAAAATACTTCCACCATATTTTAAAATTATGCTAATATCATCAGAGTATTTTAATATTACTTAAAACCATAATAATAAATATATACTCTACATACTTCTTTTATTGTAGCATAAATTAACTTTTTTTTAAAAACTTTACGAAATGAAACAAGATTTCTGGCCAGTAACTCAAGCTAATAATATCCTCAAGCGTTTAGCCAAAAACCAAGATACTATTATTTTAGAAACTGGCTACGGCCCTTCAGGTCTGCCCCATATTGGAACTTTTGCCGAAGTAGCTAGATCAAATTTTGTGATGATGGCTCTTAAAGAACTGGCCCCTGAATTAAAATTAGAACTAATTGCCTTTTCTGATGATCGAGACGGTCTTAGAAAAATCCCTCCTACCATTCCCAATCCTGATATTCTTAAAAATCATTTGGGCAAACCATTATCAAAAATTCCCGATCCCTTTCAAAAATACTCCTCCTTCGCCGATTATATGAATAACCAGTTGTGCGAATTTTTAGATTCCTTTAATTTTACCTATACCTACGTTTCCGCTACCAAATTCTATGAATCAGGCCGCATGGATGAAGTATTGCTTAAAATTACCGATAATTACCAAGAAATAAAAGACCTCTTCATCAAAACCATTCATCAAGATAAAAGAGAAAATTGGTCCCCTTTTCTGCCAATTTGTCAAAAATGTGGCCGTTTATACACCACCAGAGTTACCCAAGTTGATGCTAAACTATATCAATTAGAATATTCATGCGATCAAGGAAATTCAGATCAATCCCCTGCCTGCCAGCATAAAGGTAAAATGGAAATTAATGGGGCTAATATAAAATTAGGCTGGAAGGTAGATTGGGCAGCCAGGTGGTACACCCTTAACGTTGATTATGAAATGCATGGCGAAGATTTGATTGAATCAGCTAGGATTAGTCAAAAAATTTGCCGCATACTAGGTAAACCAGCCCCGCTTACTTATAAATATGAATTATTTCTTGATGAAAATGGTCAAAAAATTTCTAAAACTAAAGGCAATGGAGTCACTATTGAAGAATGGATTAATTATTCTCCCTTTAATGGATTGCTTCATTTTATACTTGCCAACCCAGCTAAACCTAAAAAAATGGGGCTTGATATTATTCCCCGATTAGTTGATGAATATTTATCTGCCGAAAATAAAGCCTCTACTTTAGATCTATACCACCCTTTATGGTATATTAAAGGATTCAACAACTACGACGCTAGCAAGGTTAAACAGTATCCATCATATCAATTGTTGGCTAATATAGCGGAAAGTTTAGGGGAGCATGATGTGCAATTATTACTTGATTATAGCCAGAAATATCAACCTGAAATTACTATTGATGAAGATTTTATCAATTTTTGCCAGAAAGTTAGCCAATTTGTGCGTCACACCTCTCATAAAAATAAAAAAGATATCTCCATTAACCAAGACCCAGCACTACTTGATAACTTGAAAAAATGGCAATCTTACCTGCAAAGCTTAGCGTCAAACAGCGTGAATCCTGAAAATGCCCAAAAACAACTGTTTTCTTTGGCTAAAGAAAATAATTTACCCATGAAAATTTGGTTTAAATTTCTTTATAATGTCTATCTCAATAAAGATGCTGGCCCTAAATTAGGTCAATATTTTGCTATTTTAGGTAAAAATAAATCATTAGAATTAACCGATATAGCTATTAAAAAAGCGACTATCCATTAGTATTTAAAAATGTATAAAATATATATATCTTTCCTCGCTTTATGTGTTTCACTAATCATTAGTAGTTGCACCGAGAAACCTGAGCCTTTTGATATTTCCCAAATACCACAATCATCTGAAATAGTAGAAGAACTGAAAATTACTGCCTATCCCGGTAAATTTACCCTTCGGCAATGGGATATGATAAATCAATCTCTGCCCATATTAGCTTATAGCATCAATGATTTAGCGAGAGAATTACCCAACTCCCCTTTACAAAAAAGACTGCTCCTGACAAGTAACATTAAAATATTAAAATTACACATCTCTCAATTACAACAAAAAGAGACCTACCTACCTTCATTTTTATCAGATAACATTAACTTAGATTATTTACTAAATAAACCCATCTATTCATCTCACGAGCATAATATTGATATCTACCTAAATCTTTCCGCTAATCATAAATTAAGAGCTAGTTTGATTACCCAATTATCTGATTATTTAACTGAAAATCCCGATCAATTAGAAAGTAATTACTCCCTAAATAACCTCCTTTATCTGAAATCTTCAGTCTTTCCTGATTTTATTGATGCTTTAGCAATAAAACCTAATTCAAAAATAATTAATAGCGGGCCTCTCAGTATCTCTATGAGAAGCACTGTTAGTGGATCTATGATTGATATTTTTTTATTGATTAATAATATTTCTGAAAGTAATTTTTTTGCTGATTTAGACCATCCCATGGTAACCAGCAAAACCAGCCAATCCCAAACAACGAGCCAAAATAAAGGAACACAATTAATTAAAATTCCTGCAAAAAATTTGCAGGTGCTTCATTATAAATTTGAATTAGCTCAAGCTTCTTATTCAAATATACTTAATTTTTCCTTTACCTTAAATGGTAAAGTCTATCTTTTAAAGATAAAATAATCACCAAAATTGACCAGCTTTATAAGCTTTAGTAGTAGTGGTAGTGGTAGTGGTAGTAATAATATTACCCTTTTAGTAGTAATATTGTAAATTAAGTAAATTATATCGTTTTTTAGATTCTTCACTATCAGGCCTCTTCATAGCCAATATTTTACTTGCAGACTTTTCTTTGATGAATTCATCTATATTAATTCGAGATAAACTATTTGTCTTATTTCTTTGACCTTCAATTAGCTCGCCATAAAAGAGCCCATCTTTTTTCTCTTCTTTTAACTCACCAAATCTAGACGGAGCAGAAACTGTTTTTTGAGATATCTGGTAAGCTCCCACCCCAAGACCTATCATGCAGCCAATGCCAAAACCCATTAACATGTCGTCTCTCAGATTTTTATTTTCTAATGGATCTGTTAACCACACGGCAGCACCAATTGCCGCTCCGATCACCCCACCAGACGCTGTGTAAATAGTTATTCGACGAAAAATAGGTTCTCCAGAATTTTGTGCTTCTACCTTAGTTGCCCCACTAGTGTATAGCCCCAATAATAGCAATATAACAATTATAACTTTCATACTTATTTCAATTTTCACTTAAAGATCGCTCTACAAAATATAAAATCTATCAAAAAATCTGCAATATCTATGCAAATTAAAAAACCAGACTATGACAGGTATAGCAAACTAGGGTTTTTTGATATCGCATAATATTCAGTGTTTTGTGCTGTATTGCCTACCTTAAAATATATCATCGCCACCTTATCTGACCAAAATTTTATCTTAGTCAAATCATAATCTTTTTTAGCTCTCTTAAGTAGTAAAAAAGCGTATTTCAAAGCACTAGCCTTATCTTCAGCTTTTAATTTTAGATAAAATAATTTATGACAAGCTTTATCCATCGTTTTATTATCTTGCGTGAATGTGGCAATCTTCAATATATTCTGCCAACCATGGATGAGATAATTTTCTTTATCAGAATCATAAGCTAATTTTAAAAATCGCCAAGTAACCATTAATTCTAATTTACTGCGAATATAGGCAGGGAAAATATTAAATCGCTCAAATGCCTTGAAAATATCTATTTCAGCAGATTCTTCCAATGAATACCACAAATCCAATAAAGCCAAATCTCGCTTTCTAAACGGATCATGGCTAATTAAATCATGCTCATATTTAAAATCTTTCGCAAACTCATCAAAAAGTTGCCTATCATTATTGGTCGATAAAGATTTTAATATAGATATATTAACGTCAAAATAACAAAATCCAAACAAAGTCTTAGATGTTTGCACCGCCTCTTTAGCTAGACTTAAAAAAATTCTATTATCACTTTTTTGATAAGATAATCCCGCCAAATAAGCTGTTGCTAATGAATAGGGCGCCCATTGCTCAAAATGCGAAAATTTATCTATCGCTAGTTTAGTAATCTTAATCGCTAAATTATGAGGTATCCAACCTAGGCTAGTCTCAAAAAAAACTCGCCAACTACGATCAGAAAATTCAGGCATGGCTGCCGCCTCTAAATGATCAAACCAATTCATTATATTCATCCCTAAAATCAATAAATATTCACTAGTAAAATCATTACATTTGATTAATTTCTCTTGCACCATCAATAAAACATTGATTGCACTTTGATAATCACCTTTAAATGCCAAAGTTTGTGAGAAATTATTGGACATCAAAAATATCTGCTTTGCAGTTAATTTTTTATCCAAATTAAATCCATCTAGCATGATGATTAACTTTTTAGCCGATTTCAATAATTGGTCATCTTTAATGAAATTATAACTAACAAATAAATGTTGATACGCAGGATTTAGATGACACTCCTTTTTATCAAAACTAATAAAAACCAAATCTAATTTGATTAATTTCGCTAAATTAATCGCGTAAGCAGAATTTGCATCAAATAAACTCAATAAAAATTCCTTAGGTAAAGGTATTTTAAATAGATAGAGTGTCACTAAAAATTGAAATTCTTCGCTCGATAAAATTTCCCTAATTTGATATAGTAAATAATTATAAAAATCATCTCTCCCTAAAGATAATAATTTCTTAAAATTATCTTTATCTAATTCACAAAATATTCCCTGCCAAAGTGGATTTCCTGAAAATGGACTCCTGGAAGATGACAAGTTAGCCCAATCATAATTATCATCATCAGTAATCGAAAAATTTCTAAATACCTCACTAGGAGAAAGTTTTTTAGTTAAATCAAATTTAGTAGGTTTCTCCTGTGATCTTAAATAACGAAGGTTAACCATTACCAGCCCTTGATATGGCTTTTTTTTAAACCACCTATTAAAAGATTCTTTGCTACAGATGTTAGGCGGCACTATCATTAAATTTTGTTCGCTTTGGGCTAAATTGCTATCGGTTAATAAAAAATGACGCCACATATCATCTAAAAAATCTATTTCTTGCGTGCTATTAGCCATTTTTTCTAGACTGTCTAACCCGATAAAATCAACCCCGTTGGCTATTTCGCTTAATCCTATGGTGTTTTCTGTTGGTAAATTAACCAACCAGGCATATAAATCATCTTCTAAAATATGAAATTCATTGGTCGCTAAAGTAAGTGGGCGATTTTTATTATCATTAAAATGCTCGCTTATCTGGTGCACAAATGAGCTTTCATTAAATTTATAGCGCACAAACTGCTCCTTTTTAAATAGATTGCCCCTTAAGCTAATCAATTTAGCAGTATTAGTGGTAATGATTTTTACGTTAAATGAGGATTCTATATTTTTTATAAAATATAATTTGATGTATGGAGTCATCAAAGCTAGGTGATAGCGATCAGATAATCTGGCCAAAGCTTTAAGATGAGCTCTTGCTAATTTTGAACTTGCCGTTAAATTATTGAGAAATAATTCTAAATATTCACCTAAAATATCCTCATCTAACAAACCTTCAATGGATATAGCAAACTCTAAACCCGTATTGGCTAACCAATTAGTGATTTCAGGCAAAGGGGCGTTAGTTTGCCAATCCCAAAATCTAAATATCACCCCTTTTAAGCCTTTAAGACTGGCATTTTTTAAAATATTACTCAGTGCATAAAAAGAGATATTTTCTTGCTCGTTGGTCTCTTCATTATAGGCAATCACGCCTTTAGCATCAAAATATGCGGAAATAATTATTATGCTAGGAACATCGGTTTTTAAAATATCCATTATTTTTCGACTCAACCAACCCATATTCACCACTTTAAGTTGACGATTACGGTTATTAGCCAAATATAAAGGATTGATACAAACCTTGTCCTTAGGAAAAAATTTAACTTTGTTGCCTTGCCCCGCTATCTTAGAGGAAAAAGAGCAATTGAATTGATAAATAAGCAGTCTATCAAGGATTTGTTGTTCGCTGGCGTAACTTTGCACTATCTTAGGCTGATAGGCTCTTAAAATAGGGATATAATTGATGCAGAAATCTTGCCCATCGTGGAGCATTTCCCAGTGATGATGACAGGTTTTTTTTTCGTATATATAAAAAAGGTTATAGTCATACAAAGAATCCACCAGTTCTTTAGGAACAATCGCTTTATAAAGTTGCTGCCCATAATCACGAAGCACTGCTAGCGTATTTTTTTTATTAGACTCACTGAGTTTACTAAAAAAGCAATTGTCTTGCTGTATTTCACCAATCAGCCGGTGGCAATCTTCAGTTAAGCTAGCCGAAATGTCGCAAAATTCACGAGTAATCCCATCGCTGCTATAATGCAAAAAGCTTCCTTCTTTTTCAATTAACAGCTTATGATTAGATATGCTCATAATATTTGTTTTATGATCGATGAAACCACTAAATTTAAACTACCAGCGTTTTTACGCATTTCTTGATAACCCCTTAAAGCCACTTTATCGGCTTGGGCAGGGCTAAAGTAAGCTTTTTTTAAAAACTCAACTAATGCATCTGGCGTTTGCACCACCTTGATTCCTTCAACCTTTACTAGCATATCTTTTTCCGTCTCAAAATTAGCGACATTGGGGCCTATTGCGGTATATTTTTTAGCCGCTATTGGCTCTAAAAAATTTTGTCCTCCTCTAGAGCAGATAGTACCACCCACAAACACACAATTTGCCAGCTGATACCATTTTTTTAAAGTACCCATTTTATTTAAAAAAAGCAAATTGTTAGGATAGACGTAGCTAAGTGAGCCAATCTTGGTGGGGGGTAAATTTTTATTTTTATCGGCTAAAGATGCTAAAAATTCATCTAACTTCGTAATATGACGAGGAATTATCACCAAAAATGATTTATCAGCCACTTTCCTAAAAGAATGCCAAGCTTGTAATACAAAATCAAGCTCTGATGGTTGTAATGATCCTACGACAACCAAAAAATCTTTTTCCCCTAAAGGTTTATTAAATGCTAATTGATATTCTTCAGCAAGCTCATCATCTCGCCAAGGAGTATTTAGCTCTATTTTAAAACTATTCAGGTGCACTAAAGATTTTTTAGCTATTCCCAATTTACCAAGTCTGGCTATGCTGGCATTAGAAGCAGAGTAAAATTTATTAATTTTTGTTAAAGAATGGCCTAATAGGCTGGGTAATAATCGGTAAAGCCTAAAGCTATTAAGGCTTAATCTGGCATTAACTGCAAAAATCGGTATGTGCTTATTTCCCATATGCAATAGAAAATTTGGCCAATAATCGCTTTCTAAAATGATGAGCGCTTTTATATTTAATTTAGAAAAAGTGTGCTTAATAAAAAAACTAAAATCAAATGGCATCACGGCCACTAAGCTTTTATTAAATTTGCTTTGCCTATTTTTTAAAAATTCGTAACCAGATTTTGTATTAACCAAAAAAATTATTCTAAGTTGTTTCTCCGTAGCATAATAAAGATCGGCAAACTTAATGGCCAGCATAGCCTCACCAAAGCTGGCACTATGAATAATGATTACTGGTTGATGGTGATTGTGCGGGGAATTTAGCGTGATAGGTGAATATTTCCAATAGATAAACTTTCTAGCTAGCAACCAACGAAAATCTGCCCGGGAAATGCCAGCTATTAATAATAAAGGAGTTAGCAAGATTAAGATTATAATATAAATCAAATCTAAAATAACAGCTCTAGCAGACATATTTTAATTTAATTTATTAATCGGTTATTATTTAATCTATTATTAATCAAGGCTAAAAATATTATTAATCTTAAAGATATGCTGAAAATAGGGCAAATTTGACAAATTTTTGATAAAATTATAAAATAATTGGTTTATAATAAAATACTATAACACAATCCAATTATTTAGTTTTGAAGTATCAGGCTATTTACCCATACCTTAAAATCAAGTTATTTGTAATATCTCAAAATTTTGCTAACTATATAAAACCGCTTTTACAAGTAAGATATAATGTATAAATTATTGATATTACCTTTATTACTTTTTTTATTAATTATTGCACAGGTAGGATCAAGCCAAGGCTTTCATCAATCAGGTCGCTCATTTAGAGGATTGGCAATGGGCAATACTGGCATTTCATCAGCCCATGATAATGACGCCATTTTTTATAATCCAGCCACTTTACCTAACTTACAAAGAAATTTTATAGATTTTTTGTCTGTTCAAGTTAGTGCCTCACAATCAATTGATAAACTTTTTGATTTAATCAGCGGTTTGCAATTAGACTTAGGTGAAGAAGATGAAAGACTTCTCAATGCGGAAGCTACTAGCGGCCTATTAGGTGTTTTAGCGATGATCAACTTTAATTATCAATCAATAGATAGAGGTTTTAATGTATCCGCTATTTTGGCTTACGATCTAGATCATATATATCAAATAGATACCAACGCTCAACAAGGAATAGCTGGTGTTTTTAGTACTAGATTTGATCAAATAACTGAAGTGGCTATGAGCTTTCCTTTTGGTTTAGGCAGATTTGTGCTAGCTGGGGGGGCTAAACGCATAGTTAGAAAGCAAGGTAATTATAATTATTCTTTGGCTGAATCTAAAGCGGGCAAAAAACCACCATCTATTGGCGATTTTAGTGTGGAGGAAAGCTTTGCTGGGGATTTAGGATTTTTATATCGTCAACCAGGTAATTTACGTTTTAGAATGGGCATGTCAGTGCTTAATGTTGGTGGATTAAAATTCAAAAATGACCCATCTTATGATTGGCCGCAAGAAGTTAATTTTGGAATGTCTATTGGCCCTACCTTGGGTCGTTGGAGATCTATTATTGCTTTTGATTACCGAGATATCCTTAGAAAAGGAGGTCAATATTACCCTGGTCAAGAAAATACATCATCTGTAGAGCGAACTCATGCTGGTATTGAACTAGGTTATTTTGTGGAAAATAAAACTTTTGCTCTATTAAATTTGAGAGCGGGGCTTAATCAAGGATTACCTACTTATGGTGTGGAAATGAATTTTTTATTTGGACGAACTTTAGTTTTAGGCTACACACATCACGCCGAATATATTGGTTTTTCTGGCTCTAAAATTGCAGTACCATCTAACACCGTTTACGTATCTTTTGGCCACTAAATAAATCTTCTTTGGAATGATTTTTATTTTAGTTGTATTTTTATGTAATTTAGGTTATAATATACTCGCATTATGATTGTGCCATTAACTTAATGGTTATAGCACATTATTTTTGTATAGTGTTTGTATATGATACTTTAGATTTCACTATTTAGATGATTATTTTAATTTTTACTGTTTTGTTATTTTGATCTAAAAAATAATCAGTATTAACTAGTATTTTATTTATTTATGCAGCCAGGACTTAGTTTATCACAAAATGAAATTGATTCTTTATTTAAGGGAGTAATCAATCCTGAGAGTAGCGATCAATTCCAGTCTAATATAGAAGAGAATGATTTTATTAGCTATGATTTAGCTAATTTTGATCGTATCATTCGTGGTCGTATGCCTACTTTAGACATAATCCATGATAGATTTGTGAGGATGTTTCGTTTGTCACTATCTTCTATTTTAAGAAAGGTAACTGATATTAGCATTAGAACCACTGAATTAATGAAATTTGGTGAGTTTATGAATACGGTGCCTTTTCCGTCATCGTTAAATTTATTTCGCATAAATCCTTTGCGTGGTAATGCTATTTTAGTTATGGAAACTAGGTTAATATTTAGTTTAATAGATATTTTATTTGGGGGTACAGGAGAACTTGAGGTGCAAGGGCAAGGGCGAGATTTTACGCCAATTGAGCAAAAAATTATTAAACGTTTAGTGATTAGTGCTTTACTTGATTTACAAAATGCTTGGCGGCCTGTGTTTCCTGTTCAAATCACCTTTTCTCGATCTGAAATAAATCCGCAATTTGCCGCGGTAGTGCCTCAAAGTGATAATGTGTTTGTGGTTACTTTTGATCTTGAAATTGGCAAAGCACCTATGTCTATGATACTTTGTTTACCTTTTGGTATGCTTGAGCCAATTAGGGCACAGATGCAAGCTGGGTTTCAAAGTGATACCAGTGAAATGGATTCTATCACCTTAAGAAGGCTTCGTAATTCTTTGGAGAGCTCGGCTGTAGATTTAAAGGTTCAATTAGGTAAAACTGAAATTAGTGTTAAAGAATTTAGTGAGCTAAAAGTAGGTGATGTGTTGATGCTTAATCAAAATACTGATGAGCTTTTACCTATTATAGTAGAGGGAATAACCAAATTTCGTGGTCAATTGGGCGCCTATCACGGGAAACAATCGATTAAGATTAATGAATTTATTTATAGTCCACCTTATTTTGAGGAATTTACTTAACACAAATTAATTTACTTTATAATATAAATATATCTATGATATTTTTAAAAACTGATCTTCTAATTAAAATTACGCTAGTATTAATAGCAACCACTGTGATAACATCTTGTAAAAGCAATATTAACAGCACTGAAGATGAAGACGCTATAGACTCATTTACGGGCACTTTTGCTAAATTGGCTAAAAATGGCGATAGATTAGAAAATCAAGATGGCTCTTATTCAGCCACTGGAAATGAGGATGACGGAACTAGGTGGAGCTGTATAGAAATACTTGACTCTAATAAAAATACTTGGGAAGTAAAAACTAATTCTATTACTGCCGATGCGTTAGGTGCTAGAAATAAAGATCTTAAATATATATGGTATAATAGTGCTGCTACTGTGCCAGGAACCACTCAAAATACTGATTGTCAATATGGTAATGTTTGTGATATTCAAAAATATGCCAACTATCTAAATGCGAATAGTCTTTGTGGTATCACTAACTGGAGAGTGCCGACGGCTAAAGAATTAGAATCGCTGGTAACGCCACATCATTCTCCAAGCATTGATCGTACTTACTTTCCTCATACCTTCAACGGGGCCTATTGGAGCATTGATACCTCAACTAAAGATGGTAATAAAGCGGTGGCGGTGCTGTTTTCCCAAAATGGGCGTCTGGGTGTTAACAGTAAAACAGGTGCTAGCCATGCCCTAAGACTTGTGGGTCAAAAATCATCTGAAAATTAAGATTAATATAAGAAACAAATTTACTGCTAGCGAAATTAATTTAGTTTGAGCGTCAATTATTTTAGTCACTCATTATTACTAATCAAATTATTATTGGTAAGTATTGATAATCGCTAGTTCCGGTAAAAATTAATATAGGAAATAAATTTACTGCTAGCGAAATTAATTTAGTTTGAGCGTCAATTATTTTAGTCGCTCATTATTACTAATCAAATTATTATTATTGGTAAGTATTAATAATCGCTAGTTCTCTTCTTTACAAATTACTTTCCCTTGATAGACTTGCTATTTATCACTTTTTTAGGGTTGTTTATCTTTGGTAAGGTAACTTTTTTTACTAGCTTTGGCCGACTTGTTAATTACTTTGGGTTTGGATTTGGCTTTAACTTTACCAGTCGTTGCTTGGCGAGGTGCAGTTTTAGAGGTAACCTTTTTAGAAGATGGGCTATAATTATTTTTGCGTTTGGCTATTTTGGCTATGCCGCTTGCGTCAGCATCTATCATATCAGCCGCTTTATTTAGTATTTGAGGTAAATCCCTAGAACCAAGCGAGCTACTTACTTTTTTTTCTAAATCAGTCTTTAAAGACTGCAAGGCCTTTAATTCTTTTCCTCCAATTTTTTCTATGTCTTCCTTAACATTATAGCGTAAATCATTAACAAATCTTTTAGATTGCACTAATAATTTAGCAATAGTGCGAGCCACCTCAGGCATTTTGGTTGGTCCATAAAAGAATATCATTAGTAATCCTATAACCAACAATTCGCTAAGGCCTATCCCAAACATTATATTTTAATTATTATGCTAAATTTTTGATGTGGCTAACTTAGTTAGGGCAGATTTAATATGCTCATCATCCCAATTTATAATACCAAACAAAGCTGCCACAAAATTTCCGCTGGCATCTATTAAATAGGTTTGAGGCAAGCCATAAATCCCCTCGTTAGCTGGTACTGTTTTTAAAAAAGATTCTGATGCCAGCTCAACATCAGACCAAAACTCAAGTGCGTATGGATAATCAGTTAAAAAATCTTGTTGATTAGATATCTGATCTCCATAATTTATCATTAACACCTTAATTTTATCTTTGGCTAAATTAATTGATAAACTATCTAGTTGGGGCATCTCTTCTAAGCAGGGCGGGCAGCCTATCTGCCATAAATTGATAAGGAGCAAATTATAATCACCCATTAGCATTGCTAAATTTTTATTATTCCCCTTTACATCCATAAAAGATAAATTGGGAAGTTTAATTTTAGTGGGATAAATATAAAACCCTTTATCAACCAAAACATCTAACGCTTGTTTGGTGGTTTTTATCTCGCTAGGCAATATATTATCTCCTTTTTGCCACATAAACCACAGCACTACCAAAGACCCTAACAAAACCAATCCTGCCACTAGATATGATTTTATTTTAAACAATTTCATATAATTTTAGTAATAATTTAGATTAAAACTTTAAAATATCCTACATTTTCATTTAGTTACCCGGCTGCTCTTGCCCAATCACCGCCTAGCCTGATAATATTAGCATAGATTGATTTAAAAACACACCAACACCTCATTTATTTTACATATAATTAATTTTTTTGCTATAATAGCAAACTAATCAATTAAATTATAATTAACCTTTAGACTATTAAAACTAAAAATGATATCCCACATCTTTAGCAAAAGGATATTATTATTCTTAATCTTAATATTAAGTTTATCTGCTACTTTAGGTAGCTTGTATTTTAGTGAAATCAGATATTTCATTCCTTGCAAGCTGTGTTGGTATCAAAGAATAGCTATGTATCCAATCGTTATAATTAGTCTGATGGGCGTGCTTTTCAGAAAACACCCCAGAGAAGCCGCCATTTCTTTGTTACCTTTAGCGGTGATTGGAATTGCTATTTCTTCTTTTCATGTAATTTTACAATATAATTTATTTAACATAGATCCATCTTCTTGTGGCGATAGCTTGTGCGTGATAAATTATGTAAATTATTTAGGCTTTATCACCATTCCTATAATGTCTTGGTCAGTGTTTTTTCTAATAATCATTTTATCTTTATCCGCTGTAATAAAGAATAGAAAAGTTAGATTTAGTCCCAATTAATCTCATATTTGATAAAATTTTGACTTGTGAGTTTGATTTAGACTTTCTAATGGGAGGCACCACCAGAGAAATGCATTGTAAAGTTCCTTTATTATATGAAGCAGGAGAAGCTTTTCTTAAAATGCAAATGGCCGCTAAAAAAGATGGTGTATGTTTAAAGATAATTTCTGGTCATCGAGATTTTAATCACCAAAACAAATTATGGGCTGCAAAATATAAAAAATTTGTTGCTCCAAAATTAAACGATCTTATTGAAAATATACTCCAATATACAGCCCTACCAGGCACTTCAAGGCACCACTGGGGCACAGAGATTGATTTAGTAGATGGTGATTTAAATTTAGATGATCCTTTACTAACTAAAAATTATATAAATGGAGGTCCATTTTACCAAATGTATGATTGGCTTTTGGATAGAGCTGAACAATTTAATTTTTATATGACTTACCCCGACGATAAAAAAAGAACTGGTTTTATGTTTGAGCCGTGGCATTTTAGTTATCAACCTTTATCAAAAAAATGCCTTGATTGTTTTTTATCGCAAAACTGGGTAGACTGCCTAGATGTTAAAAAAATAGCTGGCGAAAAACTTTTAACTGCCGCCTATTTAAAAAAATACCAATGTGATTATTTATTAGGTATTAATTTGAAATTGCTTTAACTTTTTAAAATATGTTTGCACAAAAATTATGAAAAACTTAATTAATAATAAAAAAAATCAACAAAACAGCGCACCTAAACGGGGTAAACTCACTGAAAAGCAACCTTATCCTAGTGTTACTCGACGAAGATCCCTGGCCAACTTTAATAGAACTCAAAAAAGTAGTTGGTTCAAATTAAGTCATCCCATTTTATGGATAGTAATCGCCTTTTCAGTTATTTTAGCTGGAATTGCTATCTATTACTTCTTACGCCCGACTTATGTTAATGTTACTTCCATTCCTTCTTCAACAAATTCTTCTTTGGTAAAACCTGATAATTCTGCTTCATTTAATACAGAATCAGAAGGCCTTGTTTTATCTCCTGAAGAGCGGCTAATCCTTGATGCTGATAAAGCAGATAATGAACCACCAGCTGATGATCAGGTAAAAACTGAGATTAAGGCTAATAAAAAAAGTTCGCTACACATTCCTACCGATATAAAAGAATATAGCCTAACTGATCTTAAAGATTTAGCTAGCGTGACTACTAAGGTTAATTGGTTTAAGGTGCTTAAGATGATCAAACAACATAGCGGTTATTTGATATATGATAAAGACCAGAGCAAATGGATTGTGGCTACTGATCAAGCTGGATTGGATAAAATTTTATCCATCATTAAATCTACGTCTATTGTAAATGGTTATTTTTTAGTATTTGGTGATTATAAAAATAGTGATATTTTTAGAGTCAAACAAATAATTAACCGTATATCGTCACAAGGTTACTCCGCTCATTATAGCAAAAAAGGTAGGCATAATTTACAAATTATGGTAGGTCATTTTCCAAGTACTAAACTAGCTTGGCAGGCGGGAGAAAAGATTTATCAATTTTTTAAAAATGCTAATATATTTTCTGCCAACTTTTATGTAAAAAAGACTATCCTCAACCAAAATCGACTAGAAGAGTATAAAGATATTTTTGTGATTGATTTTAAATCTTTCGATTCTTTAGAACTGGCCTATGGTTTTTATTATGACCTTACGCAATCTTTCGATGAAGTGGTTTATCTTACTAAGTCGGCTGGGGTATATGATATTAACATTGGTTTTTTCAAATCCAAAAATCAAGTAGATAACATTTTGCAAGCTAGAGGAGTAAGCATTCCCCCCGCTTCAGCTATGTTAGTGGATCGTATGTTATTTAAATAATTTACCTGCTGCTGTGGTCGTAAATAAATAGATATAGTAGAGTAAGTCGATAGATAGATAAATGAACGTTAGTTAGGAGTAACCAAGAAATTTAAGTTTTAATTGGTCTTGATGCCAATTATGCAATACCTTTACGCTTAGCTCTAAAAATACTCTTTGACCTAAAAATCCTTCTATTCTTTGCCTAGCGCTGGTGCCTATCTTTTTTATCATACGCCCATTTGTACCTACTAGGATTGCTTGGGAATTTTTTTTATCTACATAGAGGTAAGCTGTTATTTTAGTTATTTTAGCAAGTTTTTTATATTCTTGGGTTTGCACGGCTATTCTATAGGGTATTTCTTGATAACAAATCTTCATCGCTGCTTCTCTAATAAATTCTGCCACTAAAAACCGTAAATTTCGGTTAGTAAAAGTGCTTTGATCAAATATAGGAGGTCTGACGGGCAAGATAGATGATATTATTTTTAGTAATTCATCAAAATCATCATCTAGGGTGGCAGAGAGTTTAAGTATTTTAATAAAGGTAAGTTTTTCATTTAAATAGGCAATTTTTTTTTCAAGTTTATCATTTTGGCAGCTATCCACCTTATTTAATACCAACAATAAAGGAGTTTTAAATGGGGGAAGCCTTTCTAGTAATAAATCTTCTTCTGAAGATTTATCAGGGCTAGATACTAGCACAAACAGGTCAGATTTTTGCAGACTTTTGATGGTTTGGGCGAGCATAAAATCGGCTAATAAACCTTTTGTGTGGTTATAACCTGGGGTGTCGATAAAGATTATTTGATAATCAGATGTAGTTAAAACTCCGTCAATTAACTCTCTGGTGGTTTGCTCCCTTTTAGTGATAATCGCTAAATCACTATTAGTTAACCTATTAAATAAAGTTGATTTGCCAGCATTAGTTGCTCCCACTAAGCTCACAAAACCGGCTTTATATTTATCCTTATTGATATTATTATGGTGATTACTCATTTACTCAATTATAAAATTATAGATAATTAATTAGCCATTTTAAGCATATTATAGATTTTAGCGATCATATTTTTTTAATTGATAAGCCTGAGTCAACTCAAATTAAAATGCTTTAGTGAATTGACTTAGCATGTTAATTATGAAATATATTTAACTAAGTTAACCGCCTACTAAACTAGTAATTATAAAATTATAGCGTAAAAAACTAAAAATTATATCAATATTAATCTGATTTCTTTTTGACTTATATTTTATATGGATTTTTCAGCAGTTTTAGTAGTCGCTAATATAGTATTAATAGAAGCCTTATTATCATTAGATAATGCGGCAGTATTAGCCTTGCTAGTCGCTAAAGTTGAAGAAAAGGATAGGCGAAAATTAATGACGATTGGTGTTTTTCTCGCTTATTTTTTCCGAGTGTTGGCCTTACTGTTAGCCTTTTGGTTGATACAATTTTGGCAACTAAAAATGGTAGGGGGCTTATATTTGGTTTATCTGGGGTTAACCCATTTATTTAGCAGCGATAAAAGCAAGGCTGACGATAAAAAATCATCTGAAAAAAATTCAAAAGAAAAAAAATCATTCAAATATATCAATATCTTTTGGCGTACAGCCTTATCTATTGGGGTGATAGATTTGATATTTTCTATTGATAATGTGTTTGTGGTAGTTTCTTTGAGTGATAATATTTATTTAATCTGGTTTGGTGTGTTCATTTCGATAGTTACTTTAATGATGGTGGTAGGCGTGACCAGCAAGTTTATCAGCCGTTACCCAGCTTTGCAAACAGCGGTGCTCTATGTGGTTATTTTATTAGGTATTAAATTAATTGTTCATTCACTTGATTTTTTAATGCCACACTTCTATCAAGAAATTTTAGATAGTGAGGCCGTGCAAATTGCCACATCATTAATTATTTTTGCAGTCTTTGGGTCAACTCTTGGCATTAGTTATCTAAAAGAAAAATTAAACAATAAAATAAGCAAGTAATTTTTATGGTTAAGGTATTGTTTGTGATAGATCCTTTAGAGTCTTTAGTATACGAGAGAGATACTAGCTACGTATTAGCGTTAGAATCGCAAAAACGGGGCCACATTTCTTATGTGGTTGATATTAATGATATATCTTTGCTAAATGAGAATTGCTACGGCTACGTTAGGCAAGTAAAATTTTTAGATGCTAGCCCTTATTTTTCTTATTTGACTAATAAAGAAAATATTAAGCTAGATTCTTTTGATTTGATTTTAATGCGTAAAGACCCTCCATTTGATCTTGATTTCTTCTTTGCTACCCAATTTTTATCTTTAGTTAAAAAGGGTAAGGTGATCAACGAACCACACTCATTAAGAAATCGGGTAGAAAAGCTATATCCTTTGTTATTTCCTGGTATTTTTCCAGAAAGTTTGATTAGCTCAAACCTAGCTGATTTAACCAGTTTTATGCATCAGTACGGCAAGGTTATAATCAAGCCGATAAACGATAGAGGTGGCTCAGGAGTTTTGTTGATTAGCCCTAAAGATAATAATTCTCTTTCGGCTTTAGAAATATTGACTAACCATTTTCAAACTAAAATAATAATCCAAAAATATATCCCAGAGGTTAGGCAAGGGGATTTAAGAGTTTTCACCTTGAATGGAAAATTTATAGATGCCGTGCAAAGAATTCCTGCCGATAATGAAAATAGAACTAATCTGCACGTTGGAGCCAAGGCCAAGCTAGCTAAATTAACGAGCAAGCAACTTGATTTAATAAATACTATCTCCTCTCAGCTCAAAAAAGATGGAATATACTTTGCGGGTATTGATGTGATTGGTGATTATATCAATGAGATAAATATAACTAGTCCCACCGGCATTCAAGCCCTCACAAAAGTGGGAGGTATGGATGTAGCGAGTTTATTTTGGGATAAAATACCTAATTAGCTAGTTTATTTAATTTATTTGGGAATAAAATATCTATTATCCGATTTATTGAGCTGATATTGAGAAAAAATACTCAATTATCCGGTCTATTTGACTGACATTGCGAGAAAAATGTTTTAATTATTCTTTTTTGCCCAAGCGTCTATTATGGCACGGAAGATAGAATCGGTTACTTCTTCTGTTGGTAACCTAGCATCAATTTTTTTGACGCTATTATTATTATTTTGAGCATACAAAGTCTCGTATCCCTTAACTACCTTAGTTAAAAAGTCTACTTGTTCATAACAAGGCTTAATGAGCGATTGTTCGCTGTTCCTTTTCTCAACTCTTGCCAAGGCGTCATCAATAGGCAAATATAGCCAAATAGTTAAATCAGGTGTTTTAATTTGTGTTTTATCTAATAGATCTCGTATCCACTGAGGATCTCTATTAACTGCGTAACCTTGATATACGAAAGTAGAATCCAAATATCGATCAGAAATCACTATATTACCACCCTTAAGCTTTTTTGATATAATTTTCATATAATGCTCGTGGCGATCAGCTAATAACAAAAAAACCTCACTCACCACATCTAATTTTTGATTAGGATCGCATAGTATTTCCCTTATCTGGCCTCCAAATGAGGAGCCTCCAGGCTCTCTAGTAGTTATAATTGAGTGATTGTGTTGTTTTAAAAGGGTAGCTACTCTTTTTACTTGCAAGGTTTTACCTGAACCATCTACTCCTTCAATAGCCACAAAAAGTCCTGAATTTTTCATATTAATATGCTTATTTTATTAATAATATCAAGCAAAAGAGACCCGTTTTATATCTGCACCTAGTAGCCGAAGTTTTTTATCGATATTCTCATATCCGCGATCTATTTGTTCAATATTATAAATTTCACTTTCCCCCTCAGCCACTAATGCAGCAATCAATAAAGCCATGCCCGCTCTGATATCAGGGCTGATTATTTTCCCTCCATAAAGCTTAGAAGGGCCAGTCACCAAAGCTCGGTGGGGATCACACAAAATTACCTCAGCTCCCATCGCGATTATCTTATCCACCCAAAATAAACGACTCTCAAAAAGTTTTTCAAAAATCAACACACTCCCCCGGCACTGAGTAGCCACCGTTAACATAATACTAAGCAAATCAGTGGGAAAACCAGGCCAAGGGGCGTCATCTA
Organism: SAR324 cluster bacterium; assembly: GCA_016735295.1. Classification (GTDB taxonomy): domain Bacteria; phylum SAR324; class SAR324; order XYD2-FULL-50-16; family JAERRU01; genus JAERRU01. Next base: position 113,225 of record JAERRU010000018.1, read on the forward strand.
TCTTAGAAATTCTGAGCTTATCATCTCTTTTAACAACTAGCTCTTGCTCTTTGGGAATAAAAATATCATCGCCAATCTTTTTATAGTATACCCCAAGCTTAGAAAAATAAAGATCGCACAAACCAAGATCACTTAAAGCACCTCCTTTTATAGTCACACTGCTCTTAGTTACCGCGGCCATGCCGATTATTGAGCCTATCTCAATATGATCATCACAAATCCTATATTCAACCCCCTTTAAGGAGCTAACCCCAGCAATACTTAACCTATTACTAGCAATGCCTCCAATCTTAGCCCCCATCAAATTTAACATATGGCAAAGGCTCTGCACATGAGGCTCACAAGCGGCATTATAAATAATAGTATCTCCTTTCGCCATTACCGCCATCATAATAGAATTTTCTGTGGCCATCACGCTAGCTTCATCTAAAAAGACATAATTACCGATTAGTTTTTTGCATTCTAGATGGTAGTTATTAAACTTCGCTTTAATTGTCACCCCAAATTTTTCCAATGCCAAAAAATGAGTATCTAACCTGCGCCGGCCTATATCGTCCCCACCTGGAGTAGTTACCACCGCTTGGCCAAATCTAACCAATAAGGGAGCCAACAACAAAAATGAGGCCCTTACCTTGTGCGATAAATTTTTATTGGGAGTAAAAGAATGCAAGCTACTAGCATCTATCCATATGCTATTATCGCTTTCTACAACGCCTCCCTTTGCCCCCAAGCCCATTATGATTTTGCACATAGTTTTAATGTCTCCTATATTAGGGACATTAGTTAGCTTGACTCTTTGTTTACACAACAAACACGCCGATAACAAAGAAAGAGCCTCGTTTTTATTACCAGAAGGTACAAATTCACCAGATAGCTCTTTTTGCCCTTTTATTATTAATTTTTCCATTATTTACTGCCCCTAACCCTTAAATTATATAAAAGTTAGTAGGCCATATCGCCACGATTATACTAAATTATAGTGCTATTAAAGTTTTTTAAATTAACCAACTATTAGTATCTTTGCAATCTAAATTTTAGGAAAATTACCTGCCCTAAAATATATTATCGTTAAATAATATACTTCTTTATAACTTCTATCTAAATAATTTTTAAAAAATTAAATTAACGATTGATAGGTTTCATAATTACCGCTTTAAATCTAAAAATTAGCTTTATTGCCCAAGCTTAACAAAAAATGAGGATAAATCCTTTGAGCTTTTGCAAGCAGGGTTAATCAAATTTTTATCTAATAATGTCAAAGATAAATGATTACTATAAATCACAAGAACAAGTAGAAATTATATTTAGCCAACTAGTCGCCCAAGATCGTGAATCACTTTATTTATGGGCGATAGAAGGCTATACTATCAAGTAAATTTCTGAAAAAATGGCTATCCCTAAAGAAACATTGCTTTCTATATTATAGTTTTGTGGCTATTATGTGGTCATATTATACGGTCGCTGACTGATGATTGCTTTGCTTAGTTAATACTCGATTATATGCTATCTTTTGTGTTTTGGTTATGCTATAGCTCAAATATGTTATATTTCTTGCAGCAAAATTAATTTAGTCGTTTATCATTTTATTCATCGTTTTTAGTATTTAAAGGAAAATTAGGAGGTTTTAGATATGTTTAGATTCAACAGATTATCTTCATCATCTCGGGCTATCGCTGGTGGAGCTCCAGTTGTGGCTGAAGTGTCTTTATCAGAAAGGCTGGCTTTTATCCGAAAGGTTTATTCTTTATTAGCATTGAGCTTATTTTTTGGGATAGTAGCGGGCGCTTTCACAATGAATTCACCAGAATTTTTATTGTTTGTAGTTAACAATATGATGATTTTTTTCATCGCAGAAATTGGTTTTTTAATAGCGGCTAATTTTGTTAAAAAAGAAAGCTCTTTATCATTTATCATGATGAACGCCTTTACTGTGTTGACTGGAATAACCACTGCACCCATTGTTTATGTTTATAAAGATGTAGCGTTGCAGGCTGCTTTAACCACGGTAGCTATATTTTTAGGTCTTACCTTTTATACTTTTGTGAGTAAAAAAGACTTTTCATTTTTAGGTGGAATGTTGACTGTATCTATTATTGCTATGGTAGTTTTAGGGTTGCTTAATGCTTTTTGGTTTCAAAGTGGAATTACTCAATTATTTCTATCTGGTGTAGGGGTATTGGTATTTAGTGGATTCATTCTTTATGAGACTTCTAATATTATGAGAGTTTATCCTACTAATATGGCGGTGCAGGCATCTTTGGCACTTTATATTAGTATTTTGAATTTATTTATCAGTTTATTGCAGATATTTGGCGGAGGAAGGCGTTAATTATATAGCGATAGAGAATCAAATAAATAATGGTTTTCACCGATAAATGGTATTTATAATTTGTAATTTATAATTGGGTGTGACTGGCTATAAAGCAATATTTTTTGATCTTGATGGAACTATATTAACTCCTGAATTTACGGTACCAAATGAGGTTCTTCCTTGCTTGGAATCACTCAAAGATAAAGGTTTTAGAGTTTCTATTGCTACGGGGCGTAGTTTTGAAAATGCGGCTCCTTTTTTAGAAGAGTTATCTATAAAGGAGAGTGCGGTTTTTTCTAATGGAGCTATGTTTTATGATAGAGATACTGAGCAATTAACGCTAAATGATTTCATTAAAAAGCACGACGTTCAAAATTTATTACCGGTTTTAGCAAAATTAAATATATCATTTAAATTACAAACTTTAGCTGGTCATATTTACTGCGACGATCCCGTTAAATGGGGATCTAACAATTTCCCTAATGAGAAATTATTTGATAGTAACGATTCATCCATGGTTGCTGATGTGCTTAAAATAATTTTACTCTGCTCCCCTGAAAAGGAGTTAGTTTTAAGAAAATCCTTAACTAGTGAAAATGATTTTTTATTGAAAAATCATATATTTAGAACTGGTTCTCAGTCTAGCGAAATAGCTCCTATTGAAATCAATAAGAGTATTGCCATTAAAAAGATTTTAAAAAAATGGAATATCTCCCCTCAGCAAACTATCGGGGTTGGTGACCAACAAAATGATTATGAAATGATTCGTGATATGGGATTTGGTGTTTCAGTAAGCAACGGCTTTGCTGGTAATCATCAAATATCATCTTTGCAGATACCCCCACCAGAAAAAGGGGGTATTAAATTTTTGACTGACCATATTTTGAAAAATCTAGTCTAATTGCAAAAAATACTAGCTAGTAGATTCTGGAATATCGTCTAAAAACTTGTTTAATTCTTCTTTCCCCATGCAGGCTCTATCTTTATGCTCAGACATATCCTTTGGTGAGCTATTATCAGATTGCTCGTAATTAACCAATTTAGCCGGCTTAGCCATATATTTATTGCTAAATCGATAGAAAATAATCTTACAAAAATCTATTATCTGATAAGCGAATATCCGCATCAAAGTAAAAAAAGTAGCTGAAAAATAATATACCTTGGCAAAACTTTCTTTATATAACCTAATAAACATAATCAACCTTATCACCCCAGCTAATAATAACAAAATCGCTATGGCCTTTATCCACCATATATCACCTACTAACGCCGAAGCACTATAACCTAATCCACCAAAAAACTTTACTAGCAAAATTTTATCGTTATTCAAAATACCACCAAGCGCGACTATCGCCCCTATCAAAACTATTCCATAATAAATACTCCGCTTATAAGAACAGCCATCAAACCTGATTGTTAAAATAAATATCGGCACCAAATAACTAAAAAAACCCAGCCAGTCATAAAATATACTAATAAACAATGCCCCCGCTATACCAAAAATATACGGGCTCTGGTGAGGCACAGAAAATTGATCAAAAAAACTTGGGTGATAATAATCATAATTAATCAACATCAAAAATAATAGCATTCCCAGACCTAATCTAACCAACGGGGTGATAGATTTTATATCTTTCAAAAAATTATCTCTCATCATCAAGAAACTCTTTTTAGGAGGATGGGGATTATCTGATTTAGTAATCATCAATTAATATAAATAAATCAAAAATATTTAAAAAATAATACCCTAAAGCAAAACATATTAGCTCACCTCTATTGGGTTACTCTAGCTTCTACTTGCGAAAGATTGAAATAACTTCCTTTTAAATCAATCAACTCTTGGTGAGTGCCTCTTTCTTTTACCATACCATTATCTAAAACTATAATTTGATCAGCATTTTTAATGGTGCCCAGCCTATGAGCCACTATTATGGCGGTCTTTTCATTAAAAATCTTTTTTAACGCTTGTTCTATATAATTTTCGGTAATAGAATCTATCGCTGCCGTGGCCTCATCAAAAATAAAAACATCTTTATCTCTAGCATAAGCTCTAGCTAATCCTAGCATTTGTGATTGCCCCAATGATAAATTTTTACCATTCTCTAACACCCCATGCTCCAGCCCTAATGGCAATTTATCAATAAACTTATCAGCTTGCACATAATCAACCGCTCTTTGTATATCACTTAGTTTATCTTTATTATATGAAAGAGCTATATTAAATCTGATGGTTTCATTAAATAAAAATACATCTTGATTCATAATGCTCAAAAAGCTCAATACCTCCTTTTTACTTAAACTAGATAGCTCTTGGCCATTAAGGATTATCTCTCCTTCATAGCCTTGATACTGCTTATCAATTAATTTTAATATACTAGTTTTTCCAGATCCAGTTCGGCCAACAAAAGCTAATTTTTCCTCTCTATTTAGCCTAAAACTAACTTCTTTTAATACTAAAGGCTTATCTGGGCCATATCTAAAAGATACATTTCTAAATTCTAAAAAATCAAACCTTTTTAATGTAGCCCCCTTGCTAGCTTGATCCTTATCTTGTTTTGCCTTAAATAGCTTATCTATGCTGACCATAGAAGTAGTAGCTCTTTGAATGCTAGAAAGCTGTTGCGTTAGCTCTCTGATTGGTAAAAATATCTTTTGCATCGTCTGGTAAAAGGCAATTAAAGTGCCTATCGTCAAAACTCCCGCCACAATTTGATTAGCTCCCACCCACAAAACTATCGCCACTGTTATCATACTCACTCCCTCGATAACCGAAAAAAGTAATGATTCATAAAAATTTGCTGCCTTTCGTGGTTGATAGAATTTATCATTTTTCTGGGCATAGCTTTTTTCCATGTTAGTGGTTGCATTGAGCAATAAAACTGTTCGCATGCCCTGCAAACATTCATTTAAAAAAGAAATTGATTCCGCCAACGCCGCCCTAGATCTGCCATAATATGTTTTTAATTGCCTTCTAATCAAATAAGAAACCAAAAATATTACCGGCACTACCAGTGCAAATACCACGCTCAATTTTAAACTGATATAAATCAATAATCCACATAACACTACCGCCTTTATCAGTTCTATTATTAAATTCACCACTCCCATAGATAAGCTCTCCCCGATAGCCTCAAAATCGGTGGTTAATCGGCTCAAGGTTATTCCGTGTGGTGTTTTATCAAAATAAGTGCGGGGCAAATTTACTACATGACCAAATAAATCCCTTCGCATATCCGATAAAGCAAACGCTCCTGATTTTTGTAACATATAATAATAAACAGTATCCGCACTATATCCCGCCACGAAAACCACCGCATAAGCCATAATCACCAAATGAATTCCTTCAGTCACGCCCTTAGCTATATAATTATCTACTATAATAATAGAAAGAAATGGGGCAATAAAAGCAGCCGCTATCGAAATAGGTACACAAATAAGAGCTACAATAATGCGCTCTTTATATTTTTTAAAATAACTAAAAAATCTGACTATCCCTTGCTGGCTATTTGAATATAATAAATATTTCAAGTTTTTTTATTTTAAAATATTAATGAAGTAATACAAATATTAGTAAAATAATTATTTTATCTACTCTTAAGATAACTCTTTTAACCTGATAAATGTAGATATAAGACTTAAATTTTTATTTGCCTGAAAGTGAATCGCTCTTTCACTTTGACGCAACATTAATAAAAGATCGTAAATATTTAAAAAATCGATTTTACACCAAAAAGATTCCTTAAGTGGTAATAGATAATCTTGATTTATCAAATATCCTTTTTGGGAGTGATTGATAACAATAACATCACGAAACCAACTCATCAATATTTCTATAACTAATAAAGTTTGATTTTTATTAGCCCAATTAGTAATCGCAAAAAGTACTTTACTAAAATCAGATTTTGGTAAATCAAGTAAAATTTTAATTACCTCATCTCTTAAAGCACTAAATTCATCCCAATTTTCTATCCAATCTTTTCTTATACCCTGTTTAAAAATAAACTGATATTGATTTATCTGGCTCTGCTCCCAATTAAACTTAATTTTCAATATATCAGATATTTGGTGGTCGGTTAAGATAGGAAAATAAATTTTTACCCCTCTTGATAAAAGGGTAGGTAAGAGATTTTTTTGGGTACTAATACTAAGTATAATAAAACATCGGTGATGGGCTTCTTCAAAAGTTTTTAAAAATGCATTAGCGGCCTCTAGGCCTAATTTATCAGCATTTTTTATGAATACCACTCTTTTGCTACTCAAAGCTGGTGCACTAAGAATTTTATTTTGCAGAGTTTGGATTTGCGATATTTTTATAGTGGCACTAGTTGGCTTGACTAATATAAAATCTGGATGTTGACCTCGCTCAAACATAAGGCAAGATTCACACGAGCCACAAGACTCACCCCCTCCGCTATGATTAAAGCAAAAAATACTTTTAGCAAAACTAAGCGCCATAGTGCTTTTTCCACAACCTCTAGCCCCTATAAATATAAAATTAGATAGGTGATTATTTGTCTTTAAAAAACTCTTTAATATTTGCTTAAGCCCACTTAAGCCTATAACATCTTTAAACAATGTTTTTATTGTTTTTATTATTTTTTATTAAGCGGTAAGTATGATTTATTTTTCTAGTTACCTTACCCTATTACCAGATAAATAATCTAATATAATCTTACATAATAGTTAATATATTAGCCACCACTAACAAAGTTGTTTTTAAAATATAGGTGAAAATGATTACTAAAAAATGGCTCCCACTCGATAATTATAATCATACTAAAATAGAAGTTGAATTTTTGATTATACATTATAGCGCTTTATCCGCCAAGGCCACTATCAAGCTATTTAGTGCTAAGGATGGCAAAGTTTCTGCTCATTTTTTGATTGATGTAGACGGCACTATTTACGAATTGGTTCCATCATTTTCAGGACAAGCTTGCAAGGCGTGGCATGCAGGGCGTAGCTCTTGGTGCGAAAAGGGGAAAAATTGGACAAATTTTAATGATTTTTCGCTAGGAATAGAATTAGTTAATTATAATGGTAATATTTTTGATTATACAAATGAGCAATATAAATCTTTAGCTAGCTTAGTTAATAAATTAAAGATATTATATCCTAAACTTAGCGACCCTGCTAGAATTTTAGGCCATGAGCAAATTGCGGGATTTCGTGGAAAGATCGATCCTGGTATAAGATTTTCTTGGACGAAATTTTTTAAGCTCGCTTTTGCTAATAACAAAAAATATCCCCTCAGAAAAGCCGTGCTTAGCCAAATTTATGATATATTAATTACGAAAAAATCATCGTCTCATAATGATAAACTTAACCAATTAGACGAATTTTGGGCGAACATCAATAGTTTTTTGGAGGGAAAAGTCAAAAATACGTCAAATTAAAAAAGTTTAATAAAAATAAAAGATATCCTTGATAGGATTAATTTAAAAGGTGATTATAGTTTAATTTTTTCCTTGCCTACTTGATTTTAAATGGCTTTAATGCTAAGGGCTGGAACTGATGAATAGTGATGATAATTTATAATTTTGGTCTTTATGCAGCGCCTTCTATAATTATTTATAAAGATTTACAAACTTTTTGGTTATACCTTTAACTTATGTTAACTAAATTAATAATTGGTCAAGAGTCCAAAACTCTAAGTGAAATGCTAACTAATGTTTTGACTAATCATTACCAAAATGTCGAAATATTTAATGAACCTGAAGTCACTAATTGGATAGAATTAATCGCTAGAATAAGGCCTGAGCTAGTGATATACGGCAAGCGGCTAGATCAAACAAGTATTGATTTTAATAAAGATCAAATTGGTTATGATTTACCTATTATCATTTTAATTGAAGATGAGGATGAAGAAGTAAATAGTGAATTTTGGGGAGATCTAAATGTGATCGGGGTGTTGCAAAAGCCTTTTGAGTATCAAGAATTAATTGATAATCTCAGCAAAATAGTGCAAGAATCTCCTTTAGAGCTAAGCCAAGAATTACCTCAATTTGAAGCCGTTGATCAAGAATTAATGAGCCTGTTTGAAGATAAAACCCCCTCATCACCAACTAGCCAAGACCCAATTTTAAAAGAAATAACTGCTACTATCGATCCTGTAGAACAATTAACCAAGCTTGATATTAATAATAATAATAATAATAATGTCGATGAATTATCAAGTAGGGAAAATTCACTATCTGAAGAAGAGACCATTGATAGCCCCAGCTCCCCGATTAACTTGGTGGGCACGCCGGCAAATGAAGTTACTGATGATGGGCAAGAGATAATAGCCGGGGCTTTACCTGATACTTTTCATCCTCAAAGTGAGTCCACTAGTGAGCACTCAAAAGATGACGCTTCACTTGATGTGTTTGATAATATCACATCAAACATAAAGCCATCACCAATTGAAGGCGAGACCCTTGATGAGCAGGTGATGGATACTAACTTTGATGGCCATTCTTTAGCCCAAAATTTAGGCATTACCACCGACGCTCGTAAAGAGGATAAATATGCTGTAGGAGGTGAGGATAATTCAATAAAAACTTTTACTAGTGATTCTTTAAAAAATGTGCCCACTACTGACCTAGATAGTGAGCTGGAAGAAATAAAAATCGATTTTGATGATACTGAAACCTCTGCCCAAGAAGTCGACGAAATTTCTACACAAAAGCAGTTTATCAACTCAGATACTAAAGAAGATATTGCAACACCTAAAAATGATAGCCAGGCAAGTTCATCTGATGAATCATTGCTTGAAGAAATCAAAGAAAACAGCGCAGAAATAAGCTCTGACTCTAATGAGTTAATGGATATTTTTGATAATGTTCCTATTGATAATGATCATCCCAGCGAGTCGAGTGATGATAATCTTTTAGAAACTGAAACATCCCATAATGAATTTGATAATCCCCAGCTTAGCTTATCAGGAATGAATAAATTGGGTGAAAATCAATCAACTAATGATAGCGATAATTTTCTCAACGCTTCACGTTTTGAAGCAGAACTAAGCGAATTTCCCTTGGATAATGATAAAACCAATTCATTGGAAAATGATTTTTTGCCCCCCACTCCTCCAACTGAATTAATAACAGATAATCCTCAAGGTGAAATAACTAGTTATGAAGATATTGTAAATGAGAATTTAGCGGAGGCTCAAGATGATGATTTTGATAGTGAGTTAGATAAAGATCAGATAGATTTATTTTTAAATCCAATTGATGATAATGCAAATAATGATAAAGAGGCTGATGAGCAGAAAATAAATACTAAATTTACCGAGCAAGCTATCTTAGTTAAACAACAGCTTAAAGATACGTTTAAATATGAGGAGATTCCGCTTAAAGATCCATCGCACGAGGAGGATTTTGGGGCATTTGCTGCGATAGATGATAGCAAGCAAAATCAATTTGATAAATTATCCGCCAACCCGCCGACTAATTTTGATGAGATAGGTTTTGATACCAATAATATGGCACTCAATAAAAGTGATTTGCTGGATATAACTAGTGGTAATTTGGACGAAGAACCGGCAGCCGATGTGGCTGTTGAGATGGATGATGAATTGGTTAACACAGATTTAACCGATAAACCTATTGATGATGTTAATACTGATAATGATTTATCCAGCATAGACCTAGACGATAAAATTAATGATGTTAATGCTAACGCTGATTTAGCTAGCATAGACCTAGACGATAAAATTAATGATGTTAATGCTGATACTGATTCAGCTGACATAGACCTAGACGATAAAATTGCTGATGTTAATGATAACGCTGATTTAGCTAGCATAGACCTAGACGATAAAATTGCTGATGTTAATACTGATAATGATTTAGCCAGCATAGACCTAGACGATAAAATTAATGATGTTAATGCTGACGCTGATTTAGCCAGCATAGACCTAGACGATAAAATCGCTGACATCAATACTGATACTGATTTAGCTAGCACCGACCTAAACAAAGAATCAGAAACCGGCGGGCAAGATAACCCAAAATTGCTGTCTCAATCAGACGTTATGCGAAAAATTAAATCCACCATCTCTGAACTTAATATGCCTGAAAGCTCATTTAAAGAAAAAATTAAACTTATCGAAAAGCATCTATCTATCTCTGAAGAACATAATTGCTTAACAAGAGATATGATAAGAAAACTAACCAACGATACATAACTACCGCTCCTTTTTTTTATAAAATAAATTTTAAAATATTTATTTTTGTATCTTTGTCTTAATTTCTTGCTATTAAAAATTATTCCCCTCCCCCCGATAGGAAAGTTACTTTGATTAGCAAAATATTATACCTTATGCTAGTTTGATATGTTTTATTAAAAGTTCACATTATAAGAATGTTATTTAACTAAATTAGAGTTGGGATTATCTTTTTAAAATGAAAAAAATTAAAGATCATCTATTCTGGAAAGCTAAGCACGCTGGATTTAAGGCTAGATCCATCTATAAATTGATAGAAATTGATGAAAAACATAGATTGATTAAAAAAGATCAAAAAATAATTGAACTAGGTGCTCATCCAGGTAGTTGGACGAAACTTATAACAGAAAAAATTGGCTCTGGCGGTGCTTTATACTCGTTCGATCTATCTCCTTTAGAAATGAATTTACCCCCCCAGGCTACCTATTATCAAGAAGATATATATAATTTTGATTTTGGCTCTCTGATAATTGAAAATGGTAGATTCGATTTATTACTAAGCGATTTAGCCCCTAAAACTACTGGCATAAAATGGGTTGACCAAGAAGCATCTTATAATTTAACCTATAAAGCTGCCTTGCTCGCTCAAAAAACCTTGAAAAATAATGCTAGTGCTCTAATTAAAACTTTTCAAGGGCCTAGAACTAATGAGATAGTCGATTTTTTGAAAATTTGCTTCAAAAAAGTAATCATCATCAAACCAATTAGCTCGCGTAAAGAAAGTTTCGAAATGTTTTTGTTGGCCTTAACCCTTAATAGTAAAAAAATTAATTTAACCGAATAACCATTTACTTAAATCAAATATAAATAGATCATGAATCAATCTTTTCACGCCACCACCATATTAGCTGTAAGACGTAAAAATAATGTAGTTATGGTTGGAGATGGGCAGGTCTCTTTAGGCAATACTGTAATGAAACAAAATGCCGTTAAAATTAGACGTGCCTATAATAATCAAGTGTTAGTTGGCTTCGCTGGCTCCACTGCTGACGCCTTTTATCTGTTTGAAAAATTTGAAACTAAATTAGAAGAATTTGCCGGAAATCTATCAAAAGCCTCTGTCGAGCTGGCTAAAGAGTGGCGAACTAATAAAATATTTCGTCATTTAGAAGCCATGCTGTTAACCGCCAATAAAGATAATTCTTATATTTTATCGGGCAGAGGAGATGTGATTGAACCAGAAGATAAAATAATGGCCATTGGCTCTGGTGGCCAATTTGCCCTATCTGCGGCTAAAGCTTTGATTGATAAAACCGATCTTAGTGCTAAAGAAATAGCCATTCATGCAATGAAAATTGCCTCTGAAATATGTGTTTTTACTAACTCACACTTCACTATTGAAGAAATCAACTAACCTAATTTCATCAATTAAACCTATTATTTAAATACATGGCAAAGCAAGATAATGAGAAAAATAATGACCTCCCTTTTTGGTTAAAGCAATCCACCAACGAGGCGTTTAATTTAAATTTAGCCTTTACTACCGGCCGAGACGTTAAAGATATTCCTATGGCGGATAGTGAATTATTTTATGCTGATATTTATACCAATTTAGCCCACGCTCAGATGTTATTTGCTCAAAAAATTATCACCAAAGATGAGCATAACGACCTGAAAGTAGGCTTAATTGAATCGCGCAAAGCGTTTGCTGCTGGAACTTTTAAACTTAATCCAAAATTAGAAGATGTTCATATGAATATTGAACAACGGCTAACCAAAGATTTAAAAATTAAAGCAGCAGAAAAATTACATACCGCGCGCAGTCGTAATGACCAAGTAGCCACTGATATGAAGATTTATCTAAGGCAAAGGCTAACCGACGTTACCCAATCTTCAATTAACTTAACTAGCTTAATGATAAAGCTAGCCGATAGAGAAAAAGATGTGATTATGCCCGGATTCACCCACTATCAACCGGCTATGTATACTAGTTTTGGGCATTTGGTTGGTGCTTGGATTGAAGTTGAGCTAAGAAATATCACACGCATGATTAATAGTTTGCACCTATTTAACCAATGCCCGCTTGGTGCTGGGGCTGGATATGGCACTTCTTGGCCCATTGATCCTGATTTAACTGCGAAATTATTAGGCTTCACCAGTTCTGCCAACAACACGCTTGATGCGGTTAGTTCTCGCGGTGAAATGGAGGCCCAATTTTCTTTTGACTTGGCGATAGCTAGCAGCCATTGGAGCAGAATTGCTCAAGATTTAATTTTATATTCTCATCCTTATTTCTCATTAATCAATGTTAGCAGTGAGTATGTCACTGGCTCATCTATCATGCCCCAAAAGATTAATCTTGATTTTGCCGAAATTATAAGAGCAAAAACTGCCCTTAGTCATGGTAATTTACAAAGTATTTTATCTATCATCAAGGGATTACCTAGCGGATATAATAGAGATTTACAACAGACTAAATATATCATCCTTGATCTTTTCAGGGAGCTTAATGATATCCCGATTATTTTAAAAAATGTGTTGGCTGATCTTAGCGTTAATCGAGAAAATTGTTTAGCCAGATGCAAGGATAGTGGCATGGCAGCGATTGAGGTTACTAATTTTTTATCATATAAATATAATTTAGGTTTCAGAAAATCTTACCTAATTGTTAGTCAAGCAATTGCTTTAAATTCTGATCACTCTTTAAATCTTAAATCATTAAGGCAAATTTTAAAAAAACAAGATTTACCCATATCTATTAGTGATAGCGAATGGGAAAAAGCTATTGACCCTAAAGAAAGTTTATCTCGGCAAAAAACTCTTGGCTCGCCCAATCCTAAAATGTTAAAACTTGCTCTTGAAAATAGCAATACTAAGCTTGACCATCTATCAAAAAAACTTTTTTCATTTAAAGAGAACTATCAAAGTAATTTAGCTAATTTACTAAAATAATTAATTAGTAAATATAAAAAAATGAAGGTTCTTTTATTGCAAACAAAAAAAATCGGCGATGTGCTGTTAACCACTCCGGCAGTAAGAGCTTTAAAAGATACTCACCCTGATTGGGAGCTTCACTATCTTACTTCTCCTCCTTGCGATCAAATTTTTCAAAATTCTCCTTATATCAGTAAAGTTTGGCGACTCAGTCTAAAAGCTGGTTTTAAAGAAACCATTCGTATAATTAAAAATATAAGACGCGAAAAATTTGATATTTTAGTTGACCTTTTGCCTAGACCTCGCACTGCGGTTATTGCCCTTTTTAGTGGTATTCCTAAAAAAATTGGCTATAGAGCCCCGCATCTCAGACATCTTGCTTATCACATTAAGTTACCATATCCTAAAAAGACAACCTATTATGCGGCTGTTGTGTTTTCATTATTAGCTCCATTAGGGGTTAAAAAGAAAAATTTGGATATAGATTTTCAAGGGCAAAGAGCTCGTGAACCTAGAAAAATTAATGCTAGCCAAGATATAAATATATCTATCTCAACTGTATCTATGACTAGCAATAAACGCTGGCCTAAGGATAATTTTATAAAACTAATTAATAGCGTCATCAACAAGGTTAACGCTCACATATTTTTGATAGGTAGCACGGCAGAAAAAGGCTATGTAGAAAATATTTATAATGATATTGATAATAAAAAATCGGTAAGCGTGCAAACTTTTAATGACTTAACCTCTTTTTGGAAATTTACTGATACTATTGATTATCATATAGGCAACGATAACGGGCAGAGGCATTTCTTTATCGCTCGAGGCGTGCCTACTTTTGGTATATTCGGGCCAGCGATCGCTTCAGCTTGGACACCGCCTAATTCTGCTATGCATGTGATTATTGAAAATAAAGTCGCGTGTAAATTCAGCTGTTCTGCTATTTATCCTACGTGTAATATTGAGTGTTTAGATATAAAATTGCTTAACGCCACTAACGCCGCATTAGGTGAGATAGCAAAACGCTTTCCTGAGCATATGAAAAAATAAAAATGAAGGTTCTCTTAATTCAAATAAAAAAAATTGGCGACGTGCTGTTAACCACTCCAGCAGTGAGAGCTTTAAAAAATACTCATCCTGATTGGGAACTTCACTATCTTACTTCTCCGCCTTGCGATCAAATTTTTCAAAATTCTTCTCATATAAGCAAAGTTTGGCTGCTCGATAGAAAAGCTGGTGTTAGAGAAACTATTCGTATAATTAAAAGCATAAGACGCGAAAAATTTGATATTTTAGTCGACCTTTTGCCTAGAGATCGCACTGCGGTTATTTCACTTCTCAGCGGTATTTCTAAAAGAATCGGCTTTAACTCACCGTACATCAGGCATATTGCTTATAATATTAAATTACCCGCACCCAAAAAAACCATCTATTTTGCGGATGCCGTGTTTTCACTATTAGCTCCATTAGGGGTTAAAAGAAAAAACTTGGATATGGATTTTCAAGGGCAAAAATCCCGTAAACCTAGAAAAATAAGTGCTAGTAAAGATATAAATATATCTGTATCAACTGTATCTATGGTTAGCAATAAGCGTTGGCCTAAAGACGATTTTATAAAACTAATTAATAGCGTCATCAATAGAGTTAACGCTCGTATATTTTTGATAGGTAGCACGGCAGAAAAAGGCTATGTAGAAAATATTTATAATGATATTGATAATAAAAAATCGGTAAGCGTGCAAATTTTTAATGACTTAACTTCTTTTTGGAAATTTACTGATACTATTGATTATCATATAGGCAACGATAACGGGCAGAGGCATTTCTTTATCGCTCGAGGCGTGCCTACTTTTGGTGTTTTTAGTAGAGAAATCGCCTCGGCTTGGACACCGCCTAATTCTGATATGCATGCAACTATTGAAAATAAAGTCGAGTGTAAATCAAACAGCCTTGACGTTTATCTTAAGTGTTTAGATATAAAATGGCTTGACGCCACTAACGCCGCATTAGGTGAGATGGCAAAACGCTTTCCTAAGCACATGAAAAAATAGAAATGAAGGTTCTTTTACTGATCACAAAAAAAATTGGCGATGTGCTGCTAACCACTCCGGCAGTGAGAGCCTTAAAAAATACTCATCCTGATTGGGAACTTCACTATCTTACTTCTCCGCCTTGCGATCAAATTTTTCAAAATTCTTCTCATATAAGCAAAGTTTGGCAACTCAGTAGAAAAGCTGGTCTTAGAGAAACTATTCGTATAATCAAAGATATAAGACGCGAAAAATTTGATGTTTTAATTGGCCTTTTACCTAGAGATCGCGCTGCGGTTATTTCACTTTTTAGCGGCATCCCTAAAAGAATCAGCTACAAAACTAACCACCCCAGACACCTTGCTTTTAATATTAAAATACCCCTACCCGAAAACGACACCTATTATGCCTCTAATGAATTTGCATTATTAGCTCCATTAGGTGTTAAAGGAGGTAGTCTAGATGCAGACTTTCAAGGCCAAAGAGCCCGTGAACCTAAAAAAATAAGTGCTAGTAAAAATATAAATATATCTGTATCAACTGTATCTGGGGATGCTAATAAACGCTGGCCTAAAGACAATTTCATCAACCTAATTAACCGCATTCTCGATAAAGTTAACGCTCGTATATTTTTAATAGGTAGTACGGCAGAAAAGGATTATATAGAAAATATTTATAATGCCATTAATAATGAAAAATTGGTAAGCGTGAAAACTTTTAATGACTTAACCTCTTTTTGGAAATTTACTGATACTATTGATTATCATATAGGCAATGATAACGGGCAAAGACATTTCTTTATCACTCGGGGGGTACCCACTTTTGGTATTTTCGGGCCAGCAATCGCATCAGCTTGGACACCGCCTAATTCTGATATACATGCAACTATTGAAAATAAAATTTCGTATAAATTCAGCCGTTCTCCTATTTTCCATGGCTATATTGATTGTCTAGGCATCAAATGGCTTGACGCCACTAACGCCGCCTTACGCGAAATAGCAAAATTTTTCCCTGAACACATAAAAAAATAAAAATGAAGGTTCTTTTACTGATCACAAAAAAAATTGGCGATGTGCTTCTAACCACTCCGGCAGTGAGAGCCTTAAAAAATACTCACCCTGATTGGGAACTTCACTATCTCACTTCTCCTCCTTGCCATCATATTTTTCAAAATTCTCCTCATCTCAGCAAAGTTTGGAAACTCAGTAGAAAAGCTGGTCTTAGAGAAACTATTCGTATAATCAAAGATATAAGACGCGAAAAATTTGATGCTTTAGTTGACCTTTTACCTAGAGATCGCACTGCGGTTATTTCACTTTTTAGCGGCATTCCTAAAAGAATCAGCTATAAAACTGACCACCCCAGGCACCTTGCTTTTAATATTAAAATACCACGACCCCAAGAAGAAGATACCTATTATGCATCTAATGAGTTTGCATTATTAGCTCCATTAGGTGTTAAAGGTGGTAGCCTAGATGCAGACTTTCAAGGCCAAAGAGCCCGTAAACCTAGAAAAATCGGCGCTAGTCAAGATTTAAATATCTCTATCTCAACTGTATCTGATGATACTAATAAGCGCTGGCCTAAAGAGAATTTCATCAACCTAATTAATAGAGTCCTCAATAAAGTTAACGCTCGTATATTTTTGATAGGTAGTACGGCAGAAAAGGGCTATGTAGAAAATATTTATAATGCCATTGATAATAAAAAATCGGTAAGCGTACAAACTTTTAGTGACTTAATCTCTTTTTGGAAATTTACTGATACTATTGATTATCATATAGGCAACGATAATGGGCAAAGGCATTTCTTT
>JAERRU010000037.1 GCA_016735295.1 SAR324 cluster bacterium
AATGTTAGGCGAAAGATTTGTTAAGGCGTTTAAATTGGTCAAGCAATGCGAGCTAGATGATTATTCAAAGGTGATTAGTTCGTGGGAAAGGAATTTTTTATTGCTTAACGTTTAGCCTAATTATATGTTTTCGCAGATAAATTAATCATTAGCCTAGCCGATTATTCTCAGGATTTATATAGTTGATGAATCATCTAGCGTGCATAAAATGTTAGGCGAAATATTTGTAAAGGCATTTAAATTGATCAAAAAAATAAAATCTAATTATCGATCTAACCAGTCCATTAGCCGGTAATAAGACATTCCCAAAACTAGAGCCGGCATTCTTAATAATCGACCGCCAGGAAAAGGAAGATGGGGGATATGTTCAAATAGGCTAAATCTCTCTTCACTACCTTTAATCGCCTCGGCAATTAATTTGCCCGCTAGCAACGTGAGAGACACTCCATGTCCTGAAAAACCAGTAGCAAAAAAAACATTATTTCCTATTCTACCAAAATAAGGTGCTCTATTCATGGTGATCGACACATATCCGCCCCATGAAAAATCGATTTGTTTGCCGGCTAGCTGGGGAAAGGTTTTCACCATTCGGTGATATATGCTTTGCTTAATATTGCTAGGAGCCACTAGCGAATAGCTAACCCTGCCACCATAAAGCATTCTGTTATCGTGGGTTCTTCTGAAGTAATCGAGCACAAAATTAGAATCTGCCACTGCCGAATTATCAGGAATTAAGCTTTTAGCCAATTTAGGTGATAATTGCTGTGTGGTCGCTATATAGGTGCCTACTGGCATAGTTCTATTTTCAATTTTTGGGGATAATCCCTTTAAATAGGCATTACCCGCTAAAATAAAATATTTGGCCTTTACCTCTCCACCATTCACCTTTAGCAGCACTTTTTTCTTGTCCATAGAAAAGGCCGTAACTTGTGAATTCTCATAAATATCAACCTTCAATTTTTCGGCTATGTGGGACAAACCTAGCACTAAATTTAATGGGTGGATATGCCCTGAATCAGGATCATTAAGTAATCCTATATATTGATTGGTTGCTATATGGTGATTAACTTTATCTTTTTTGATGATATATGAGCCGTTATCATAGCCAAAATCTTTTTGAATATTAAGCGTCTCAGCAAAATCTTTTAAATGAGATTTTTTAACGGCAGCGTGATAATATCCCTTTACAAAATTGCAATCAATATTGTGCTGTTTAATTAATGATTCAAGTAGCAAGTTAGCCTCTACAGAAAGATAAAACAGCTTCTTAGCATTATCTTTACCGACTAAATTAATCATCTTGGATAGAGAGCAGCTAAAACCAGTGATAAATTGCCCACCACTGCGCCCAGATGCTCCCCAACCAATTTGATTTTGCTCTAACAGAGCAACCTTAAAACCAGCTTGTGCTAAATGAATGGCACTAGTTAGCCCAGTGTTTCCGCCGCCTAATACAACCGCATCGTAATTTTTTTCACCGTAAAATTTAGGATATTGCTTAACGTGAGTCTTAGTATGTTGATACCAAGACTCAACAGATTCATTACTATATGGCTTAAATAATCCCATATTGATATTGATTGCTACCTTGACGATTTTCCCACAAGCTGGGAGTAACTATTATAAAACATTATTTACTAGTTGCTAGGCAGCTTTGATTCTAGTCAAAATTTCGTCATATTTTTGACTCATTTTTAATCCATGAAACTTTAGCGTTTCGCAGCGTTTCAATATATTATCCGGTGGATAAATTGTGGGATCGTTTCTATATTTATCGTCCATCAATTTATATGCCGCCTCGTTTGGAGTGGCGTAACGAATTTCATCGGCTATATCTCGGCCAATTTTAGCGTCAAGTAAAAAATTTATGAACTTATGGGCATTTTCTAAATTAGGTGCTCCCTTGGGGATAGCCAAATTATCTTGCCAAACCGTGCTTCCTTCTTTGGGGACTAGATAATCAAATTTCTTATCTTCAGCCATAATTTGAGATATATCACCGCTATATTCTTGCACTAAATCAATTTCATTAGCTAGCAATAAATCTTGTCCATTATCACTGTGAAATGATTTGATATGTTTTTTTTGAGCAATTAACAATTTTTCCACTTCAGCTAAATGCTTTAAGTTAGTAGAATTAGCCGAATAGCCCAAATACTTAAGCCCCAGTGCTATGAGGTCTCTAGCTTCTCCTATCAGAGAAATTCGATTTGCGTAAAGAGGTGAATCATAAAGAAATTTCCAACTATCTGGTGTGCCCTTTACCTTTCTTTTGTTATAGCCAATTCCAATGGTGCCCCACATATAGGTTATGGAATGCTTTCTTCCTGGATCAAACTCTGCGTCTTGGAATTTTTTAAATATATTTTTCGAGTTAGGAATTTTATCATAATTTAAAGGTACTAGCATATTCAGGCTGGTCATTTTTTGTACCATATCATGCGAAGGAACTATCACATCATAGCCTGGGTTGCCATTTTGTAATTTACCAAATAATTCATCATTATTAGCAAATAAATCTAATTTTACTGTTACCCCAAGAGCCTTTTTAAAATCATTAAATGTATTTGGGCCTATGTAGGTATCCCAATTCATAAAATTTATTCTTTTAGACTCAGCACCAAATGCAGAAAATTTAGACCCAATGGTTAATGCTGCTGCTGTTATACCTGTTGTGGCGATAAATTTTCGTCTTGAATAGTTGCTTGTTTTTTTCATGATTTTTTAAAAAGGTTATAAAATGCAGTTTTATTATTAATAAAAAATTCATAATCATAGGCTAACACTTATTGTAAGTATAGCTCACCTGATGTTTATATGCAACAACTATTTTATTTTATAAAAAGCAGCATCTATTTTTCAAGAATCGTTTTATATTCATGGTCAAATAGGGGCTGTTGAGTATAGATAGCTCAAGGAAAAGCAGTGCTAAGGGCTAGGGTTACAGAAATGCCTAATCACAAATGCAGTGCTAAGGGCTAGGGTTACAAAAATTCCTAATCACAAATGCAGAGCTAAGGGCTAGGGTTACAGAAATGCCTAATCGCCAATGCAGAGCTAAGGGCTAGAGTTACAGAAATACTAATC
>JAERRU010000036.1 GCA_016735295.1 SAR324 cluster bacterium
GTTATTACAACGATTACACACAGGAACCAGATTTATCGGCGCGATGGAAAATTCAGAAAATTTTGATTTTGGTAAAAAATGATCTATCTCTGTAGCCTCTGCATACGAACAAAAACAACATCCTTTTGATTTAGATTCTGCTAAAATATATTCGTATATAGGCCTAGCGACCCCTTTAACCATTTTATCTGAATAGAGTTTTTGCAACTCTTTCTTTATTTTAGCGTCTGATTGCTTATCAATTACTGTTTTTATGGTGTGTCCTTTTAAGGAAGCCATTTTACTTTTATATTCACCTACCGCCTCGTTGATAATGCTGCCCTTTGTGAGTAATTGTGTTTTTACTGGCTCTTTTCGAGAGTTTACACACCCTTTAAAAATATCCTCAAAACTATGCTCAAGGATGGTTAAGCTATGCATCTCCACCCCCTCTATTAAAAATTAATGACCGAGCTATGGCACGACCCTCAGACCCAACTTGGTCACCAAATTCTTTCATAACATCTTTATATGTTTTGCTCTTGTTTTCTCTAATATAATCACCAATTGATTTATAAAACCCACTATTTTCAAGCTCCAGCCCAAAAACGTCTCGAGTAAGAGTATCTATATTTTCACCATAAGTTTCATTTTTTGGCCTATTCAATTTATATTTTGCTCCCACTCTATAAATTTTTGTTACACAGCATTTGGGTACTTCTTGAAGGATAATAGGCGAATGGGTCGCTATTAAGGCAACTGCATTTCTTTTAATTAATAGCCCTGATAAGGCCCTAATAAATGATAAGAGTAAAGGAGGGTGTAAGTGGCTTTCAGGCTCATCAATTAATACTAAAGTTTTTTGATCTACTAGCTCAACGAGCTTGGTAATAGTTAATAATATTATTTTGTGTCCTGAGCTTAATCTATCAAAAATTCCCTCAATATGATAAATATCATTTCCCCTACCCGCCTTGTGTAATTCATATTCTTTAAATATTGGATCAGAATTTAAAATATTCATAGCCGCAAACCATCTCTGCCTTCGTTGACTATCTAAACAAAGCTTAATAGACTTAACAAAATCATTATTAAGATCTGCGGATGTTTTAAATATTCTGCTATCTGAGGTTTTAAGACCTACATATTGGCAGGGAATGCTGCCTGTACAGTTATAATGACGAGTTGGCTGAAAATGATCAAATGCGCTAAAAGCAACTGAAACTAAATTAGTAAACTTTTCTGGTTCTGATTTTTCTTCTGAAATAAAATTTAAAGTACCTGGTCGGCTTATGGGGGACGCTTCTTCATTTTTTGTTAACTGATCAACTATTCCAGACAAAATCCCTGTTTTCCCCACCCCATTCCTACCAATAAGAACATGTATATTACTTGGTGGGTTGGAGCCAGGCGTAACTTCTACATCAATTATATTACTTGATAGTTCTGAGTGTTTCATAATTTTTGTTTCTTCCCTTTGATTAAGTAAATATTGAAAATGATATGGGGTCAATTTGATATTTTTATCTAAAATGCTAGGAAATAAATTAGTAACACTCCCAATCTCTACATCCCGCAGTAAAGATTTTTTCATTGCTTCTCCACCTTTATTCACTTTATATATATCATTATCAAAAGCACAATCTCGCAAAGACGTAAGAATATTTTCTCGGATATCTTTGGGAAGCCCCATAAGCTCTTCATAATAGTCTTGCATATTCCCTAATGAGCAATATTCTTTTGGTAACTGAGTAAATTCACCTTCCGGCATTGGCGTGGGTCCTATCATTTCTGCTTGTCCTTTCACCATGATGCGACAACAACCCTTGATGTGATCAAGAGACTTGCTGCTGTCTCGGTAATGTAGAGTGAAGGATGTTTTAAATCCAAAATCATCCCAGTCAGTCCATATAATATAACAGGTGTTAGGTCTAGAACCTATAACGTTAGTAACAATAAATTTTATTGGGTTTTTCTTTTTATCGTTTGCCATTTAACCTCATTGATTTAAAAATACTTAAAAAATAATCATTTAACAGATTGTTTATTATTTATCTTAGTT
>JAERRU010000007.1 GCA_016735295.1 SAR324 cluster bacterium
TTGAAGAAAGCTCACGAACTATTTTTAAAAAATAGATAGCTATATTATTTTTCTTATCGCACAATAGGGGCGTATTATTTTTTGATTTTTAAATATGACCAGCCCCTTAAAGAAGTGATTGTGAGTTTCTGATATGGCTATTTTAGACGCATCTAAAGTAGATAGATTATCATTTGATGAAATAGCCACAATAGTTAAACTATGGCGAGAGTCTTTATCTCACAATGAATGGCTAGAAAATCAATTACCGCTAGAGAGCAAAAGTAAATCCCAAGTTTACGTTTTGGGTAATCTATCTAACCACCAAAACCTAGCTGATCTATTTAATTATGATGGTAGTGAGCTTACTTTTGAGGTAGATCAAAAATATTATCAGGCTTTTAATGGATATTTACGAAATCAGCAAGAACTAGCCAAAAAGGCTCAATCCGGAATTAAAAATAGGGTGAGGTTAGGGAGGTTGTATCTCGGCTTTCCTGTTTTTTACTTTAAAAATAATTCGGGCTCTGAGCCAATATATGCCATAGAGAGTCTGTTTAAATGGGAAATTGTTAGTGCTGATTCTACTGAAAAATATCAAATCAAAATCAGGCTAAATCCTAAAGTCAATACCACAAAAAAGCTATTGCTAGATGGTGATAAGCAAAGTAAAAAATTTGATGAACGATCGATTATTGAAAATTTGCTACGCGGTGCCAGTGAACATCACGATAAGCAGCAAAAAGATAATGAGCTAGATGATAGCACCAGTAGCAGCACAAAATTATCACAAAATATCTTTAAGTATATAAAGGATTTAACTTTTTTAGATAATCTGGATAGCTTAAATCAGAAATTTAGCTTTGTGATATATCATAAGATGGCGGATATATTGCCAACTACCCATTTACAAAGTGAGCTGGTTAAATTAACAAAAGTTAAGTTTTGGCAGGAATTAGCGAAACAAGACCCGGCTAATATGGCGTTAGAGTTTATGGGAGCAAAAAGAGATAGCCAGCAGCCAGGGCAGGGGGGATATAAATTTAAGTTTTTATGTTCAGGAATTAGTCAAACCCACCTTTCTGATAGCAAAAGATTAGTGATAACCGCTATGCAGAAAAACCGACTTACCTTGGTAGAGGGCCCACCAGGCACTGGCAAGACTAGGTTAATCAGGGTGTTAGCGTTAAATGAGCTTTATAAAAGGTGTTTAGAGCTAGCCTTATCAGCAACCGCCACTGGTGAAGATAATAACTTAGACCATAAACTAACCAAAAAAACCTTGGTGCTAATCACTAGCCCTAACAATTCAGCTGTTGACCAAGCGTTAGGGGGGAGTTTTTTGGCGAATAAATCAAATAAAGGGCTATTTGGTGATCGCTTAAGTAGATTTTTCCCTGTGCAAATTAGAGTGGGCAATCGGTGGATATTGGCGGGCAAAACTTTAGATAATTTAAAAGAGATAAGAGATTTTTTATCCGCCCCTCCCCCGCCAGAGGGGGCGACCTATAGGGATGATTATCAAGTTATATGTGAAGAATTTGTGCAAAATCAAGATATCTGGGCAAAAATTGAAGATCCGGCACAGCTATTAAAAGTGTTAGGTAAATTTCACTATTACTGGGTGCTGAGTAACTATCAGCGGGTGCTTGAATTTATTACATTTCTCATTGAAAAGATAGATCAAGGAAAATCATTATCTAGCTTGCTGGCACATGAGTCTAGGCAACAAATTTTTAGCGAACTTTTTCCGATTATAGGATGCACTTTGCTTTCGCTTAAACATTTTTCAAAAGGACTTTTGAGTAGTGTAAATCTTTGTATGATAGATGAAGCGGCTCAAAGCTTGCCAGTGCAGGTACTGCCTGTGTTAACTCGCTCTGATTATTGTTTGTTGCTAGGAGATACTTATCAAATCCCTCCCATCATCCAAAACAGTGAGCACTATTGGCACCAGTTAGCCGCTTCAATTGAGGGAGAGGGGGAGGCCAATATTTATAAGAGATATCCCACCTATTTTCCGACAAAAAGTAATCGCCAATCAAGCCAGAAGTTTGCTGCTTTGAATGTATCTAATAAGGTGATTTTGCAAGAACACTATCGCAGCCAAAAAGAGCTAGTAAATTTTTGTGATCAACTTTGCGATTATGGGCTTAAAGTTTTGACTCCTTCATGGCAAAACCCTTCTTCATTGATGGGCAAAACGTCTTTTTGGTATTACACCGAAAAAGGTGATGATTTATCTTTAGATGGCTCCTGGCAAAATGAGCAAGAGGCTAATAGAGTGGTCTATATTTTGCGAATGCTTAAGGAAAAATCAACTAAAATGAATTGGGTGGCAGTGCTAAGCCCATATCGAGCGCAAGTTGAGTTAATTAATAGTCTTTTACGTAAACACAAAATAAGGGCTAGCGCCTATACTATTCACGCTTTTCAGGGCAAGCAGAGCCAAATAGTTATATTTTCTGCCGTTTTATCTGCTACGACGCATAAATTTTTAAATTCTATGCCTAATTTATTAAATTCCGCTGTTTCTAGAGCGAGGGATTATTTTATTTTTGTAGGAGATATTGATAATTTAGATGCCCAGCAATCATCTTATTCTAACAGGCCCACCAAAGCATTAAAGAATTTTTTATTAGCGGGAGGAAATCTTAAAGAATTAATAGAAAAAGAACATTAAAAATATGTAGTCTACCTTTAAAGCACTCAATAACAGGGTTAATTTTGTGATTCACATACCAAACATTTATATGGCATTATTTACGAGATAAGCTTTATATAAAATGCTGTGTAGATTTGTTGTGAGGTGAGGCAAAGTGAGCTAACATGAACTAAAGGGGTAATAGATAATCGTATATTTTTATTTGATTAGATATAGAAGTTTTAATTTCAATTAGAGCTCGCTGATCAGCAATTAAATTGGTCACTCTTCCTCTAGCCACTTTCACTGCATTAAGAGAAAGCTGGCCATCTTGGTAAATAAATTTTTGCCGATAAATATCAACTAACCTTCCTCGAGAAAGTCCGTCGGCCAGCCCACCAGATACCTTAAACAAGGTATTATTTTGGCCGCTAAATTTATCTATTAGATAAAGGCGAGGCTTTAAAAAATCATTTAAAGTAGAACTAAGTTGGTCAGCTAACTCATGAGCCACCACCTTTATTGTGCCTTGCTTGAAATTAGAACAAGCCCTTTGTGAGCCAAGGCTCGTTAGCGGATCTTTGTTGGCTCTATTTATATCTAGGTTAAGCGAAAAATTAACTAACTCGTTGAGTGATGGTAGTTCATAAAGATTAATTGACGCTTGCAAACTACCCACAACCAAGCACTCTTTTAATTGATTGTTTTTACTATTCTTACTTAATAAAAAGCTATCAATGGTAGTATTAGCAAATTTTATGACCAATAAAGCATCAAGCTCAGGCCATTGGTGGTAGGGCTTTTTCTTAGCTAGCGACTCGCTTAATTGGGAAAACTTTGCACTATCATCAACTAATAAAAAAGTTGCTTCATTAAGAGGATTAGTTAAAATATCTTTTGTTAAAGATGAGCTTAATTTAAATAAATCTTTTGATGAATCTACCCACAGCAACACTCTAGCCCGATTCCCTGCAATAGTTGCTGCCAGGGGCTCTACCGATGATTTTTCACTAGGGGAAGATTTATATTCTTGAGGATTATCAATTAGGCTATACTGATAACAGCCCAGCATAAATGGAGAAAATATGAATATTATCAACACCAATAGCGATGGGCGATTAGGGGTGTTGTTTAAAAAAAACTTAAAGATCAATTTACTATGGAGATATTATATCAACAATTAAATTTTTATTGGGTAACATCTTAGCCCAGCGGTGAACAGCCTTTAAACTAGCGTCGTTAGAGGAAATGGCAGAAATCCCGCGCAAAGCGTACTGCTTAGTGGCTAAATCAATTCTTTTCTTGTCGGTTAAAGTTATCTGCAACGACACATCAGCAATCTTGGCATTTTGAAAATCACTTTCACTCAACTTTCCATCTAATATAATAAATCCCGTAGGCACCTGATTGCCGATACTAGAGGTTTGATTATCAATAGATACTCTCAGCCCACTTTGCGTTAGCGTTTCTTTTATTATGCCCGCTAAATGAGCTAAATCATGATTAACAATCTTAATAACCACATAAGTGTCACTAAACATGCTTAGATAATTATGTTTTAATGTTTGGTGACTGGCATCTAAATTTGATAATTCTGCTCCATTTAAAAAAGATTGTCCTTCTAAATTACTTAAAGATTTTAATATAACTAAAGAAACGTCACTATCATCTAAAGCAAAATCAAGTTTAGCCATATTTACTAAGTCACTCATATTAGGAGTAGATTCAGTAGTGGCAATTAGAACAGTTAACTTGTCGTTAGTGTCAGATACTATTTTTTTTAGGGTAGTGGATAGATGAGAAGCCGATATTTCTATTTGAACAAAAAAACGACCATTAATTTGTTTATTTTTTATTATCTCCGCCCCACTCAAGATTATCGGCCGTGATTGAGTGATGACTTGCTGGCTAAATTGAGAAGTTATGGTGATATCACCCTTTGAGCGATTAATTTCTTCTTTTGCTCTAGTTTTGCTAGATACCTTAACTAGTAAAAATGAGGATATATCAGCAATAGCGTTATTTTTAGCGGTTACTAAATTATCGCTTGCCCCATACCCATATAAAGAATTATTTACTTTTTCAAAATGAATCTGTTGCAAAAACCAATTAGGCACCTCCTCTTTATTAAAAGTAGGGCGTTTAGCTTTATTAGTAGAGCAACTAATAAAAGTTAATAAGCATAATCCTAAAATAATTCCTTTACCTGATATTGTTCTATAAGACATAATCAATTATGTTGATTTAGTAGATATAAAATGTTCACTAACTAACACTTGAGTGCGATTAGCTCCACAATGAGCTACTGTGATGGAATCTTCAATAATACATGATTTACCAATAAATGTGTGTCCATTTTCTAATCCATAGATATTAGAAATGGCTAATACCCCCGTAAATCCTGCACAGCGATCTCGCCAATAGGTTAAATCGTCGTTATCTTGGCTGGCTAACCAACAGCTAGAAACAGCTACTAATTGACTATTTTGGATCCTATGAAATTCAGAAAAATCAGTAATATTTAAATCCATACAAATCCCTAAACCAATAACCCCTAGCGAAGTGGCCACACTGATATATCCTAAATTACCACTATCAGCCCAGCATTTATCAAGATAAAATAAATTCTTTTTTCGGTAAGTGCTTACCAACTCACCTTGATGATTAATTAAATTTTGTGAATTGTAGCATCTATTACCAGATTTTTCAGCAAAACCATATACGATATACACAGAGTGTTGTTTAGCTAGCTTACTGAAAAAATGATAAGATTTACCCTCTTTTGTTTCTAAATAGCTGGAAATATCTAGCTTGCTATTAAAGCTATAGCCAGTGGTGCACATCTCTGGCAAAATTATAATATTTGCCCTTTGCCGCACCGCCTCATCTATTAACAAGGCGAGTGATTGCAAATTAATATCTTTTTGCTTGAAGCAAGGCTTAAATTGGACAATCCCCACCCTTAGCAATAGCTCTCCTTGCTCTTGCCTTTGTCCTTGCCTTTGGGCAAAGGGTAAAACTTTATTCACTTAAAGGATAAGTAAAATTGTTAGTTGGCTTTAATTGCTAAAATTAGCCATAATTTATCTTGTTTTGGACAAACTATAAAGCGTCATATAAAGCAGAAGCCTTTTTCCAGTCTACCACATTCCAAAAAGCATCTAGATAGCGGATTCGGCTATTTTGATACCGCAAATAATATGCATGCTCCCACACATCAATAGCCATTAAAGGCGTTCCTTGCACAGGCTCATCACCCATTAAAGGATTGTTCTGGTTGGGCGTTGATATAACACTAAGAGTGCCATTTTTTTGCATAATCAGCCACACAAACCCAGAGCCAAATCTTGATAATCCAGCGGTGGTCATAGATTTAATGAGGGCCTCATAGCTGCCGAATGTTTTATCTATATGTTGTGATATTTGGCCAGTGGGGTGCCTCAACCCATTAGCTCCCATACAATCCCAGAAAAATCCGTGATTATAATGGCCACCACCATTATTTCTAATTACTGCGGGAAGGGTGCTAATTTTAGAAAAAATTTCTGGTAAAGACCAACTAGCCTGAGGGGTGTCTTTAATGGCCTTTATGAAATTATCATAGTAAGTACGATGATGTTTTCCATGATGGGTTTCCATAGTAGTTTTATCTATGAAGGGCTCAAGTGAATCACTTGCGTAAGGTAAATCTTTAAATTTAAAATCCATGTTACTCTCCTTTAAATATTAAAAAGCCGTACTCATTAAAAATAGTATAAAAGCGAGGGTTAGTATAACGAGATTTATTCTAAAAAACAATTAATAAATTATTATTTTAATATCAAATCTATCTGATAAACAAATTTAGATAAAATAAAAATAACCTATTTTCTTAAAAACCGGTATCTTCAGTAAAAGGGTAAAGGTAATCTTTTAATCGCTGTATATTTTAAATTATGTTAGCACAACAAGATTTAGATAAATCATTTCCAGGGTTATTAACGCTGATTATAAAAAGGTTTAATATTAAAGATTCCGTGATTCAAAAATTATTAAACTATTTATTAACATCTACTCAGCAAGGCCACACCAGTGTGAGGATTGCCGATTTTATCCAAGATAGCCAGCTTAACATTAGCCCTGATGAGATTAAAGATAAGTTACGCGATTATAAGCTGGTGAGCGACCAAGAAAAATCTTTAGCTTCTTTGTTGGTGCTTGATGAAGGGAAAATTTATTTAAGAAGGCATTTCAATCAAGATTTATCGGTAGCTAATAAATTAACATCGTTAATATCGCAAAAACCAATCGATTTATCCTCACATTTTAGCGAGGAGATAATAAAATCTGCTAACTTAAGCGAATTGCAAAAATTAGCCATCAAAAAAGCGCTTAATAGCAAAGTATTTCTGCTTACTGGCAGCCCAGGTACGGGGAAAACCCTTAGTTTAGCGGCTATTATATATTGTATTTGTGATTTGAATAATAGAAAAATTATCAATGACCGAGTGATCGTAGCCGCCCCCACCGCTAAGGCGGTTGCTAGAATAAGAGAATCTTTTAATGATTTGATAGCACTTAACCCTGGGGTGGGCACGTATCAGCCAAAATTTGTTACGCTGCATAAAATTTTACGCTTTGGCTATTATGAGGTAAACCCTAGAGCCAATAAATATGACCCACTAGGCTGTGAATGGCTGTTAATTGATGAAGCCTCTATGCTAAGTTTAGATCTTTTTTATTGGTTATTAGGAGCAACTAGCGAGCATACTAGACTAATTTTGAATGGAGATAAAAATCAGTTACCGGCCATTTCTTCAGGGGCACCTTTTAGGGATTTAATTGAAGCGGTTAAATCTCCTGCTTTACTAGGCAAAGTGAGCGAGCTGGTGAGTGATGAAGATAGCACTATCACAAAAAATGGTGAAGCTAATTTACCCTTTAAAGCGGTGGAGTTGACGAAAAATTATCGCCAGCAAAACCACACAAGAATAGTTTTACAAGAAATACAAAAACTTTTTTCTCAAGAGCATCAAGGGGAAAATAAGATTAACGAAGTATTAGCATTATTTGAGCAAGATAATAATGAAAATATATCCCACCTCTCCCAACCAGAAAACATAAAAAGCCTGCTATCAGCCACTATTGATATAGCCAAACACTTGCAATCAATAGAAAATCCAGCAGATATGCTGAAACAAGCTCATGAAACCATTATTCTTACCTTCGCTCGCCACGGCAATAATGGTTGTGAATCTTTTAATAATTATGTGCGAAGTGCCCTTACTAAGCGGGGGGCTAGTAAAGATAAACAAGGAAAAGATATTTATCATGGTCTTCCCTTTATCATCAAGAAAAATGACTATCACAACAACTTAAGAAATGGTGATTTAGGAGTTTTTTATGAAAAAGATAATCAACTAAAAGCTATGATAGCCGGTAGCAAAGGGCAATTAATTGAAAAATCTCCCGCAGTGATTAGTGATTTTGCCGCCTCTTACGCCATCACCGTGCATGAGAGCCAAGGCTCAGAATTTCCTAAAGTAAAT
Organism: SAR324 cluster bacterium; assembly: GCA_016735295.1. Lineage (GTDB taxonomy): Bacteria > SAR324 > SAR324 > XYD2-FULL-50-16 > JAERRU01 > JAERRU01. Next base: position 8,152 of record JAERRU010000007.1, read on the forward strand.
CTGGTTTTAACTGAAGAAGATGCCCATTTAAACAGCCTAGAGCTGTTATATACCGGCTTGAGCAGATTTAGAGAATCAATTAAAATTTATGGCACAAAAGAGTCACTCAAGAAATGTTTAGCCACATCTGCTGATAGACAAAGTGGATTAACGAAACAGATAGTTAATAAATTAAATGCTTGGATAAATGCTTAAACCAAGCACCTAATTATCGCTTAGCGGGGGTAATCGGCATGACCAATATTATTATAATAAACCAAAATAACCATAAAATAGGCGAATAATGCCAGATTATCGCTTAGCGGGGGTAATCGGCATGACCAATATTATTATAATAAGCCAAAATAACCATAAAATAGGCGAATAATGCCAGATTATCGCTTAGCGGGGGTAATCGGCATGACTAATATTATTATAATAAACCAAAATAACCATAAAATAGGCGAATAATGCCAGATTTGATAATAATTAAATCTTTGCTGGGAAAGATTAATCGCTCCCTTAATAACTTCGTTAGCAGTGTTTCTCACTAATAAATTATCGTAATTAGCAATCATACTCTCACCTCCAGCACTAACCTTTACCCAGGGGCGAGCAGTTTGTCTCATTTTTAGATTAGTTAAACGAGCTACCTTTTGATTAACTAATTTTGGTAGGCGGTATTCTCTAGCGAGGATCACATAAAAATTAGCAGTTAACATTTTTTCATGCCAGCTAGTTAATAACCCTTCTAAACATAATCCCACAGCTAATTTTTGATTTTGATAGGTAAGCATTTTAGACTTTCCTTTCGTGTAATAAGGCTTTTTATTATCTATTAATCGCGCATCAAAAAAATTCATAAAGTTAAGGCTATATTCTGCTCCTGGCGTTAAGAATTCCTTTTCTTGAATTTGATAATTAAAATCACCACTTTTCAATAAATAAGCACTATTAAAGATCTCTAATTTGTTACCAACAGCGAATTTAACCCTATCTGCCCCGATTAATAAAGTTTGATGATTTAATAATTTTTGATTTAATAGTTGAGAAATAGTTGGCCCGTGTTCAATAATTCCATCATAGGCAGATTCAGGCATTATCAATAGCCCTTCATCATATTTTTGGCGATCTAAATGCTTAATGTAGAAATCCCATAAGGCTATCTTGTCTAGCTTGTCACCATTAACAGGGCTTGAAATGCCGGCGAGATTGATATTTTTAGCGGATATTATTTTTGTGCGATAACTAAATATTTTTATCGCTCCGACCAATAAACAAAGGATTAATAACAAACTAAAAAGGCTTCGGTAATTTTTTTTGAGTAATCCCAGAATCAATAAAAAAAGACTAGTAGTGATGATTAATTCAGTATTTATTGCTCCAATGGCGGCTAAAAAATCGCTAAATAGATGACTAAGATAATAATTTTCTAAAAGATGATTACCCAAATACCAATCTCGCCCAATTTGCTCACCAATATAGCCAGTTGCCGCCTTGCTAAAAGCTAACCCGATGAATAGCCTTAAAGCTGGCTGATTTCTTAACTTAGCTCGCGTAACCAAGTAAATAGCTAAAGAGATGGCAAAAGCTACCAAACTTATCACCAAAACAAGTAGACAGGCCACTACTAGATATAGAAAATGACCCTCTAAAAAAACTAAATAGATAAACCAACTATTTTCTATGCCATACCAAATAAGGCAAATAGCCAGCAAAATAAACGCGTAGCGAGTGGCAATAAAGGTAACGTCTAATTTTAAAATTAAACCAATGGCTAACAAATAAAACACCCCCGCCCATGAAAAAGGAAGATAGGCGGCCCCAAAAAAAAGACCAATTGACAGGGATAGCATAATTTGATAAAAATTCTTCATTAGGTTCGCCTTCTTAAAGCTTGTAGTGGGCATTTATATTATAAAAGATGTAATAACTTACTCTTATTTCTTATTCTTATCCTTACCCTTAGTTCGCACATGAGAAATCTCCATAAACTAATACTAAGTCTGTGTTTAGTTCTATCTGCCACCTTAATAAATGCAGAATCTTTACCGAAAGGATTAAAATGGCAAACTAATAATAAAGAACCAATTTTTACAGATTATCACCCTAAAAAAGGGGGTCAATTCAGAAGTTATATCCTTTCTTTTCCTCAAACTTTTCGGCTTTATGGCCCCAATAGCAATAGCGGAGGCTTTGTTTCTTATAACCGGCGTTGGGCTTTTTTATCTTTAACACATAGGCATCCTAATACTAACGAAATAATTCCTCAACTAGCTACTCATTGGTCAATTAAAGACGCTAAGACCATCTATTATAAATTAGACGCTGATGCTAGATGGTCTGATGACAAGCCCATTACTGCAGATGATTATTTATTTGCTTTTGAATTCTTGCAATCACCGCATATCCAAGCACCTTTTTATAATCAATATATGCGTGATCATTTTGAGTCAATTGATAAAATTGACGCTCATACCATAAAAATAACCCTTAAAAAGCCTAGCTGGAAAATTCTTGATGAAGCCAATATTTCTCCTATCCCAAAACACGCCACCAAGCTTGATAGCCACTGGGTTAAAAAAAATCAATGGGTAGCCAATGTGGTGCCTGGACCTTATGTGATAAGTGATTTTAAGAAAGGGCGATATATTATTTTTAAAAGGAATAAAAATTGGTGGGGGTATAACAAAAGATATTTTAAAGATTTATATCATTTTGATAAAATAAGGCTAGATGTTATTCAAACCATGGAGACGGCATATGAAAAATTTAAGAAAGGCTCGCTTAGTATTTTTGCCCCTTCAGCACTTTTTTGGGTAAATAAAACCAACATTAAAGCCACAAAAAATGGATATATTTTAAAACAACGTATCCACACTAAAACTATCCAAGGTCCGAGCGGTCTTTTTTTTAACAACCAAGATGAAATATGGAAAAACAAGGACCTACGCCGAGCTTTTGCTTATACGATAGATTTTGCTAATCTTAATAAGAATTTTTTATATGGATTCTACCAAAGAAAAACCAATTTTTTTGATGTTTTCCCTCCTTATTATAAGGACAATTTTTCTACCTATCCATTTGATTTGGATAAAGCCAATCAACTTTTAAATGACGCCAATTGGGTGAGAAACCCCAAAACTGGGATTAGAGAAAAGAACAAACAACAATTAATTTTAGACATAGTAACCGGTAACGACGAAGCTTTGCGTTATCTGCCTTTCATTAAAGAGATAAGTGCTAAGGCTGGAATACTAGTGCAGATAAAAAAATATGATGGTGCTCAATTCTTTGATCTAATTAATAATCGAAAGTTTGATACGGTTCTTTTATCGTTTGGTGGTGGAATTTTTCCATCGCCCAGGCAATTTTTGCATACAGAAAATTTGAAAAAAGGATCTAATAATATCTTTATGTACGCTAATTCAGAAATAGATAAATTAATTGAGCTTTATGAGTTTAACTTAACCGAGAAAAAGCGAATAGATGCCATTTTTAAGATAGAAGATAGGCTCAAAGAAGACGCCATATATGTGCCTTTTTGGAAAGAGGCCGCACAAAGATTTATGTGGTGGAGATATATAAAAGGTCCTCCCCCAATGACTTATAAAACGGGGATAAATATAGACCTGCTTTGGTTTGATGAACAAGAAAAGAAAACCCTTGATGTGGCGATGGATGCAGAGAAACCATTACCTAAAGTAACTCTTGAAGCGGATCCTTATAAATTAAAAAATAATTAATTGGTTAATTAATTAGGTAATCAACTATTTTGCGTAGCAAATATATCCATAAAATCAGCCAAAGCCTTAGCTGAAGATAAAGTTAAGGCATTATAAAGCGATATTCTTATCCCTCCAGCTACGCGGTGACCTTTTAAAAATAATAGCTCGTTTTTATTGGCAAAAGATAAAAATTTATCTTCCAAGGGCTGATTGGTAAGTTTAAATGTTATATTAACCTTGGAGCGCACCTCTTTGGCTACTTTTGAATGATAAAACCCAGCATGTTTATCTATTACTTGATAAATTAATTGAGATTTTTTATCACTTTCTAATGACATAGCCTTAAGACCACCTTTAGATTTAATCCATTCTAACACTAAGCCCAGCACATATATTCCTATAGTATTGGGGGTATTAAACATAGATTGGTGGTTATGATAAGTTTGGTAACGTAAAATAGTATGAGGAGTTTGTGGGGGGCGTGCTAAAAAATCTTCTCTTACCACCGCAAAGCCCATTCCAGCCACACCGATATTTTTTTGCGCCCCACCATAACATATGCCAATATTAGTGAAGTCTAAGGGATAACTGCAAATATCAGAAGACATATCAATCGCTAAAGGAGCGTTACCTAACTTAGGAAATTTTTTATATTGAGTGCCGTATATGGTGTTATTGCTGGTTATATGTAAATAGGCGTAATCATGCGAATGCTCGGCAGGGTTGTATGTTGGTAAATTGGTATAATTAATATCTTTACCACTGGCGATTACATCTATTTCGTTAGGAAACCTTTCCAATCCAGCATTAATAGCTTTAGTAGACCAAAGCCCACTATCAATATAGGCACTGCGTCTTCCTTTAACCATAAAATTAAGGGCCAGCATAGCAAACTGCATAGCAGCCCCACCATGAACAAATAAAACCTTATGTGAAGATGGCACCTTAAGCACCTCTTGAAAAAGAGTGATGGCTTTTTCATAGATATGTTGAAATAAATCAGATCTATGGCTAATTTCAAAAATCGCCACCCCCTTTCCCTGATAATCAAACATCTCATCTTTCATTCGGCAGATAACCTCATCTGGCAGCTTGGCTGGTCCGGGGGAAAAATTGTGACAGATTTTCATTATAAAATGATTAGATTTATTTTATTTGAGGCACGCTTAATCATAAAATAAAATTAATAATTTTATTAATTATCAGCTTTATTTGATTCATTTTTAATGCTAACTATTCTTTTTTCTAATATTTGCCAATTCTCAACCTTTTCAAACCTAGATGTTGATTTATGAAAATCGTGAGCTCCTTTTAACATAAAAACTTTAGCATGAGAAAATTGCAATGCTATTTCGTCACAATTTTCGTAATAGTCATCAACAAATAAAAAATGTTGATGTTTGCCCACTATTTTAAGTAAAACTTCACCTTTAGTGGGATATTCTCTTTCTCCATAGGTTTCAAATCCTGCTGTTAAGACTTCTTTAAATTCAAATCCAAGTTTTCGTAAATTATCTATTCTAATTGATTTAATTTTTGGTGGTAAATTAGTGACAAAGAAAACCTTTCCATCAGAGCATAAATGATTAAATTTCTCTGGGGCAATAAGCGGTTGTAACTTACCAAATTTAGTTGAATTTATAAAATCCCATTCAGAACATTTAGGTAAAGGCAAAGCAGGATCATTTTTCCCAACTATATTTCCTTGTTTATCAGCTAAAAAATCACTATATCCAGATTTATAATCTAGGACTACTCCATCGACATCAAAAACAAAAATTTTCATAATTACTCCCCTTAACTATCTATCTATAAATAAAAAAATCTAGTCTTATAATAAGTATTTTACTGGTTATGAGCGATAATTTTTTTTTTCAAATAAACCCCAGTCAAACTCCGTGAGCAAGCAGCTATCTTTTCTGGAGGCCCGGCAACCAAAATTTCTCCCCCAGCGTCACCCCCATTTGGGCCTAAATCTATAATCCAATCAGCACATTTAATAACATCAAGATTATGTTCAATAACTATCACACTATTGTTTTTATCGACTAGTCTATTTATTATTTTTAATAATTTAGCAATATCGTGATAATGTAAACCAGTAGTAGGCTCGTCCATAATATATAAAGTTTTCCCGCCGCTATTACGGTGCAGCTCACTGCAAAGCTTGATTCTTTGCGATTCACCGCCAGATAAGGTGGTGGATGATTGACCTATCTTTATATATCCCAACCCCATATCTTTTAGCAAGTTAAGGTGGCCGGCAATATTGCGTTGATTTGCGAAAAACTCGCTAGCGTCACTAACCGACATAGCCAACACATCAGCAATATTTTTATCTTTAAATTTAATACTCAAAGTTTCTTTATTATAACGCCTGCCCTTGCAAGTTTCACACATCACATGCACATCGGGTAAAAAATGCATTTCAATAGTTTTTGAGCCTTGACCCTTGCAATCATCACAACGACCACCCTTCACATTAAAAGAAAAACGCCCAGGTTGATATCCTCGAGCTAAAGATTCAGGCATAGTAGCAAATAATTGCCTGATAGGGCCAAAAAATCCTGTGTAGGTAGCTGGGTTAGAACGAGGTGTGCGCCCGATGGGTGATTGATCTATTACCACCATTTTTTCAATTTTTTGCACACCAGATATTTTTTGATGGCTTTTAACATGATCTACTCGGTTAAGTAAAATCTGCTTGATTCCATTAGCTAAACAATCGTTAATTAAAGAAGATTTACCAGCCCCCGAAACTCCGGTAATGCAGGTAAATAAACCTAAAGGGATGCTAACATCGATATTTTTTAAATTATTTTGCTGACAATTTTTTATATTTATCGCGAATTTTTTTTGAAAAGGTCTGATTGATGTAGAAGGCTTAATCGATAATTTTCCACTAAGATACTTTCCTGTTAAAAAATCAGTTTTTCTAACTTCATCAGGAGTTCCACTAGCCACCACCATTCCCCCATTTTCACCAGCTTCAGGGCCTATATCTATTAAATAATCGGCATTAAGCATAATGTCTTCATCATGCTCCACCACAATCAAAGTGTTGCCTAGGTCCCGCAATTTTCTTAAAGTATTAAGTAAGCGATTATTATCGTGTTGATGTAGCCCAATAGTGGGCTCATCTAGCACATAGGTAACCCCTGATAGCTTGGCCCCTATCTGACTAGCCAATTTAATTCTTTGGGCTTCTCCCCCAGATAAAGAGCGAGTAGAGCGGTTCATTTTTATATAATCAAGCCCCACATCATATAAAAATCTTAATCGCTCTAATACCACCTTTACGATGGGAGTAGCGATTATTTGTTTTTCTGCTGGTAAATCTAATTTTTTGAAAAAAGAAATAGCGTCAGTCACATTAAGTTCAGCAATTTCGGCAATATTTTTACCGTTGATAGTAACCGCTAAAGAATTGGGATTAAGGCGGTGACCTTGGCAGCTAGGGCACAGCTTGGTTGACATAAATAACAAAATACGCGATTTTTGCGACTCAGATACAGATTTTTCAAATCTACTCTTCAAATTAGGGATAACCCCGCTAAAACCTTTAGTTCCGTATAAGATGCCTTTTTTAACATCATCTGATAAATCTATCCAAGGCACATTAGTCGATATTTTAAAAATTTTCGCTAATCTAGCCACCCCCCTATTATAAAATAAGTGTAAGCCAGTGCCACATTTTCGCCAAGCGGTGATAGCCCCACCAGCTAAGGTTAAAGAGCTATTTTTTATCACCATATCTTCATCTAATTCAAGCAAATTGCCCAACCCATTACAGCTATGACAAGCCCCATAAGGGCTGTTAAAAGAAAATATCCGTGGCGCTATCTCAGCTAACACTGTGCCATGCTCAGGACAAGCGAATTTATCGCTAAATAAAATTTCCTCTTCTTCATCCGCTTTAGGCGGCTTAACTAAAACTAAGCAAAGACCATCACTAATTTTTAAGGCGAGCTCAATAGATTCAATGATTCTAGATTCAGCACTATGTTTTAATACTATTCGATCAATTAAAACCTCTAAATTATGAACGATATTTTTATTTAACTTAGGCGATTCATCAATCAAGTAAATCTGCCCATCAATTCTAACCCGGCTAAAGCCCTCCCTAAGTAAAGAATCTAATAAATCCTTATGAGTTCCCTTGCGGCTTCTCACCAAAGGAGCCATTAATTGCAAACGAGAAGAAACGGGAAACCTTTTTATTTGATCTAATATATCTTGCGGATTTTGTGAGGAAATCGGTTTTTTACATATATGGCAATGAGCCTCACCAGCTCGAGCAAATAAAACTCTAAGATAATCAAATATCTCTGTCGAGGTGGCTACAGTAGAACGAGGGGTTGATTGGCCAGTTCTTTGCTCAATGGCTATAGTAGGCGTGAGGCCTTCAATTGATTCTAAATCAGGCTTTTTCATTTGACCAAGAAACTGCCTAGCGTAAGATGAAAGAGATTCTATATACCTCCTTTGCCCCTCAGCATAGATAGTATCAAAAGCTAAAGATGATTTGCCACTACCTGATAAACCTGTAATCACGACTAACTGATCGCGAGGAATATTTATATTAATTGATTTTAAATTATGCTCACAGGCTTTCTTAATTTTGATGTATTTACTGCCAGTAAGGGACGCACTTACATTCATAGTTGAATATTTAGTTGAATACTTAAATAGAATACTTAATAGATGAGCCCTATTGGATGTTGGCAGTTAGATAGTCTAGAATTTTGCTCAATTCATCTTTTAAATCACCTCGTTTGACTACCCGATCAATGCCCCCGTGCTCTAATTGCTCCTCAGCTCTTTGAAATTGCTTGGGTAAATCTTGTTTAATCGTTTGTTTGATAACCCTAGGCCCAGCAAAGCCTATTAGTGAACCAGGCTCAGCTAAAATAACGTCTCCTAGCATAGCAAAGCTAGCGGAAACTCCTCCCATTGTGGGATAGGTTAACAATGATATATAGGCTAAGTGCTGATCTTTTAACAGGTTTAACGCAATGCTAGTTTTAGCCATTTGCATTAATGATAAAATACCCTCTTGCATTCTAGCTCCACCAGAAGCGGAGACTACTATTAAGGGTTGGTTAGTATCTGCAGAATGTTCAATTAAACGAGTTATTTTTTCTCCCATTACCGAGCCCATTGAGCCGCCCATAAATCCAAAATCTAGCACAGCTAAAGATACTAACCTGCCATTAATTTTAGCATCGCCAGTTAGCACAGCCTCGGTAAGACCAGTTTTTCGCTTAGCCATCTTTACTCTTTCTGGGTAAGGCTTGCTATCCACAAATTTAATAGGATCTTCGGGTGTTAAATTGGCGTAGAGCTCTTTAAAGCTATCAGCATCGGTTAATTGCTCTATCCTTTCTGTGGCACAAAGCAAAAAATGAAACCCGCAAGTAGTGCAAACCTTTAACGATTTTTTTAAATCTTTTCCATAAATAGTTTCTTTACAATTAGGGCACTTGTGCCACACCCCTTCTGGGATAGATACTTTTTTGCTCTCAGGGTGTAAAAAGTTTGGAGTTAATTTCTCAAACCATGATGTCATAGCAATCTTACTTAAAATCAATAATTATAAACCCTAAAAATCATAAGGCTACCTTTGTATATAGTTGTATCATATAAACTACCAAACACAACAAAAAGTATAATTAAATTAACTGGCGTAAAACGTAATCTCATCAGTATATAATTTAATTTTCTGATTTTAATGATTTTCAAAATGCGGTAGATATATTTATATGCTATAAATATTAACGCAATAGAACTTAAAATTACTACTACCTAATGTAGATAACTATGGATAAAAATAACTTATGAGCGAAAATTTATTCTCTAATATAATCGATTGGCTCAGTCACGACATGGTAAGCATAAGCAAATTTTTTCTGATATGGTTAGTATTTTCCTTACTAGGCTGGTCAATTAATAAATATTGGGTGTTAACTAGAAAAGACACCCTATTAAAAGAACATATTAATTTTAAATTTGTATTAACCGAAGTAATCGCTGCAAAATTATGGCTACTAGGTTTTATTGTGGGCTTATTTTGGGTGCGGCCATTATTAGAAATTACCGATAAATATGATCTTTTATTCGGTAAAGCGAACGGATTCTTATTAGCGGTGTGGTGTGGGGTTTTTATGGTGCAAGTTATTGCTAGGGGGTCTAATTTGCTATTTAGCAAAGACTCTCACCTGCAAGGAATGTCTATTATTAAAGCATTATTAATAGTATTAGTTAGTGGGTTAATCACCATCACATATCTAAGTTTTGTGGGGATAGATATAACTCCTGCTCTCGCTGCTTTGGGGGTTGGTGGATTGGCGGTGGCTCTGGCTTTGCAAGATACCTTGGGTAATCTTTTTGCCGGCATTCAGATAATTTTAAGTCGTAAATTCAAGCCCCATAGCTATGTGATGATTCCTTCTTTGTCTTTAGAGGGAACTGTGCGAGATATCACCTTGCGTTACACCACGTTAGAAAATTTAAGAAATGAGCTGGTGATAGTGCCTAATAGCGTGTTTTCGCAAGCTTCGGTTGTTAACATTAGTATGCCTAAAAAGGAGTTTACCTTTATTGTTAAATTTTCGGTGGTCTATTCATCTAATCTTAAAAAAGTAGAAAAAATTACTACTGAAGTGATAAAAAATATTATGCAAAACACCAAAGGAGGAAGTCAAAATTTCCCGGGAGCCGCTCTAACTTGGGAATTTGGTGATTCGGGGATAGAATTTTTATCGGTTTTAAAGGGAAAAAATTATGCTCAGCACCGGGGAGGCATAAAATCAGCATTTATTAAAGAATTGCATGAAAGGTTTGACCTAGAAGGAATTGAATTCGCCTTTCCTACTCGCACTCTTTATCTTAAAAAAAATGAACCTGAGAGCGATGTGATTTAATATAGGTAACCCAGCAAATTAATTATATTAATAGAGCATATTATCTATTATTTGCAACAACAATAAAGCGAGCATAGGGCTTATATCTATACCATTTATATGGGGAATTATGCGACGTAAAGGGCTTAATATGGGCTCGGTTAATTTTATTAATAAAACATAAAGTGGGTGGTTAGATGGGCGCATAACCCAAGATAGAACGACCCTAATTAAAATAAGAATAGTTAGTCCTTCAATTAATAATCTTACTAGCGCTTTTATGGCGATTAAATTTTCTACGTCCATTATACATTGTTAAAGTTTAAAAACCTGTATCTATAAAATATAGATTATGTTTTCTAAGGATAATCCTTTTTTTAGAAGGATTAAAAAGTTTATTTTTGCATTTATAATATTAGTACCAGTTTTGGGGTATAATATATACCTCCAAACAACTTCTCCTTTTAGCCCATCTTTTGAGGATAATAAGCAATTTTTTTTATTAATCCAAATAAATAATGTGCTAATTACTATCTTAGTGGCAGTATTAGCAAGGCAATTAGTTAAAATTATCTATGAAAGAAGGCAAAAGGTACTAGGCTCTAAGATTAAGAGCAAGCTAGTACTAGCTTTTTTAGTTTTAGCGATAGTACCAGTAATATTATTTTTTTATGTGACTAATGATTATATTTCTAGCACTGTCGGGCAATGGTTTGTGCCTAAAACTAATAATACGATAGATGAAAGCATCAATCTTCTAAAAATTGCTGAGCAAAGGCAAGAGAATTTTTTTACCAATGAAATAATTAATTTAACTACCCGCCTAAAACTTTTTACCTCTTCTGGTGACTATAAAGAAATAATAAAAAATGTTTCCCTAGCCCAGCCGATTAATGGAATTGGTTTGTATGATAGTGCCGGCGAGCTAGTGGAGAGAATTATAGTAACAAAAAATATCACAACTCCCTGGCAAGCATTATCACCACAAGACCTGACTAGTCTTAATTTTATTGATGATCAAGAGGTGATAGCGATTAAACCCATTAAAGCTATTAAATCTAGCGAAATTGGTGAAGCTAGCGACCAAACAGGATTACGCAAATTAGTTGCTAAATTTAATAACAATTTAGGTCAAACCTATTATGTAGAAGTTTATCAAGACATCTCCACGCTAGCTAGCAGCGATTTAGCGAAAAATTTAGCTGAGTTAACCGCTTTGCAAGAATCTTTAAAATCTAGCCGGTTGATTGCCTTTAATCACCGAGTTTTATTGATATGGATTTCTATTATTATGCTCTTTGCATTTACTTGGTTTGCTATTTATATTTCACGCACCATCATCACCCCCTTAGAAAGACTGCTTTACGGCATGCAAAAGGTGACTAAGGGCGATTGGAAGGTAAGGTTATCCACTGATGTGGCTAGATCTGATGAGCTAAAGCAAGCTCTTCATACCTTTAATAAAATGACGATAGAGCTAGATAACAAATCAAGACAGATAGTGGCTCACCGGCAGCTACTTTTGGCAACTAATGAAAATTTAACTCAAAAAAATCAGATATTAGAGCGAATTTTCAAGCGAATGAGTATTGGCTCAAGCACTATTGATAGTAATGGGTATTTACTAGAAGTTAATCAATCTTTTCGCACTTTTTTTCATTTAACAGAGCAAGATTTTAATGCTCAGCCCATTAAATATCAAGCGGTTTTGCCTTCACCAATAGCGAACATCATCAGCAAGTTAATTAAAAAGATTACTACGAGAGCAACTACCTACGCCAAGTTAGATTTTAAAAGCCTTGACCTAGATAAAGAGGTGCACTATAAATTTGAAATTTATCAAATAATTGATGATGAAAGTAATGATATTTGCCAGCTAGTATTGGTTCACGATTTAACAGAAATAGATAAATTAATGCACGCTAAAGCCTGGCAAGATGTGGCCAGGAGGCTGGCTCATGAAATTAAAAACCCGCTTACTCCAATTAGGATTTCTGCCGAAAGATTGCAAAAAAAATATTATGATAAAAATCCTACCTCCTATCAATCACTTTTTGAGATGACTAACACTATAGTAAATGAGGTGGATATCATAAAAAAAATGGTCAATGAATTTTCTGATTTTGCCCGTATGCCCCTGATTAATCTAAAACTTTTATCTGTCGATCAGGCAATCAAAGCTATCGCCCTTTCGTATGAACACCATATGCCAGAAGGAGTTAAGCTAATAGTTAAATCTTCTTTGGGGGACGTGAATATTTTAATTGATGAATATCAAATCAAACAAGCGTTGCACAATTTAATACAAAATTCTCTTAATGCTCTGCAAGAAACGAAAAAAGGACAAATTAATATAAAAACTTCTATTAATAATGAGCTAGGCCTAGTGATTATCTCAGTGATAGATAATGGCTCAGGAATTAGCAAAAATCTAATAGGTAATATATTTGAGCCTTACATAACTACCAGCAGCCAAGGCACCGGATTAGGGCTGGCGATAGTGCAAAAAATTATTCACGACCACCAAGGCATCATCAAAGTGAGCAGCAAGCCTAATCAACAAACAGTGTTTAGCATAGAATTACCGGTAGCGAGCTAAATAGCTCACCGAGCATCAATTAATTCATCAATTCATCAATTCATCAATGCACCAATTAACCAATAGATCAATTAGCAAAAGCCTCTGCCAATAAAGTTGCTTGCTCCTTTTTATATATTGTAATAAAGCCACTAGCGGTGGTAGAAGATTCTTTCCTGCTCACAAACTCTAAAGGCATTTTTTTATTTTTCCAAAACCAATCAACAAACATCATTGCCCCTTGTCTGGCTGGCTCTTCTTGAGTCCACACTATCTTTTTCAAACCAGGATAGGTAGCTATTATTTGGTTAAGCCCTGCACTATCAAATGGATAAAGTTGCTCTATTCTTATGATAGCAGTATTTTTGATTTTGTTGGTGCTACGGTAATCCAAAAGGTCATAATAAACCTTTCCGCTACAAAGTAATGCTTTAGTGACCTTTTTTTTGTTTATTAAATGGTCATCAATAATGCCTTTAAAGGAATGATTACCACAAAATTCTTGCTTACTGCTAACACATAAAGGATGCCTAAGAAGACTTTTAGGAGTAAAAACGATTAATGGTTTACGAAAAGAATAAAGCATTTGGCGTCTTAGTAGGTGGAAGTAGTTAGCTGGAGTGCTAACGTTAGCTACTATAATATTTTCAGAAGCACAAAGTTGCAAAAATCTTTCTAATCGCCCCGATGAATGCTCAGGCCCTTGCCCTTCTTGTGCGTGAGGCAATAACAGCACAATGCCGTTCATTTTTTGCCACTTAGTCTCAGCCGATACAATTAGCTGATCTATCATAATTTGTGCCCCATTGGCAAAATCACCAAATTGAGCCTCCCACAAAGTTAAAGTGTTAGGGCTAGCCAAAGCATATCCATATTCAAAGCCGAGCACCGCATATTCAGACAATAAAGAATTAAAAATCATGAATTGCCCTTGCTTATCAGATAAATTTTTTAGCGGATAATAATCTACCAATTCATCAGCACTTCTAAACATAGCGTGGCGTTGTGAAAAAGTACCTCTAGTTACATCTTGGCCACTAAAGCGAACATGGTAACCATCTAATAGCAAAGACCCCATCGACAAAGCCTCAGCAGTAGACCAATCTATCTTATCTTCAGTAAAAAAAGCCGTTCTTTTTTGAGATAATATATTTTTCGCCTTTTTGATGAAGTTACGATCTTCGGGTAAGGAAGTAATCTTTTCTAAAATTTTAGTTAAGACTTTTTCTTTAATACTAGTTTTAGGAGATTTACACAATTCCCCACTACTAGGCATTCTAATTGACTGCCAATCACCTTCTAAATATGAGTTAAGCTCAACAGCACTAGATTTTTTAGAACTAGCTAGCTTTCCTTCTAGCATATCCCAAAACTTGGTTTTTAATTTATCTTTATACTCTTCATCAATAGTCCCTTCTTTTAATAGTTTATCAGCATAAATATCAAAAGGATTAGGATGCTTTTGAATCAGCCCATACAAAATAGCTTGCGTGAATTTAGGGTCATCCCCCTCATTATGGCCATATCTGCGGTAGCCCAAAATATCTATAAATACATCACGGTTAAATAGTTGGCGAAACTCCAAAGCAATTAAAACCGTGTGCACCACCGCTTCAATATCATCCCCATTAACGTGAAAAACAGGACAAAGACCCACCTTAGCCACATCAGTGCAATAGGTGCTGGTTCTCGCTTCTGCGTAATTAGTGGTAAATCCTAATTGATTGTTGATAACTATATGCACCATTCCCCCGGTGGAATAAGCGGGTAATTGCATCATTTGCATCTGCTCATATATAATCCCTTGACCAGCAATTGAAGCGTCTCCATGGATTAAAATAGAAACAATCTTATTTTTATCAGCCTTATAACGTTGATCTATCTTGGCTCTAGTGGCCCCCATCACTACCGGGTTAACAGCTTCTAAATGCGAAGGATTAGATAAAATATTTAAATGCACCTTCTCTCCTTTAGTCAAGGTTATATCTGATGAAAACCCCATATGATATTTAACATCCCCCACAAAATTTTTACCTGAATAGCCTTTCGCATCAAATTCAGAAAATATTTTAGCATAGTCTTTTTGGAATATGTTACCTAGCACATTTAGTCTGCCTCTATGGGCCATGCCAAATACAAATTCTTTTATCCCTGTTGAAGAACCATGTTCAATAACCGTTTGCAAAGCAGGAATTAAGGCTTCTAATCCTTCTAAGGAAAAACGTTTTTGCCCGACAAACCTAGTGTGCATAAATTGTTCGAATAAAACTGCCTTACTCAACACATCAAGTATTTTTAATTTAGCCTTCTTGTTAAAAGAAGGTTGATTTTTATTTTGCTCTAATCGCTTGGTAACCCAAGACAAAGCATTAGGCATCCTAATTATTTTATATTCACAGCCAATTGCTCCGCAGTAGGTAGCCTCTAAATGATTGATAATTTCTTTGAGCGTGGCATTATTTAAGCCGATTTCACTGCCAATTTGAAAAACTTTATTTAAATCTTGGTCATCTAAATTAAATCGATCAATAGAGATAGGAGGAGAATAAATGCGTCGCCTTCTAATGGGGTTAGTTTTAGCGAATAGGTGCCCTCGTGAACGATATTCTTGAATTAAACTAAATACTGCCGCTTCTTTGTTGATATGAATTAAATCTATATTTTTATCAGATTTAATAGATTTAATAGATTTGATAGTTTTATCATCTGAAGAAAAATTAGTATTAGCAAAATCAAATCCTTCAAAAAATCTTTTCCAGTGAATATCAACAGAATTAGGATCTTTCACATAATTTTTATAAAGGTTATCCAAAGCATTAGGATCAAGATTATCTAGATAAGACATTTGACTCATTTTTTATTTTTACTCCGATAGTTGATTACAAAATAATTAAATTAAACGTTAATTTTAGAAAAAAGCTGATTAATATTACGGTAATGAAGTATGATGATGTAAGCGCAAGTCAAGCCCAAGACCCCAAACACTAAGCTAAGTCCGTTAATTTGGAAAATAGTAACCGGCAGTATTAATAAAGTAGCTATGGCAGCAATCCCAGAAGTGCGGGTCGCTAAAAAAGCCAACAACCAACCAGCAACAGCAGCCCCAAATAATCTTAAATCAAGCACAAGTAATACCCCAAAAAATGTAGCCACTCCTTTGCCTCCTTGGAAATGCAAAAAAATACTCCTAGTATGGCCCAGCACCGCAATAACTCCCCCCAACAAAGCAGTTATCACAGAGCCATCAAACCACCACCAGCCTAATGTGGCTATTAATGCCCCTTTTGAAGAATCCAATAAAAATGTGATTCCCCCAGGAACTTTGCCCAGCACCCTAACTACATTTGTCGCCCCAATGTTCTCGCTCCCATGGAGCCTAACATCTGTTTTATAAAATAAAATGCCAATCCACAATCCAAACGGAATAGAGCCCACCGCGTAGGCCGTAATCAAAAAATGCCAGAAAAAAAAGTTATTCGCTAAAAAGCTGAAGTCATTTAAATCAGGATAATTATTAAATAAAAACATTCTTTTTTATGAGGATAAGTTGTTAAAATATCGATTTATGCCACTAACCAAAGCTAAAAAAGAAGACTGACTAGTATCAGAATGAGTGCCCACGCCAAAGAAAAGTTTTCCATTTATTTGAACACCAACATAGCAAGCAGCAGCAGCAGATGAAGCCTGCCCTAAGGAATGTTCAATATAATCTTCAATATTTAAATCCAAGCCTAATTGAGAACTCAATGCTTTAACTATAGCATCTAATAAGCCATTTCCTACGCCTTGTTGAGTGATTTGTTGGTTATTTAGTGTGATATCTAATTTTACTGTAACCGAATTTTTACCGCTACGAGACACTTGAAAATCTTTTATTTTCAGAGGATTATCAATATTAACAAATTCTTTCTCAAATTGATCTTTGATGGTTCTGGGCAAAACTTCTTTACCAGTTTTTTCTGAAATTGATTGAATAATTTTACTTATTTCTGGTTGAAATTTCTTTGGTACCTGGTAACCAAAACTATGCTCAAGTATAAAAGCAATTCCGCCCTTACCGCTCTGGGAGTTGATGCGGATAGGTTCATAAATTCGCCCTAAATCTTTAGGATCTACTGGCAGATAGGGTACTTCCCAAAAACTATTTTCTTTATTAGCTAAAGCAGCAATTCCCTTTCTGATAGCGTCTTGGTGAGAGCCAGAAAAAGCAGTATATACCAATTCACCAGCATAAGGATGCCTCACATGCACTGGCAAGTTAGTTAGTTCGCTACAAATTTTAACTAGTTTATTGATATCAGTAAAATCTAAAGCAGGATCTATTCCCTGACTATATAAATTACACGCCAAAGTAACTAAATCAACATTGCCCGTCCTTTCCCCATTGCCAAACAAAGTTCCTTCCACCCGGTCAGCTCCCGCCAAAATAGCTAATTCAGTAGCAGCAATAGCACAGCCTCTGTCGTTATGGGTGTGCACGCTAATTATGGTTTGTTCTCGCCGGCTTAAATTATTATTCACCCATTCTATCATATCGGCGTAAACATTAGGCGTGCTCATCTCCACTGTGGCCGGTAAATTTAAGATTATCTTGTTGTTACCGCTAGGTTGCCAAGCGTCACTAACTGCTTCTAGCACTGCTAAAGAATAGTCTAGCTCAGTCCCAGTAAAACTCTCAGGTGAATATTGGAGGGTTAGTTTGCAACCAGGCAAATTTTTTATTTCTTCTTTGACACAAAGGGTGCTTTTAGTGGCAATATCTTTTACCCCTTGTTTATCTGATTGAAAAACTACCCTTCTTTGTAATTGAGAGGTAGAATTATAAAGATGAAAGATTGCTTTTTTAGCCCCGGCTAGTGATTTGATAGTTTTTTTGATAAGTTCAGGCCTAGCTTGGCAAAGTACTTGGATGGTAACATCATCAGGGATTTTATTTTTTTCAATTAAATGCCTGATAAATCCATATTCAATTGATGAAGCTGCGGGAAAACCAACTTCAATTTCTTTAAAGCCTATTTCCACCAATGTATCAAAAAAAATTAATTTTTGAACAATGGACATAGGGTTAATTAATGCTTGATTGCCATCTCTTAAATCCACACTACACCAAATTGGAGCCTTTTTTAAATGACGATTCGGCCATTTTCGATCAGGTAAATTGATTGGTGGAAATTGTTGATATCTAAAAAAGGGCATCTTTTTTTTGTTACCACCAAAGGGAGAATTTTGTGAATTCAAAGTCATTACAGATAATAGATTTGGAGCTGGTTAAATTCTAAAATAGGAGGTATCTTATCTTGGAGAGAGGCACAAGGAGCTGGTTGATTATAAAAATAATCAATATTTGATTTATTTATGACGCTGGTTTGTAAGGTAAATCCTTTATTAAAACCAGTAATAGCTATTAACATTTTAAAAACCTTAGCCTGTCAAGATAGGTGCGTAAGAGGTGATTATCTATTAGGGACTAAGTTATCATATGTATTTTAAAAAATAAAAAGACCTTATAAATCTAAATTTTTTGCACAATACGTCATAAAAGCAACAATTTCAAGAAATCTATTGTAAATATTTTTTATAAATATTTTATTGATATAAAATCTGTTCAATATAAGGAGTCATCCATTGAAAAATAACCATCCAAAATTTATAGATCTACGCAGCGATACAGTAACCAAGCCGACACAAAAAATGCGTCAGGCAATCTACCAAGCCAAAGTGGGCGACGATGTTTTTCAAGAAGATGATAGCATTAATGAACTGCAAGAATATGGAGTAAAAATATTTGCCAAGCCAGCTAGTTTATTTTTTCCTACAGGCACGCAAGCTGGTTTGTGCACCTTGCTAAGCCATTGCCAAAGAGGCGATGAATATATTTGTGGGCAAGATTCGCATATATATAAATATGAAGGAGGTGGCGGTGCGGTGTTAGGTGGAATTCAACCACAACCAATTGAAAATAATGATGATGGAACACTAGATCTAGCCAAAGTAACTCAAGCAATCAAACCAATTGATTTTCATTTTGCAAAAACAAAATTATTGTGTTTAGAAAATACCATCATGGGCAAGACCCTAACCATGAAGTATATGGAGCAAGCCAAAGACTTGGCAAAAAGTAAAAATTTGAACATTCATCTCGATGGAGCAAGAATATTTAATGCGGCAATAGAGCTAAAGTGCGATGTGCGAGATATATTAAAGCATTTTGATTCAGCCACAATTTGTTTATCAAAAGGATTATCAGCACCGATAGGAACTTTATTAGTAGGAGAAAAGGATTTCATAAAACAAGCACTAAGGTGGCGTAAAATGTGTGGTGGAGGCATGAGGCAAGCAGGCTTTATGGCCGCTGCAGCGAAGGTGGCGTTAGAAGAATCACCTTTACTTTTGATAGAAGATCACAAAAAGGCGAATAGTTTGCAAAAATTGCTTAAGAAGAGAGCTAAGCTAAAGGCCGTGGCTCACACTAATATGGTATTTTTTGAAGTTCCTGCTAGCCATTGTAAACCTTTACAAGATGATTTGCTAAAAGCGGGCTTTAAGAGTTTTATCAATCCTTATACCAGAATAGTATTTCATAAAGATATAGCTCATCAGGAGGTTTTGACATTGGCTAAGGTTATATTGGATTATTTTGCTTAATAAATTAGTTAATAAATTAATTAATAACTTAAACAATGAAGGGGGTGGTTTAACCAAGGGTTTAAATAATTGATGCTTTTTTTAGGGGAATATGCTATACTAGGCCAAAATTTAGGAAGTTAAGAATATTAATAATGAATATTCATAACAAAGCAGAAATTTTTTAACTAACATTATACAATTTTTTTATGCGTGTTTTACCTACTACAGCCTAGCTGATGGTAGGAAACTATTTCTGCTCTGTTCGAGATGGGCTTTTATGATTTGATCCTTAATTTTAATGAATCGGGAGCGACCGCTTGTTTATGGTGTGCAAGCTCACCTTAGAGTGAGAAGCCTAAAGTATGTAAAGTTGCACCCACCTACTTAAGTAGGATATCAGATTCACTAAGCCCACCCGGCAGAGCAGATTCCCACTGCACCACGCCACGTATGCTGCCACAACAAGACATACATCACCACCTCACGCCTCACGTTTCACGCCTCACGCCATTACCGTCACGCACCACGTTAGGCTGGGTAAAATAAGCACCATATTAGATTTTGGCGATCGACATTATGGCGGGAAAACATTCATCATAGATATCTAGGCATTTATTACATCGTCGCTATCAATAACACGTATCAGACTATCACGCCTTCTGCAATAACACGCACCGTGTCACGCTAGGTGAACCACTACCACGCACAGGCACCAAAACCAACACCGGTAAAATGGATTAATTTAATTTAACGAGAAGTTACGCACTTGGTTTATATGCTCTTTCCCCATAGTCAAAGCGAGGAGCCTATCTATGCCTAGTGCTACTCCAGCAGTGGGAGAAAGTTCATTTTTCATTTCTTGTAAAAAATCATCATCAATAGGCCAAAGCAAGAATTTTTTTTGTTTTCTTACCTCATTTGCCTTAAGCAAAGATTTAGTAATCTTCAGGTGACTGGTTAGCTCTAAAAATCCATTACTAATTTCTATTCCATGGTAATATGCTTCAAATCTAGCCGCAGTCATATCATCTTTATTTGGTTTAGCTAGCGTTCCGGGTTCAATCAAAAAATCATATAGTATGATAGGTAAATTTTTACCTAGCTTAGGTTGAATATAAAAACTCATTAAATAATCAAGCTTCTCATGGAAATCTAGAGCAGGCACCTTAGCTGATTTATCTATTTGAGTTATCTTATCAGATAATTGGATGTTTACTTTACCCCGATCCTTTCCTAAAATATCAATATCAATAAATTCTTTAAAGCAGTTAGCAAAAGACATAAATTCAACTTTACTTACCTCCAAAGTGAATTTTAAAAAATCGGCTGTTTCTTGCATAATTTTTTGATAGCTATAAGCGGGGGCGTACCATTCTAGCATAGTAAATTCAGGACTATGCATTTTTCCTTTTTCAAATCTACGAAAAACTGAACCTATCTGGTAAATGGCCCCACTTCCATTTAATAATAGCCGTTTCATGTAGTATTCAGGGGAGGTTACCAAAAAATAGGGATTATTCTGAGAAAAAGGATAAGCACATATAGGATCAATATAAACTTCGCTAGCAGGGTAACGAGTTAAGCAAGGGGTATCTACTTCTAGATAGCCTAAGGCATCAAAAAAATGGCGAACTCTTTTAATGAACCAGCTACGTTTTTTTAATAGCTTAACTCGCTCGCTTGCAGTTGGAGTAGATGTGTGAATCACCAAATAAGTAATCTAGTTAGTATATGCTTTTAACGATATATTTTTGCCTATTTGATCCGATCGACATATAACCCGGTCCTAGTATCAACTCGCACTTTATCCCCTTCTTTAACAAATAAAGGAACTTGGATCACCGCACTAGTTTGCAATGTAGCTGGCTTGGTGGCGTTAGTCACTGTATCTCCCTTGCCTCCTGGCTCACAATGTTCCACAACTAACACACTAAAATTAGGTAAAGCAATGGCAATCGGCCGGCCGTTAAATAGAGTAACAGCTGTTTGCATCCCATCAGTTAGCCAGCGCCACGATGAATCAGATAATTTTTCTTTGGTGATTTCATGTTGCTCGTAGGATTTATTATCCATAAAATGATAGACATCATTGGTATTATACAAAAATTGCATATCTAGCTCAATGATATCAGCCGGAGGCAACTTTTCGCCCGATTTAAAAGTACGGCTTAACACATTGCCCGTTAGCATGTTTCGCATTTTAACTCTAGTAAATGCCTGACCTTTACCAGGGCGGACAAATTCCACTTCTAGCATCATATAAGGCACACTATCTATTTCTACTCTCAGCCCTTTTTTAAAGGAATTCGTTTCGTGCATAATTTTATAAAATAAGCAAATTTAGTTTAACCACAACCAAGGTAAATCCACCTTTTGTCTATTTTCAAAAGTGCTTATCTTATCCTTGAATTGTAATGTCCATTTAATATCGTCTAGTCCTTTAAGCAAAAATTCTTTTTGACGAGCCTCTATGTTAAATTTACTAATCACCCCATCAGCATCTGATAGGCTTTGCTGCTCTAAATTTATCATAAATTCAACGCTTGCCGGCCGCTTTGCTTGGGCGAATAATTTTTCTAAAAGTTCTTCTTTCACTACAATGGGTAAAATTCCATTTTTATAACAATTATTAGAAAAAATATCAGCAAAACTAGTAGAAATTATAACCCTAATTCCATAATCCAACAAAGCCCAAGGGGCATGCTCTCGAGATGATCCACACCCAAAATTATCTCCTGCCACCAAAATACTTGCCCCTTGGTGTTTAGGTTTATTTAGTATAAAATCAGGATTTAATCCTCCATCTTCTAAAAAACGCCAATCAAAAAAAAGATATTTGCCAAACCCAATTTTGCTAAGTTTCTTTAAAAATTGCTTAGGAATAATCTGGTCAGTATCAATATTAACCCGCTCCATAGCAACTACGCTACCTTGATGTTTAATAAATGGTTCCATTAGTATAATATTAAGTTAATAAAATTAAATATCATTAACGCTAGCAATATGCCCGCATATAGCAGAAGCCGCCGCCACTGCAGGTGATACAAGATGGGTGCGTCCGCCCTTACCTTGCCGACCTTCAAAATTTCTGTTAGATGTAGAAGCACACCGCTGACCCGCTTGTAAAATATCTTCATTCATCCCCAAACACATAGAACAGCCCGCCTCTCTCCACTCAAAACCGGCAGCCAAAAAAATATCGGCTAATCCTTCTTTTTCAGCCATTTTTTTGATACTTCCCGAGCCTGGAACAATCATCGCCTCTAATTTAGGACATACTTTACGACCTTTGACGATATTAGCGACTATTCGTAAATCTTCTAACCTAGCGTTAGTGCAAGAACCGATAAACACTCGATCTAACATTAAATCTTTCATCTTTTCTCCCCCTTTTAAGCCCATATAATCAAGAGCTTTTTGGCAAGCGTCCTGCTGGTTTCGCCCGCTAAAATCGGTAATTTCAGGAACGTAACCATCTACCTCAACCACCTGGCTAGGTGTTGTGCCCCATGTAATATGCGGAGATATGCGGCTAGTATCAATAGTAACTACTTTATCAAAGTTAGCGTCTTTATCAGTAACTAATTCTTTCCAGTGGAGTAAAGCCTTATCCCAATTACTTCCTTGCGGTGAGTAACGGCGAGATTTAAGAAAAGCAAACGTTTTTTCATCAGGAGCAATAATTCCTGCCCTAGCCCCACCTTCGATCGACATATTGCAAATAGTCATACGCCCTTCAATTGATAGCTCCCTAATGGCTTGTCCAGTATATTCTAATACATAATTAGTGCCTCCTGCAGTGCCGATTTCTCCAATTAATTTTAAAATCATATCCTTGGCATAAGAATGCTCTTTTAGCGATCCTGTGAACTCAATTTTCATAGTCCTAGCTTTGCTCTGCACTAAAGATTGAGTGGCGAGAACTTGCTCTACTTCAGAGGTACCAATGCCAAACGCCAAAGAACCAAAAGCTCCGTGAGTTGACGTGTGGGAATCCCCACACACTATTGTCATACCAGGTTGAGTTAATCCTTGCTCTGGAGCTATTACGTGAACTATTCCTTGGTGGGGAGAATTTAAATCAAAGAGCTTTATGCCAAAATCAGAACAATTTTTAGCTAGAGTTTCAACTTGGAGCTGGGCTATCCTATCTGCAAAAGGGAGATGGCGATTTTGGGTAGGTATGGAATGATCCATAGTGGCGAAGTTCTTATTAGGGCAGCGCACTTGGCGGTTATTAGTTCTTAATCCTTCAAATGCTTGAGGGCTAGTTACCTCATGAATCATTTGTAAATCTATGTAAAGCAAAGCTGAATCGTCGGACAACTCTTCAACCACATGCTTTTCCCATATTTTTTGATATAAGGTTTTGCCCATAATATATAGATTGATAAAAACAGTTATGATAAATAATATACTACTATAGTTTCAATATTATTAGTTCTATTAACTATATTTGTAAATCAATAAATATTTAAATTACCAAATCGACTAACTATAAATATCAATCCAGTAAGGTAGATATTACCGTAAAAAGTTAATTATTTTTTATTTTCATGGTGGGCAACTATTATAAATGTGGTGATTGGCAAAAGTTTGTATCGCTATCTGATCCACAGCTATCCTCTAAATGTATATTAATCTATACAAAGGGCTCGGGCAAAGGAGGGCAAAAACGAAATAAAACTTCTAATCGTGTGCAGGTAAAATTTTTCCATCTTAGTACATCTGAAGAAGCTAGCCGATATTTATCTTTAAATATAACCAAAGCCTTAAGAAAATTACGCTTCAAGATAAGTTTAGATATTATACCTAACTATAATTTACGACCCTTACCCTCTTTATTGTTAAGTAGTAAATATAAAAAAATTAATCTACATAGCCTGCGTGAAAACAAGCCCGATTATCCATTATTTTGTGGTTGGCTCTTAGATTCTTTTATCGCTCAAGGAGGAGACTGGAAATTACTATCTAAAAAATTAACGATTAGTAATAGCCAAATGACTAGCTGGTTTGCCGCTAACGCGCTAGTTAAAGAAAAATTTTTGCAAGTTAGGCAAAGCATCAAAAATCCCACTACTGCCCTAGACAAGGAGGATATCACTTAGAAAACGCAACAATTTTATTTAATAAAATATCCTCCATACTAAGCCCCTTTTGTGGATAACGCATGAGGCCATAAAAATTATCGTGATAGATAGATTTATCCCCCGCTTTTATCATAGTAGAGCAATTTTTAGCGGCAAACTTAGTTAATTTTTTATGATTCCTCCAGGCTCCACCCACCAAGGCCACAAAATTACTCTTTAAAAAAATTAGCGAGCTAGGCCACACCATTTCCCATTGATTGATATTAGATTTTTTAGTAATCATATTGCTAGATAATAACCAATTCTTTAAAAAACTGCTCCTCCCTGCTCCGACTGGATCAATAGTAATCAATAAATCAATAATTTGCTGGCTCTCTTTGCTGGCCCTGTAAGCTAAAGAAGCTCCATAGCTATGGCCTACTATCGCCACAAAAATTTGTTTAGTGGTATTTTGTTTATTGAGTGCAGCTAGCTTGAGTAATAATGATTTTTTTTCTAAGTAGGAAAAGTAATTAACCTGATAGTGATTATTTAATTTAAGAGCCGCTAATTTTTGCTGAAAATGATTAACATAATCACCTACGATATTGGTCGGCCCCCACCCCAAGATAGGAAATTTTTTGATAATCGCAAACCTCTCTTTATCACCGGCACCGCCGACGAAAAAAATATGAATTTCTTTTTTCACCAAACGTAATGTATCTAAAAGACCAATTATCTTTTAAGGCTTAAGTATATGCTCTACTAAATTAACCCAGTAGCCTATCCCATGAAGTGAGCTATTATCGTTAAAGTCGTATTTAGCGGTATGCAAATCGTTGCCGCCCTTTTCCCCAAATTTGCCGTTCCCTAAAAAAATGTAACAACCAGGCTTTTTTTGTAACATAAAAGCAAAATCCTCTCCTCCCAAGCTAGGAGCCATATTTCGGCTAACCTCTTTTACGGTTTTTTTAGCTACTAGCTCCGCTATATCAGTTTCTTTTTTAGTGTTAACCAAGGTTGGGTAACGCACAGGCAACAAAGAAAATTCTATCCTAGCCTCAAATGCTTGAGCGATTGAATTAGCTATTTTTTCAATTCTATTAAGCAGGGTTAATCTAGTATTTTCGTCTAAGGCTCGCACAGTGCCCGATAAAATTGCTATATCAGGAATAATATTAAAAGCAGTGCCAGCTTTAACTTTACTAACAGTTATCACCCCTGAATCAGTAGGGGCAATATTTCTTGATATTATTGATTGCAAAGCAGTAACAATGTGGCTAGCTACTAAAATAGGGTCAACCGTAACGTGAGGTTTAGCAGCGTGCCCGCCAGAGCCGATCACCTTTATTTCAAACATATCAGCCGAAGCCATCATTGTGCCAGACATTAAATTAATTGTGCCCACTGCCACTCCTGGGGTGTTGTGCATTCCCCACACTGATTGAGCGGGATATTTATCAAATAAACCCTCTTTCATCATTTTATCCGCTCCCGCTCCTCCTTCTTCAGCTGGTTGAAAAATAAAATAAACCTCGCCAGAAAAATTCTTCTGTAAAGATAAATATTTAGCCGCCGCTAATAGCATAGAAGTGTGTCCATCATGCCCACAAGCGTGCATTTTTCCAGCAAATTTGGATTTATAGCTAAAAGAATTTTCTTCGGTTATGTTTAAGGCGTCAATATCAGCTCGCAGGGCAATCTTTTTTTTAGTAGAATTTCCCGCCTTTAACCGGCCTACTACCCCAGTTTTGGCTATATTTGACTCATAATCAATGCCAAAGTCAGTTAATTTATTTATAATAAAATTGCTAGCAAATTCCTCTTCATAGCAGGTTTGCGGGTGCTGATGTAAAATCTTACGCCAAGTGATTGATTCTTTATGTATTTCGGCTAATAAATTATTTTTTTTGATCATAAAATTAAAATCTAGGAGGAGTGGTGTTAACCTGTTCAAATTCATCGCTATCGTCGTTATCTTCGCTTAACCTGTCACTAGGGTTTATTTCTTTAGTAGCAGCTTCCTTTTCATCATCAAAAAAGTCAGTACTCACTAAAAAATATGTGCTCATTGAATAAGAGAGGGCACTAATAAATATCAAAGCTACATCGTAAATGGTGGTGTAAATGTATACCTCTAATATGGTAACCCAAATAAAACTTTCTAAAAGAAATGCTATTCTAGAACCAGGGATGCCTTTTAGCCACCTACTTTTTATATAGTTAACCGCAAAACCTATCAAAAATGCCAAAATTATCCCAAATACAAGAGGAAGAACCACCTCAACTAACCGCAAGTTGCCTGAGCAAATGATGAACGAATTATTAGCGGTCATATGCTGAGCATTGGAGATGCAATTAGATGTTCCTTTTAGCCATTCAGAAAGCTTAATTAACCTTCCTATAGAGATTTCTATGCTATTTAAAAATAATACTACGAATATAGATAATCCCGCTAGCCCAAGGCGTAAAAGGCGTTCTTTTTTGTGGGGCTCAGCAAGACATTTAAAAATTAATATCAGCAATGACGCTGCGATAGCGGCCATAGTTAAGCTGATTAATGACGCTCTAAAATCAATTCTACCCAGTTTGAAGGGCATAATGGCATAGTCAAAATAATAACCAGCACCAGCTACCCCAGCGACGATTAAACTTACTATGGCGATGATAATTAATTTGATTTTCATAATTTTATTTTGTATATTATATTGTAGTATTTCTAGTTATGCTTGGTCGAATATTAGCAAAAATTAATTATAAGTTCAAGCACGCATATTACAAGCGTGATGCCGAATGAATATTTGCCTAAAGAAAAATTTACTGATGTTAATAGTTAAAACCATAATTTGACTTTACTTATGTTTATTCATCTTTAAGAGCCCGCTACTGCTATGGAAATAAAAATATCATCACAAAAGTTTGAGCTCACCGAAGCACTAAAACAACACATCAACAAAAAAATTAGTAAATTAGATCGTTACGAATCTTTTTTTACTCTGGCTGAAGTGCACATAGAAGTTGAAAAATATCGAAATATCGCCCGCATCTTAATTAAAGGAGGAGGGGGAGAACAGATATTTAGCGAGGTGATTGATAAAGATAGTATGTATAAAGCGATTGACTTATGTGCTCAAAAAATTGAAAAACAAATCATTCAAAGTAAGAAACATCCCAACAAGTAAAATTGCTAAAGATTAAATGTAAGCTAAATTAAGTTAAATTAAGTTAAATTAAGTTAAATTACATTAAAGCTAACAGATTAAGTTAAATTGCATAAAATATGCATCTTGCAATATTAGTTTTATTGTAATTAAGCATAAAACATTAACTTAATATTTTACTTTATGTGGCGTTTTTTAGCGGTAACAATAGCCCTAGTTTTGGGTAGTGGAGCGATTTTAAGCCTTAATGCAGTTAGGATAAAAGATATATCCTTTTTGAGAGGCGGGCAATCCAATCAATTAATTGGCTTTAGCTTGGTGATTGGCTTAAATGGCACAGGTGATTCACCTCAATCTTTATCTAGCCGTATGCCGCTAGTTAATGCTTTGGATAGATTGGGCGTGGTAGTAGCCCCTGAAGATATTAGAGGTAGAAGCGTTGCCGCAGTGATTATCACAGCAACTTTGCCTCCTTACGCTAAGCAAGGAAAAAGAATTGATGTGGTGGTTAGTGCAATTGGCGATGCGATAACTTTAAAGGGGGGAGTGCTGGCAATGACACCTTTAAGGGCTGCTAATAGCGAGATTTACGCTATTTCTCAAGGATTAATTACTGATATTCCTAGTGGAATAGAGCTACCGGCTAGTTTTGAATTAACTGGCAATCAACCCTTGGAGCGAGACCCTAAACAAAATTATTTACCTACAGTGGGGCGAGTGGTTAATGGGGCATTAATTGAAAAATCTTTAGATTTTGACCTTAACTTACGGACTAAGCTTTCTTTAAACTTAATTGAGCCTGATTTTACCACTGCTTACCGCGTATCACAGGCGATAAATCGAACATTTGGCGATAACACTGCTAGAGCAGAAGATGCTGGAGCGGTTTCTATTTCTGTGCCTCAGACATATCTTAACCAAGTGGTGGAATTAATATCTAAAATAGAAAATTTAGAGGTGCTAGACGATAAAATCGCTAAAGTTATTATTGATGAAAAAACCGGTATAGTGGTGATAGGAGAGAATGTAATAATTGATCCAGTAGCGATTTCTTATAAGGATTTAAATTTATTAATCAGAGAACAAGGAGTATTTCCTAATACCGCCTATAGCCCTAGAGCACTTAAAGATTCATTAGATACTAGCCCTTTAGTTGATCCAAATCAAAACCAAGCTCAATTGCCTGGTGGGGCTGATCAAATAGTTGATAAATCAATTTTACCTCTTTCTGAGCAAGAGAAAAATAATTTACTAGTCTTTTCTGGTGGAGTGAATCTTAAAGAAATAGTAAGCGGTTTAAATGTGATCGGGGTTACCAACCAGGAGTTGATTGATATTTTAAAAAATATCAAAGCCGCTGGAGCGATGAAAGCGGAGCTTGTTTTTAGATAATATTTTTAGTTGATGGTAGGCCAAATAATAACTAAATAATAACTAAATAATAACTAAATAATTATAACTAATAGTCGATGAATAATGATATAAACTTAGGTGCGTTTAGCCCTAGTATGCTAAAAATAAACTTAAATGAAGCTAAAGATAGTGCCATTGAGAAAAAACTTAGTCATATTAAAGAACAAAACAGCAAATTTAATGAATCACTAAAAAAAGCGGCAATGGAACTAGAGACCTTGCATATAAATGGTTTATTAAAGGAGCTAAGATCAGCTGAAAACAGCGAAGATGATTTGTTTGGTAATTCGTTAGCCCAAGAATTTTATAAAGGTATGCTTGATGAAGAATATGCTAGAATAATGGCAGAATCAAGCAGGTTTGGTTTAGCTAAAATGGTAGTTGAATTTAACCAGAGAAAGGATTAGAATGCATAGATATATAAAGAGATAAATTTATTTAATTTTCTGATGAGATTTCCGATAATAACTAATAAGATGATGGATTGTCTGAATGGGGAACGGAATCTCTGTAGTATTTAAAATTTATACAATTGCTGAGATTATGGTAAAAATTGGGAGCGAACAAACTCCAAAACCTATAGAAGTAAAAGACGAAAAACTAATCCTAAAAGATAAAGCTAACGCTAATGCTAAAGGAGGTATTGAACAAAATACTCAGCCAATAGCAAAAGATCGCATAATATCAAGCGAATCAATAGCAGGGCTTCGTAAAGAACTAAAAGATGTGCCTGAAATTAATGAGGCACTCGTGCGAGAAGTTAAAGACCAAATAGAAAAGGGTGAATATCAAATAGATGCTAAGGCGATAGCAGATAAAATGATAGAAAGCTCGTTAGCTGATGATCTTTAATAAATATATTTACTAGCTAGTTAATTCACATTTTATTTTTTTATGACGCAGTTACAAAAAGGGAATTTTGTGGGCGATGTTTGTGATGAGCAGAGTGCAGACATGCTGTTAGGTAATTTAGCAGCCCAACTAGAGTTACATAGGCATTTAAGGCTGGTATTAAGTAAAGAGATTAAATTACCGGCCAATTGTGAAATTAAAGAATTAGAAGAGCTTCAGCACCGAAAAATAGAAATAGCGACCAAGCTATTTGATATAGAAATTGAACGCCAACAGCTGGTGCAAGATATAGTAAAACAATTGAAGCTACCACCAGATGAAGGGCAAACTATAACTTTAAAAAGTTTATTGCCTTATTTAACTGGTTCTTTATCTAAAAAATTAACTGGCTTACAAAGTGAATTAAAGGATTTGATAAAAGAAATTCAAGATTTAGGTCATCAAACGGCAATAATTTCGCGAGCTAGGCTGGTAAGTTTACGAAATACTACAGTGCAATTAGATAAATGGATGTCTAATCATATTTTCTATTCTAAAAGCGGAGGGCTTACTAACACAGCCTATTCGCGTGTTTTGAGCCGACATATTTAGGCATAATAAATGGGGTTAATTTAACAAATTCTTCATAAAAGCTAAATAATCTATTGAGCGGGTAATTTTATTTACTAGTTTATGGTTGAATCATAGCTTATCTTCTATTAAACTGCTTGGTTTTAACTCATAAAGTTTGTATTTAGAATAAAGAATGTCTGGGCTTGATATACATAACCAACCACTACATAAGCTACATAAGCAAAGGTTAGCTGGTGAAATTAGCACTGTAGAAATTACAGAGCACATTTTAGATCGCATTAAAAAATTAGATAACCAGGTAAAAAGTTTTATCGTTACTTATCCCGAAGAAGCTCATCAAGCAGCCCAAAAAGCGGATGATAAGATTAAAAAAGGGGAACCAGTTGATTTAATAGAAGGCATGCCCTTAGCGATAAAAGATATTTTTAATGTAGAGGGCACTATCACCACTTGTGGCTCTAAAATATTAGAAAACTACCGCTCTCCTTATGATGCTACTGTGGTAAAAAATCTAAAAAGGCATAATTTTTCTTTGGTAGGGAAAACCAATTTAGATGAATTTGCGATGGGTTCTAATAATGAGAATTCAGCATTTTTCAAATCATATAATCCTTATAATCTAGATTGCGTTCCTGGCGGTTCTTCAGGTGGCTCAGCTGCGGCAGTGGCGGCAGGTTTTTGCTTAGGAGCTTTGGGAACTGATACAGGCGGCTCAATCAGACAGCCGGCCAGCTTTTGTGGGGTGGTGGGTATAAAACCTACTTATGGATTAGTTAGTCGTTATGGGATAGCGGCTTATGGCAGCTCTCTGGATCAAGCGGGCACATTAGCGAGCAATGTAAAAGATGCCACATTGCTACTGCAAAGAATAGCGGGTTATGACGAGCATGACCCTACTTCAATTAAATTACCAGTGGCTGATTTAAGCACTAATTTTGATCAAGATATTACTGGATTAAAGATAGGGGTGATAGATAATTTAGATCTTTCCTCTTGTTCAAAAGAGGTTAGAGAAAATTTTCAACAAACGCTAAAGTTGTTGAGCGATAAGGGAAAAGTTGAGATAAAAAAAATTAATATACCTATTATAGAGCACGCTACTGCGACCTATTATATTATAGCTATGGCTGAGGCTAGTTCTAATTTAGGAAGATATGATGGTATTAGATATGGTTTTAGGGCTGAATCTGAAAATCTTACTGAGCTTTATAAAAAATCACGAGAGTTAGGTTTTGGTGATGAGGCTAAGTTTAGGATTTTGTTAGGAACTTTCGTATTATCTGCTGGTTATTACGACGCCTATTATAAAAAGGCTCAAAAGGTGCAGATTTTACTACGTAAGCAGTTTAAACAAGCGTTTAATCAAGTGGACGCGGTGATCACGCCAGTTGCTCCAACTACTGCTTTTAAGGTTGGTGAAAATATAACTGACCCGTTAAAAATATATTTAACTGACGCTTTTACTGTTCCCGCTAATTTAACTGGTATTCCGGGGATGTCTTTACCGGCTGGTGTGGGGAATAATAATTTACCAATTGGAATTCAGTTATTAGCTGATCATGGAAAAGATGGTACTTTAGTTAAAGTAGGTGATTGGCTAGAAAGAAATATAGAGGGACCTACTGCTAATTTAGCGATCTAATTTTTAGAATATGGAAGAAGAGATAAAACAGCTTAAAAAATTTTTTCAAACTAGCTTTGCAAAGTGTAACTCATTAGCCGATTTAGATGGGTTGCAACAAAATTTTTTGGGTAGAAAAGGATTTTTAACCCTGCTATTTAAAAATCTTGTTAATTTGGACGTTAATTTAAGAGGAAAATATGGAAAGGGGCTTAACCAAGTCAAAAAATCATTTGCCGATTTATTAACTCAAAAAAAGCAAGAACTGGAAAGCAAGGGGCGTCAAGAGCAGATGAAAAGTGAATTTTATGATTTCACTTTACCCTCTCACCAAGACCCTTATGGTAGTTTACATCCTATTTCTCTGATTAGTTATGAGTTAGAAGATATCTTTAGTGCGATGGGATTTGAAATTATGGATGGTCCTCATATGGAGAGTGATTATTATAATTTTGAAGCACTTAATTTTCCTATTGATCACCCAGCGCGCGATATGCAAGATACTTTTTATTTGGATAATAATCTTCTTTTACGCACGCAAACATCAGCTATTCAAATAAGAGCAATGGAAATGCATAAACCGCCTTTACGGGTGGTGGGGCCAGGAAAGGTTTTTCGAGCGGAAAGAGTAGACGCCAGCCATAGCCCAGTTTTTCATCAAATCGAAGGTATTATGGTGGATCGGCAGATAAGCGTGGCTAATATGATTTATTTTCTTAAGATGGTGCTAGGAAAGATATTTAAAGAAGAGGTTCAAACTAGGATAAGGCCGGGATATTTCCCGTTTGTTGAGCCAGGATTTGAAATGGAGATGAAATGTTTGATTTGTTCTGGTAAAGGATGTTCGGCGTGCAAGAATGCTGGCTGGGTAGAAATTTTAGGCTGTGGGTTAGTACACCCTAACGTGCTGGGAAAGGTGGGAGTTGATGCAAAGAGCTATTCAGGATTTGCCTTTGGGGTGGGGATAGATAGACTAGCTATGATGAGATACAACATTGCTGATATTCGCTTGCTACACGGTGGTGATTTGAGGCTGGCTTATCAATTTTCTATTCCTAGAGGTAACCATAAATAGCCATGAAAATATCGTTAAATTGGGTAGGAGATTATATAAATTTAGGTAATACCAGTTTGCATGAAATTACTAATTTACTAACGCTAAGGGTGGCGGAAGTAGAAAGTAGTTATCAAACAGGTCAGCATCTAAAAGATTTGTTGGTCGCTCAAGTGATGAGCATCAAAACCCATCATAACGCCGATAAGCTATCAATAGTAGAAGTGAGCTGGGGGGTGGATAAAGAGGTAGAATCAATTGTGTGTGGGGCGAATAATTTTAAAGTGGGAGATAAAGTAGCTTACGCCCCCCTTGGTTGCCAATTACCGGGAGGAATAAAAATTAAATCAACCAAAATTAGAGGCGTGTTAAGCAAAGGAATGCTTTGCTCAGAGGCTGAGCTAGGCTTTTCTGATGAACATAAAGGAATTATGATATTGCCTAATAGCTTCACTTTGGGGGCTAGCTTGGCGAGTGGTTACCCCGATCAAGTTGATAGCATTTTGGAGATTGATAATAAATCAATCACACACAGACCAGATCTTTGGGGGCACTTTGGTTATGCTCGGGAATTGGCGAGCATTTTTAAATTACCGCCGCCTCAGCTAAAAACTAATATAGATTGGTTGAGTCTTAAGGGGGGCGAGGCTCCTTTGATTAAGATTAATATTGAAGAAAAAAAGCAAGTATTAAAGCTAATTTGCCAAGGAGCAAGGGGTCTAAAGGTTGCTTTAAGCCCTGAAATAATTAGGCATAGGCTTTACCGGACTGGGCTGAGAGCGATTAATAATTTGGTTGATGTAACTAATTATGTAATGCTTGATTTAGGGCAGCCGATGCATGTTTTTGATGTGGATAAGATTAAATCTAAACAATTAACCATTAAATTTGCTAATAATAATGAAAAATTTATTAGTCTTTACGACAAAGAATATAAGCTTACCGATAAAGAGCTAACATTTTATGAACAGAGCACGCCCATGGCTATTTGTGGGGTTATTGGCGGGTTAAATAGTGGAATTGATCAAAATACTAAACAAATATTTTTAGAAGCTGGTAATTGGAAGGCTAGCTTGGTACGAAAAACTTCTATTAGGCTTGGCACAAGAACTGAGGCGGTGCAAAGGTATGAAAAAACTATTGATCCTGAGCTTACCCTATTTGCGATAGACAAAGCTTGGTCAATATTATCGGCTACTTGCCCTGATATGAAGCGAGCTGGTGGGCTTTTTTATTACGACCAGCATTATTTTTCCTCTATCAAAATTGATTATCGCCCTGAGTTGGCCAATCGATTGCTAGGAATTAATATAGATGATGACACTCAAGCTGATATTTTACAAAGACTAGGCTTTAAAATTAAGGTCATAAAAAATGATAAATCTACTGCTTGGCAGGTGTTAGTGCCTAGTTGGAGAGCTACTAGAGACGTTAGTATTCCTGAGGATTTAGTTGAAGAGGTGGGTAGAATTTTTGGGTATGATAAAATAATTCCGCAAGCCCCTTTATTTCCTATAGATAGCCCTAGGTTCAATCACCAGCGGTTGATAGAAAGAAAGCTTAAAGCTACGCTAGTTAGCCGGGGGTTTCACGAAATAATCAACTATCCCTTAACTAGCGGTGATGTGGAGAAATTACTTGGGGCCACTAATCAAAAATCAATTAAAATATTAAATCCAGC
Organism: SAR324 cluster bacterium; assembly: GCA_016735295.1. Taxonomy (GTDB): domain Bacteria; phylum SAR324; class SAR324; order XYD2-FULL-50-16; family JAERRU01; genus JAERRU01. Next base: position 43,390 of record JAERRU010000007.1, read on the forward strand.
TTTATCTGATCAAGACCGGCTTCAATCTAGCGTTTGGCCTCATTTTTTAACATCAATTGGGGAAAATCAAAAAAATATTGAAACTTTTAGACAATTTGAGCTGAGTAAAATATACTTGCAAACGGCAAAACAAGCTCAAGAAATAAGAAAGTTAGCACTAGCTTTCGTGCCGCCAGTTAAGCAAAGTTATCAAACATCTTTTTGTCAATTCAAGGAAGATTTGCTATCACTTAGTTTGAGTATGCCCTATGGCATATGGGAACTGAAAGAGTCAAAGAATGATTTTATTTTTGCTCACCCTCTATTGCAAGCAGATATTTATTGCCAAGAGGTTCAAGTAGGAAAAGTATTTCAGTTAAATCCTGCAGTGCACGACGAGTTTGCTATATTAAAGCGAACATTTTTAGCAGAAATTGATCTTGAGCCACTTTTTGCGTTAAAAACATTAACTTACCGCCATACTAGATTTTCTAAATTTCCGCCTGTGTATTTTGATATATCTTTAGTGGTAAGTGCTAATTATTTTTATCAGGACTTAGTGACTAAAATAAAAGAGATAAACCCTAAAAAAATAGTAGCGATTAAATTTTTAGATAGTTACCCCATCGAAAATAGCAACCAAATATCCTTAACCTTACGAATAGTATTTCAATCTTTTGATCGAACTTTAGATTCAACCGAAATCAAAAAATTGCAAGATAAAGTAATCTCAGCATTAGAAAAACAGCAGATATTTCTTAAAAAAATGCCCTTGTGAGCAAAAATTTTATTATTAAAAACTGCTACAGCATCTATACCCCCGCGAAAGTTAATTTTAGATTACAAATTATAAAAAAACTTGATAATGGGTTCCATCAACTAAAGATGGATATGATTCCGATAGATTTAACCGATCAACTAGTAATCATGCCCGCAAAAAATGAACAATGGCAGCTAGATAGCACTAAAGCCCGTCAGGCTATCCAAAAGATGTTAGAGCAGTTATCGCAAGATTTAAATTTACGCTTTAAGATTAATTTTAGATTAGTAAAAATGATTCCTCACGAAGCGGGATTAGGGGGAACTAGCGGTAATTTAGCTGGTATGGGGCGTCTTTTAATGAAATTGCTTCATCTCGAGGACAGCAAAAAAATAATAAAAAAAACACTTCTCTCCTTAGGAAAGGACGTAGCTTTTTTTCTTGATCCTATGGCATCTATAGCGACAAATATGGGGGATGAACTTACTAAAATAACAGATTTTCCGCCCAATTTGCCCTTATTGATTGTAAAACCTAAATTTGGTATATCCACAAAAAAGGCCTACCTCACGGCTGTGCCTGATGATAATCAAAAATGGAACGATTTTAACCTAAAAACTATTTCTCATTTACCACCCACCATTAATAATTTTTGGCATAGCAGGTTACCTTTTTTTGATGAATTAGCTAGTTATCGTCAAATCTTGCTTAAATTTCCAGCCATAAAAAATGTATTTTTGACAGGTAGCGGAAGCACCTTAGTGGCTGTATTTGGTGAAGATAGAGCCCGAGACTTATTTTTTAATAATACAGCAAAGATGATAGATTGGGGAACATTCTACCAAGTTAATAGTTTAAGGAGCTATAAATATCAAATATCTACCTATCCTAGCTAGGCTAATAGGGCGGTAGATATCTTATTAGCCCAACAGCCTAAAGATATATAGATATTAAATATATACATATCCTAGGTATGAAAATATATGCTTGCTATGCGATGAAAATTACCGCTAGCTAGTTTTTACTCTAACTTAGCGGAGATTACTCTTTGGTTGCCATTACTATTTATTAACAGCACAAACGAGATTTTAGCCTTAATTTTAGCCACCTCATCTTCAAATTGTCCCACTTTATGGATGATAGTATTATTGATTTTCAAAATCACATCACCCGCTTGTAAGTCTGCTTTAAATGGGCTATCAGGGGATATAGAAATCACTAGCACCCCTTTATCAACTTGAAGGTTATACTTTGCTTTTACCCCATGGTTCACAGTAGCTAAGTCTAGCCCTAATCCTGATTCACTAGATCTTTTTGCTATTTTTAAATCATTTTCATCAAATTTACCTATCACAACCGACATTCTCATTTGTTTACCCTTTCTAATGATAGTTAATCTAACTTTAGTATTAGGAATAGTTTCTGCTACTGCCAATTGCAAATCATTGGTATCTTTAATAGCGATTTTATTAAAGGTAATTACGATATCTGATTCTTGCAAACCAGCTTTTTTTGCTGGAGAGTTAGGAAAAATTTCAGTTAAAATTACTCCACTTTGGCCATTTTTTAATTTTAAAGGCTCAACCAATTCGGGAGTAAGTTTTTGAATAGACACCCCCAACCAGCCTCTCACAACCTCTTTGCCCGTTTTTAGTTGTTTTATAATGTTAAGTGCCAAACTAGATGGAATGGCAAACCCTAGCCCTTGCCTATTTCCCACAATCGCTGTATTTATACCGATCACCTCTCCTAATTCATTAAATAATGGTCCACCAGAATTACCAAAGGTTATGGCGGCGTCAGTTTGCAAAAATTGACCATAAGCAGCACCTGATAAAATATCTCTGCCCTTAGCACTAATTATTCCCACAGTAGCAGTTTGATCTAAGCCCAGTGGGTTGCCAATCGCTAAAACCCATTGGCCAACTTGAACTTTATCTGAGTCACCAAATTTAACCGCAGAAAATTTTTCATCTTTGCTGCCAATCTTTAGTAAAGCCAAATCGGTTCTTTCATCAACACCGATAAGCTTTGCTTCAAATCTTCTGTTATCAGATAATATTACCTCAATATGAGTGGCATTTTTTACTACATGATTGTTGGTAATAATTAATCCACTATTATCATAGAAAAACCCTGAGCCACTGCCACTGCTTTTTTCACTGCCCTTACCATCAGGAGAGAAGAATTTAAAAAATGGATCATTAGTGTGGGGATTATCAGATGCACTCAAGGTAGTAGTTATATGCACTACCTTAGATTTTTCCGTTTTGATGATCTCTATGAAATTTGGCAGCCCAGCAGCAAAAATTAATTTACCACCTACCAACAATAGAGCCAAACACAATGTTCCACCTTTGACAGACTTTGCTAAATAATTTTTCATTTTTTGTTACTAACAAGTTTTTTATAAAAAAAATCACCAAGTAATTTAGTTAACGATTAATTAGACCAACTTTATCTAATATTTTTGATGCATACATAGTAATTAACGTAAAATAGAAAAAATTCTATCCCACCTAATGCCCCCATTCATCACCCCTAACGATGGATCTAAAGAGAAATAAATTAATTTTCCTCGCGCCCTTATATTATCCATAGATACATAACTCAGCCGAGCACCATTAATTCGCCAAAACCTCCCATCGTGAGAATCACGGCGGTTATCCCCCATCACAAATAGCATACCTTTAGGCACCTTCTCTTTGTAAAATATATTTCGAGGCGGTAATAGTGTATTAAAATAAGTCTGATAACCAGATTCTGGTAGACCATTAATATAAACTTTTTCACCAATTATCTCTATCGTATTTTCCTCTAAAGCAACCACACGCTTTATATAATCTACACATTTTGGTACATAATTGCTATCAACGAAAAATCCGATGAATAACGCCGAGATAGTATCCCAACCCCCATAAAAAGAAGAATTACAAATCTCTGGGTTAGCAGGATTGGGAAATATAACAATATCACCTCGTTTAATATCTCCTTCCCACACCCTTTTTTTTGTGAAAGGGATGTGCAAACCATAAACATTCATATCGGCTATTATCTGATCTCCTACCTCAATAGTAGGAATCATCGAGCCAGTGGGCACTCTAAAAGGGGCGTAAAACCATGTACGAATAATAAAAGCGGCAATAAAGGCAAATAATATAGCCTCTATCCATTCGCGGATAGTTTTATTCTTTATTAATCTCTTCATTATTAATGTGCTATTATATGCTTAAAAATAGTTTAATATCTTCTTGCCCCACCTCTTAAAATCGGAGCAACATCTATTCCTATCAAAAAAACGCTCCCACCGCCACTATAAATTATTAATAATTATTATAAAATGAAAAGAGCTAAAGCCACCTATATTCAGATATTTGAGCGAAGGTTATTTGGTGGGATCAAAATTAATTTAGCATTAAGGCATCTGTAACCTTAGGTGAGGCGGCATCTTTAAAAAAGAAGGTTGCTGGTGTTGGGCTCAAAAAATAAAATATTATCTATATTTATTTGCACAGCAATTAGTTCATTTTTTTTTGATACAAAATCAGGTTGATAGCGGCCAATGGTGGTTGTGCCATTAATATTGAATGAATAAAAAAGATCAGACCCTGTCGGTTCAGCCATTAACCTAATTGCTTGGAGAGTTTTTAAATTGGCAGCGTCTTTTTTCGGTTGAGTGATGTGCTCTGGCCTTATGCCCAAAATGAGTTCCTTATCTAGGTGGTTAATCGCCTCTTTTCTTTTAGATTCTGGGACATAAATTTTAAACTCGGTGCCCTTTTCATTTTCAAGCGTAAAATATATTTCACGCTGGTCTTGAGCCAATTTAATGGGAATTAAATTCATAGATGGTGAGCCGATAAACCCAGCCACAAAAATATTAGCAGGTTTTTTATAAATATTCATAGGAGTATCTATTTGCTCTAATTTTCCATTATTTAATAAAGCAATCTTATCAGCTAAAGTCATGGCTTCTGTTTGATCATGTGTCACATAAACTACCGTATTTTTAACTCTTTGATGTAGTAGTTTAATCTCCATACGCATTTCAATTCGTAGCTTGGCGTCTAAATTTGATAAAGGTTCATCAAATAAATACAGCTTAGGATTGCGAGAGATAGCTCTGCCCATGGCTACCCTTTGTCTTTGACCGCCGGAAAGCTGTGCGGGCTTTCGATCTAGCAGATGATATATTTGTAATTGCTTAGATACGTTATTTACCCGATTTTCGATGTCAGATTTTGGTAATTTACGATTTTGTAACCCAAAGGATATATTTTCTCGAACAGTTAAATTGGGATATAAAGCGTAGCTTTGAAATATCATAGCAATATCGCGATCTTTAGGCTCATAATCATTAACTAAAGTGCCATTCATTTTGATTTTGCCAGCACTAAGAGTCTCTAAACCAGCGATCACATTTAGTAAAGTCGATTTTCCGCACCCAGAAGGGCCAACTAGCACCAAAAACTCTCCCTTTTGGATTTCTAAATTAATATCATCAAGCACTAGAGTGGAGCCAAATTTTTTAACTATGTTAGATAATTCTAAATATGCCATAGCAGTTTATATTCTTGATTATACTATAAAATAAGCTATATTTTTCTAATTACCACCCCGTAAGGCCCCAATTCATTAGATCTATTATTATTATTATTATTATTCGGCCACAATATATCTTGATTAGATTTGTTGATTGATAATTTAGTATCACTAAAATTAAAAATCCCTTCTAGTTTATCTCCCTTTGCCCCTGTTCTGATTATCCTAAGCAAATTTTTTGATATAGGCTCAGCTTGAATATCGCCAGATTGCAAAATCTCATTATTTTTTTTAAAGATGATTAGTTGACGATAAAAATTAAGCAAAGAATCAGGCTCATTTTGCTGATCAACCGCTTTAGCAAGATGTTCTTCAGGCACTGGCAACCAAGTTTTAGGGGCAGAACTAAATCCTCCATTAAGGGCGTCTTTTTGCCAAACCATTGGCGTGCGGCAACCATCACGCCCTTTAAATTCAGGGAAAAAGGCTAGCCCATAAGGATCTTTAATATCCTCCTTTTTAGTAATTTCATATTCACTTAGCCCTAACTCCTCACCTTGATAGATGCAACAAGCCCCCTTTAAAAACATCAACAGGGAAGCACAAAGTTTAGTAAATTCTAAATCATAATCATTATTATGCTCCCAACGACTTATCCACCTCACAGAATCGTGATTGCCAAATGAATTACAAATCATTCCTTTAGGCGGCGTGCCCCAAAAATTATTTATGCTCTCACAGTAATATTTAACTGAAAAAGGCCCCCCGATATAATCAAATCCATAGCAAAGGTGAAGTTTATCATTTCCGGTAGTATAGTTTTTAATCATATGAGCGGTCTCTTGGTCGGCCCCTACCTCACCAAGCAGTAAAACATCATATTGGTTTGCTAGCTTACGCAAGTGAATAAGGAAATTAATATTTTCTGGTCGATTTTTATCATAAAGATGATTTTGCTTTATATAAGGATTACAACCAGGAGAATCTAAGGCTGTGCTATGTTCACTATGGAGTGGATTATCTCGTAGCTGAAGATCGTGAAAATAAAAATTTACTGTATCTAGCCTAATTCCTTTGATTCCTCTTTTCATCCAAAATTCGCACACTCCCAACATAGCTTCTTGCACTGCCAAATTATGAAAATTCAAATCAGGTTGGCTAACCAAAAAATTATGCAAATAAAATTGATTTCTCCCCTCATGATACTGCCACGAGCTATTACCAAATACTGATAACCAATTATTAGGTAAGCTATGAGCCCCTTTTTTAGCATCTACCCACACATACCAATCACTTTTATCATTATCAATGTTTCGGCAACTCTCCAAAAACCAAGGGTGCTGATCAGAAGAATGGGAGATAACCATATCTATCATCACCTTAAGATTAAGTTTATTAGCCTTTTCCACTAGCCGATCAAAGCTTGATAAATCACCAAAAATAGGATCAACATTGCAATAATCAGCCACGTCATAGCCAAAATCCTTCATAGGCGAAGTGAAAAAAGGACTTAGCCAAACATAATCAACCCCCAAAGAAGCGACATAATCTAGCTTATCTTCAATTCCTGTTAAATCGCCAGTGCCACTTTTTGTGGAATCATAAAAAGAACGTGGATATATCTGGTAAATTATTTTTCCATCGATCATATTCGCTCCTGAATTTTTGATTATCATATGTAAATATCGCTCATTAACCCTTAACTGCCCCTGCTGTTAGCCCTGACACTATGCGGTTTTGAAAAATAACCACCAGCATAATTAAAGGTATGGTGATGATCATAGAAGCCGCCATAATATTTCCCCATGGAATTTCGTGCTCACTAGCTCCTGATAGGGTGGCTATCGCTACTGGAACAGTTCTTAAGTGATCAGATGAAATAAAAGTAAGGGCAAATAAAAATTCATTCCACGCGGCAATGAATGACAATAAGCCCACTGAAACTAAAGCTGGCCACATAATAGGTAAAATAACTTTAAATATAAGCTGCATCGTAGTTGCTCCATCAATCAAAGCTGCTCGCTCTAATTCAGGAGGAAATGCTTTCATAAAGGTATGTAAAATCCAAACCGTAAAAGGAATGGTGAATATCATATAGGTTAACACCAATGACCATAAAGAATTAAATAATGATAAAGCGGCCACCAATTCAAACATTCCCGATAAAACAGCTACCTGAGGAAACATGCTCGCTGATAATATCACCAATAATATAGTAGAACGACCCTTAAAATTAAGCCTAGCTAATGAGTAAGATGCGAAAATACCCAACATCATAGATATTAACACCACCGAAAAGGCGACAAACGCTGAATTTAATATGTTTTGCCCAAAATATCCGGTTTTTAATACAGATAAATAATTATCAAAAGAAATTTTAGTAGGTAAATAATTAACTATGAAAATCTCTGTGCCCGATTTAAAAGAACTAATAAAAGCATAATAAAAAGGAAATAATGCGTAAATAGTGATTATTCCTAGTAATAAGTAGAATCCTAAAATACTTAAAAATTTTGAAAATTTACGCCTAATCATATTTTCTCAGAAGTAAGCCTCATAAAGCCCAAATAGCTCAAGGTGAGCATGCAAATTACTAAAAATAGCAAAGTAGACGCCGCCGAGCCATAACCGAATTTATCAAAATCAAATAAATTTTCCCTAGCATAAACCGACATGCTAATAGTGTCATCATTACTAGGAGTAAGTACATAAATAAGATCAAAAATTCTTAAGGCATCTAAAGCTCTAAACACCACCGAAACAATTAAAGTAGGCCTTAGTAAAGGTAAAATTACTTTGAAAAATAGCCTAATACCAGAAATCCCATCAACCTTAGCCGCCTGGAAAATGTGCCCCGGTATTATCTGCAATCCCGCCAAAATAAGTAAAGCCATGAAAGGGGTTGTTTTCCATACATCAACAAAAATAACTACCCACATAACCGTATCAGAATTAGACGTCCAAGCCACTGATTCACTAATTATCCCCACCTTTAAAAGCATATCGTTGATAATACCAAATTGATCGTTTAGCATCCAACTCCACATCTTAGCCGATACCACTGTAGGAATTGCCCACGGAATAAGCATAATCGCCCGAAAAATCCCTCGCCCCTTAAAAGCCCTATGCAAGCATAACGCAACTATCAAACCTAATATCGTTTCTAGAGTGACCGAAATAACAGTAAAGAATAAAGTATTATAAACAGCGTTCCACCAAGTAGAATCAGCTAATATACCATAATAAAGGCCTTCAAATTTTTCTATGTAGTTGTTAAAGCCAATAAATGAAAAATTGATTAAATCATCTATTTTAGCGTCAGTGAAACTAAATAAAAAAGTGCGATATAAAGGGAAAATCGCCACCGATCCTAAAACTATTAGCATCGGCGACAATAAAAGCCAGCCCTTGGTGATATTTCTAAAGGAAGCCCTTTTCACTACTCAGCATAAATTAAATTAAATTAAATCTTGCGATCTAAATTAATTAAGGTAAGTAAATATTACCAGCCCTTGCCTTTTAATCTTTTCAAGCGAGATTCTAATTCTTTTAATGAGCTAGTAGCAGATTTTTTACCGCTAATCACACTTTGAGAAGCACTCCAAAATAACTTAGATACCTCGTTATATTTACGCTTAGTAGGAGCGGAGGGGCGAGCAACTGAAGTTTTTAAAACATCTTTTACAATACTAAAAAAAGGTGCTACTTCCAAAACGTCCTTATCTTCATATAAAGAAGGGATAGTTGGATAATGTGAGCTTTTAATAGCATTTAGCTTTTGAATTTCAGGACTGGCTAAAAATAAGGCTAATTCCACAGCAGCGTCACGATTTTTTGAATATTTAGAAACTCCCACATTCCAACCCCCCAAAGTTGCCGCACTGCGAGCATTAGGGCCCTCACCTTTTGGTAAGGGAGTTACGTCAAATTTGCCTTTAACCGGGCTATCAGCCCCATTACTAAGATTATACGCATAAGGCCAGTTTCTCATAAACACCGCGTTGCCTGTTTGCCAAACACCGCGAGATTCTTCTTCTTGATAAGATAAAACCCCGTTAGGAGAGATGTTGCCAACCCAACTTTTAACAGTAATTAAAGCTTTGATTGCATTTTGGTTGTTAATAGTAATTTCCCCGCTAGGAGATACTATTTGCCCACCTCCAAAACTGTTAACCCACTCTAAAGCGTCGCAAGTTAAGCCCTCATAAGCCTTACCTTGGAAAACATATCCCCACATTTTGCTATTACCCGCTTTGCGTTCAGCACTTTGGATGATAGATGCAGTTTCCGCCATTTCAGCCCAAGTTTTAGGCACAGATCTATTATATTTAGTCAATAAATCCTTGCGATAATAAAGCATAGGAGCGTCAGTAAAATAGGGGAGGGCGACTAATTTACCATTAACTTTTTGGGAATTGATAGTAGAAGGAAAGTGAAGTTTAGCCAATTTAGCGGCTGGTTTACTTAAATCCACAAAATGAGAAGCTAGTTGTGGTGCCCAGATAACATCAAGCATATAGATATCAATGCCCTTATTTTTTGCGCTTAGCCAGAGTTTATATTGACCAAATTGATCAGTAGTTGAGCTAGGCATAGAAATTACATTAACATCGTGGCCAGTTTTTTCTTTGAACATGGCAAAAAATTCTTTTAGCACATCTAAATCTTTGCCTACATTACCAAAAGCAACGGAAAGTTGGGCCCCGCCTGCTGTGCTGGTTAGTGCTATAAAGGGGACTAAAAGGAATAATAAAAATTTTTTCATGATTAACTTGGGGATAGGTTTATAAAACTATATTACAAAAATACTCATCACACTCATAACATTAATTAAAACCGTGCTTTAAATCATATAACAAAATGAAAGATAAATAAAACACTTTTTTATAAAATACAATTTATCCCTAGAAAGCCATTTTTTAATGCCCATTTATTTTTCTCAATGCTACGCAAAGGTTAAATTTTCATACATTTTAACCCATCGTCTATCGCCTTGCCTGCATTGACTACAAACCCTTATACATATTATATGTATATATATAAATAATACACATAAGGCATGGAAGGGGATAATTTCTAATAGACCTCATTAGCAGTATTTATTAAAATTATGCTTTAAGGTATAATAAATGATGAATAAAAACTTTTTTATAAAAAAATTAATTTTTTCAATAAAAAATAAAATAGTGTTTATAAATAAAAAATTATTTGCTAAAAATAATCTTCTATCCAATGGGTGAGAGGCGTTTAAATATGATGATTCGCAAAGTATTTTAAAAAATTAACCCACTTAAAATAATGAAACTACTCAGATATGGTGAAATAAACCAAGAAAAACCAGCAATCATGGATGAAGAAGGGAAAATGAGAGATTTAAGCTCTGTGATTAAAGATATTTCTTCTGCTCAATTAACTCAATCCAACCTAAATCTAATCAAATCCCTATCCTTAAATGAACTGCCCCTAGTAAAAAATAATCCTCGCCTTGGTGCTCCCATAGGTGATGTGGGTAAATTTATTTGTATCGGGCTTAATTATTTAGATCATATCTTAGAAACAGGAGCGAAACAGCCTAAAGAGCCCGTAGTTTTTTCTAAATTTAGTAGTGCCATTTGTGGGCCTTACGACGAAATACATATCCCTAAAGGCTCTAAACATCTTGATTGGGAAGTAGAGCTAGGGGTGGTGATTGGCGAGCGAGCACTTAATGTTTCTGTAGAAAATGCTTTATCTCATGTGGCTGGATATTGTTTGATAAATGATATATCAGAGCGACGTTTCCAACGAGAAATGGCGGGACAATGGATAAAAGGAAAGAGCTATCAAACATTTGCTCCGATTGGCCCTTGGTTGCTGACTAAAGATGAGGTTGCTAACCCACATAATTTGTCTATTTGGTTGAAAGTCGATGGCCAGCTAAAGCAAGATAGCAATACTAAGCAAATGATATTTAAAGTGCCCTACTTAGTTAGTTACCTAAGTCAATTTTTTGCTTTATGCCCTGGTGATATAATATCAACAGGGACTCCAGCGGGGGTGGGATTAGGAGCAAAGCCTGAGCCTGTTTTTCTTAAAAAGGGTCAAAGATTGCAATTTGGGATAGACAAACTAGGTGAGCAAACTCATTTATTAGTACAAGACTAGTAAATTATTATAGTCATTAATTTTTTGCTTTATACCCTGGCGATATAATATCAACATGAACTCCAGCGGGGGTGGGAATAAGGTCAAAGATTTCAATTTGGGATAGACAAACTAGGTGAACAAACTCATTTATTAGTGCAAGACTAGTAAATTATTATAGTCATTAATTTTTTGCTTTATACCCTGGCGATATAATATCAACAGGAACTCCAGCGGGGGTGGGATTAAGGTCAAAGATTGCAATTTGGGATAGACAAACTAGGTGAGCAAACTCATTTATTAGCACAAGACTAGTAAATTATTATAATCATTAATTTTTTGCTTTATGCCCTGGTGATATAATATCAACATGAACTCCAGCGGGGGTGGGATTAGGGTCAAAGATTGCAATTTGGGATAGACAAACTAGGCGAACAAACACATTTATTAGTGCAAGACTAGTAAATTATTATAGTCATTAATTTTTTGCTTTATGCCCTGGTGATATAATATCAACAGGAACTCCAGCGGGGGTGGGAATGAGGTCAAAGATTGCAATTTGGGATAGACAAACTAGGTGAGCAAACTCATTTATTAGGGCAAGACTAGTAAATTATTATAGTCATCAATCGTTGGGATAAGACTAGCCGGTCATAATCCTATTGGCCGCCCTTAATTATTGGTTTTTGATGCTATGACTCAGTGATTTAATTTTATTTTATGGTAATAACAACTCACGCGTCTATTTCCTTGGGCGTCTTTGGCGTGGCAGGCCCCCTTGCCTTGTAGCTCGACTAAAAATAGTAATGAGTTGTTTTCACAATTTAGCCTGACTTCAATTAATTTTAGATAATCGCCAGAAGTTTTTCCCTTAATCCACAGTTTATCTTTGCTCGTACTCCAAAAAGCTACTATTTTATTAGTTAAACTATAGTCTAATGCCTCTTGGTTAACATATCCTATCATTATCACGGCCATAGTTTTCCAGTTTTGCACTACCACTGGCAACACCTTTGTTTTGATGCGGGCTATTTTTCTGAGTTTATCAAAATCAAGATTATCGGTTAGATTTATCACTTCCATAGTTACTTTATCTATTATCTTTCCTGTGCTGTGTAAATTTATTTTAACTGAGTTAGTTTATCTAGTATATGTGAAGGAGGGATATAATATATTCCTTGCCCATTTAACACACCCCTTAGGTAAACATAAAAACATCCACCAAACTTTTTAGTAGGGTCTTGACGCATCATTTTTTCTAGATAGGTTTTCACCCCAAATGAATAGATTATTGTTTGCACAAAATATCTATTTTTCAAAAAATCCTTAGCTAAATCCTCTTCAAGATAGCTGGGTAAGTAGTTTATTTTCCAATCAATTATATAATAATAGTCATCGGTTTTTAGCAAAAGATCAATTGAGCCAGTTAGATTATTTGGAGTTGATGGAGATGAAAAAATATCTGATTGGCTGTCCTTAGCCAACCGATCAGGTCGATTAAGCTGCTCATAATCTTTTTTTATGGGGTAATACTTAGATTCTAGTTGATTATAAAAACTTTTCCAATCAAAATTATAAGGCGTGAAAAAATCCCACTCGGCCAATGAGTTTCCTTGATTTAAATTAGATAATTGAAAGCGGGGCTTATCTTCAGGAATAAAAGATATTTCTGCTAACTTGGTTAAACAATTTTTAGCCGCCCTAGCTAAATTATCTTGTTGAGATTTGCCGATAAAAGGGAAATAATTATTTAACCGAACGGAAATATCCATATAATCATCAAAATCTTTAGGAGCTAGTCCCTGATAGTTCCATTTGGCGAGTAATTCATGAAAAAATATTCCACTAATATTGCTATGAGGAAAATCAACAGATGGCTCCAGTTGAGCAGATGAGCCTGGAGTTTCGCTTATTTTTTGCTCAATTAGTTTGTCATAATCTCTATTCTCTTGAGATAGGTGAGCAATATTTTTTTCCATACCAGCCACTATGCGGCTATAGCTAGCAATGGCGGGGTATGATTGATTGATTTTCTTTGTTAGATGGGGGATTTTTGAGGTGAATTGGGATAGATAATAATTAATATCATCACCATTACCATCACCAACATCGGCAGTATCAGATGGTGAGCTATCTACTTGTTTAGCAGAATAATTTTTTAAAGATAAGGATATTTTTTCAATTTCGATTTCAGTAAAAGTCTGCTCTCTAAATAGAGTAGGCCGATCTTTGCATAGGGCAGTGATGAACTTAAAAATATCACCCCTTTCTACCACCTGTTCATTGCTTAAGAGGAGGTCAAGGCTAGAGAATTGTTTTATTTTAGATCTAGGTAAATAATCAGGAATCAAAATAATGAGCATACTTTTAGCTCGAGTTAAGGCGATATATATAATTCTTTTTTGCTCAGCAAAGTTAGGTTTAATGTCTTTTTTTGTAGTTAGATTTAACACCCAGCGAGTATCTTTTTTATAAATATCTATATCATTTTTAGTAAATGATAGTTTTTGATCCCATAAGAAAGGAGTGATCACAATAGGAAACTCCAGCCCTTTTGCTTTGTGATAGGTCATAATACTTATTTGATCGCTCTTAGTGTTGCTCTCATCGCTATCTAGTAGGCTAATAAAGTTAATTTTTTTAGTACTTAAGGCGTGAGCAAGATTTTTATGCCCGCTAGCGATTTCAAATTCTTCAGCAGCCTTTATAATTTTAGTTAATTGGATAAGGTAAACTTTATCACTGAGGTAGTGTTGATTTATAGTAAAGGTCTCTGATAAATTTATGATAGTTTCGTGATTTAGCAGGTAAAACAAGCTTTTACAAAAACCATTTTTATGAAAAATACTACGCGCTTTATTTAATAATAAAATAATATTTTGATGTAAAAGCCTATCTTCTGGATTAGTTTGATAATCTGTGCTGATAGCCAGCGCTCTGTTAGCATCTAAACCCACTAGATGACTAGCTAAAAAGCTATTTAGTAGTGATAATTCATCAGTATTTTTTTCTTCCAGCAAATTTATTAAATTAACTATATTATAGTAGGGCAAGGAAGAATGAAGCTCTGTGCTAGTAGTACTTTTTTCGAGGAGCACCGGAAAGCCCTTTTTGGTGAGGTCATTAAAAACTTGGCTCGCTTGGTCATTTCTCGCCACCAAAATGGCTATATCACCGGCTTTAATGGGATTGCCATCAATAGTTAAATCTTTATCAGTGAGTAGTTGAGAAATTTTATTGGCTAGAATTATATGGATATTTTGATTAATAACCGTTTTATTTGGTTTTTTGTTATTGATAAATTGAAGGTTAACAAACTCAACCGGGGAGAGGGGGTTATTTAATTTTTTTAATTCATTAGTGGGTGATGAATCATTTTTAGCAAGGGGGCTAGCAGAATCAAAATAAGAAATACGTTCATCAATAAAAGGGTTATCAGCACTGCCAAATATATGATTAATCGCTTTGGTTAAGGATATACTACTGCGGTAATTGATGGAAAGTTTAAATTGATTATTTTTAGGAACATTTTTTTGCCATGATAGATATTCATCTAAATCAGCCCCTCGAAAGGCATAAATTGCCTGTTTAGGGTCTCCAACAAAAAATAAATACTTATCTTCTTGTTCATCAAAGAGGCGTTTAAAAAGCAGACCTTGTGTTTTATCAATATCTTGTGACTCATCTACTAACAAGGCTTTATATCTTTGACTGAATTTATTTAAAAATAAGTTATGTTGAGTTTTATCTTGCAACAGGGCAAGCATATTTTCAGTTAAATCATTAAAATCATGAAAATTACGATCATTTTTTAAATATTGATATTTTTTACCAATTTCAAAAATCATCAAAGAAGTTAAATAATCAGAAAGTTCGTCGGGATTATTATGGGCAATATCAATTAATTTACTTTCATCCTTTATATCAGGATCTCTAGTTATGTTTGGGTAGCTGTATTGTGCTATAAATATTTTCTTTAGCTCCTCAGGCGTTGGTAAATGATTAATATAGAGTTTTTTATTATATTTTCGCCAAACATCGTGGATGGCAGGTAGCAGCACATTGTCAATAGTGCCTTGCCAACCTCCTTGATGGAAAAAATTACTATTAAGAGGGTCAAATTCTAAGGCCCGCAAAATAACTCCATGAATAGTGCCGATAGTGGCGTGGTGAATTTTGGTTAATTCTTGTATTGCATTAGCATCTATTGAGGCTAGATAGTTATTTTCTTCATCAAAAAAATCATCGGCAGGCAAGGTATTTTGGGCAAATGCAGCAATAATTTTATTAGCGAGGTTATGCAACCGAGAATTAAATTCGTGAGCCGCTTTTTCAGTGTAGGTCAGTAATATTATTTCGGAGGGAGCGGCTTTTTTTTCTAAAATCAGCCTAATCAAATACCAAACTATAGTAAAAGTTTTGCCAGTACCAGCATTGGCCGTGATAAAGGTGGTTTCTTTTTCTAGGGCATGTCCGAAGATTTCAAATTTTTTCAGATCAGTAGTCATAATATATAATTCTTTTACTTAAGACAACAATATTTGATTTAACATTAAGCCATTATAAGCGATGGACTATATAAAAATAAAGTTAAATAATCAATCTAGGTCAGGGACCAAGAAAAACCTTTAAAAAAGCACTTGACAAGCAAATCAAAATTATAGCATTGTTAGAAACTAGACGCTTTAAATATTAACTATGGGGCGTCGCCAAGTTGGTAAGGCAACGGATTTTGATTCCGTCATGCGTAGGTTCGAGTCCTGCCGCCCCAACCAAATTAATGAACTAAAGATTTAAGTTTATATTTAAATTTAAAGGCGGGAATAGCTCAATTGGTAGAGCATCAGCCTTCCAAGCTGAGGGTTGCGAGTTCGAGACTCGTTTCCCGCTCACTTGGAGGGGTATATAGAGAGTAGGAAAAGTTTAGTTCATTTATGTATATACTTATTCTCCACAAAATCGTCGCGGGGTGGAGCAGCCAGGTAGCTCGTTGGGCTCATAACCCAAAGGTCATAGGTTCAAATCCTATCCCCGCAACCCACCAAAGCAAGTAAATATTTTATACGCCCTCGGCAAATAATATGGGGTAGTTTTTCTATGCCTTAACCCCACTTCCACGTGGTCTATTCGCTTCTTTACAGATTATTTATTATTTTTATTATTTTCGATATCTTCGATATTTTCTAATAAGGTCATTTCTGGGTCTTCAATTTCTGGGAGAGCTTTTCCCGCTATTCCTTGTAAGTCACCATACATGCCAAAAGTTGCGTCAATAGCTAGTTGGATGTGGGTCTCACGCTTTGCCCACTGCTTTGTCATTAATTTTCTTTCTTTATCAAGGTCTTTTTTTAGGGCAGAAAATTTTTCCACGATAGCCTCTACTCGGAGACGAAAATTAGGCCCAGTAAGGTAATTATAAACAAGCTCCATTTTTGTTTCTTGACCTTCTTGCAATTTTTTTGATTTAGCAACTTCAATTAAAGTGAGGCGAAGAGCTGTGCCCAGAGGAATGGCATATTCTGGTGCAGCTACCCAAACATTATCAATTATCCCAAAACTGGTTATAGTTTTAGGTAAGATTTTAGAAACTAAAACTGAAATTTCAGCTTTTTTACTTCGTTGGTCTTCACGCAACTTCGCCAACCAACCATCACTCCAATGTTTAGCCCGTTTTGATTCCCATAATATAGTCCCGCACAAAAGACCTGCTAGGGAAATAACTTGTTGCACCACGTCCCCTCCTCTCGCAGTGGGGTCAATAGTATCATAAGGAAAATTTGATTGCAGATTATCCTCCAGCACTCTTTCAGCAGCCTCTCCTTGTAGCTGTTGTGAGCCTTGATTGAGGGTATTGTTGGCGTCATTAAGCTTGTTTTGCAGGGTAGATAATTTAGTTTTTTGTTCAGCAACCACCAATCTCCATTTAGCATCAGATTCTAGCTTATCTTTTTCTCTAATAGAAAGCATTTTAGCTTCTTGTTCAGTAAGCACTAATCTTCTTTTCTCCTCAGCTTCTTCTTCAATCTTTTTTCTGATATTTGATGTTTTGGCGTACACTTCTTTTTCAATTCTTACATTTACTTCACGTATCTTATCAGTTAGTTTTCGTTCCTTTTGCAAAAATTCTACTTGTGTTTGCTGCGCTTCTGCTATTTTTTCATCTCTTGTGGCTATCACATTTCGTAAATGAGATAATTCCTTTGATTTATTATCTAAATCAGAGGCCATAACTTCTTTAGCTTTTTTTGCTTCTTCTTGAGCGATAGTTATACGCTCCTTTTTTAATTGTGCATAAACTTCATCGTTTATATTATTTTGGGCAACTTCCAGATTCTTTTCTTGCTGCTTTAAATCGGCGCCTTTTTTGAGGAAATATGCCTCCTTACTGGCAAATTTATCCTTATATTCTTTGCGAATGTCTTTAACAATCGGTTCGGACAGCGATTCTGTTAATTTAATTTTAGTTGAGCAATTTGGGCAAATAATAATTGGTTCATTCATTATTTTCATTATTTTTCATCATCATATTGTAGTGAGTAATTTGACCGGACTTAGTAAAAATATTTTTAAACACATCTAAATAATATTTTATCGCTTGAGGATTAGGCTCTGTGTACTCTTCTCCTCCAAGGCCGTGTGACCCATCATTAATCCATGACATAAAATTACTGATACTTGTGTCTCTATCCTCTACAAATCCATCTACCATTGTATGAAGATTATTGCCGCAGATAACTTCAAAATAATGCTCTAAAATCCTACGTAATGTATTTCGGATGGTAATTATAGAACGATATGGGTTGGCAACCTCTTTCCAAAGTAATGCATATGAGCTCCTAATAGGGTTTCTCTTGAATCCCTGAACACTAGAACAACCACTATCTTTTCTTATAATCCAGTAAGTACAGTTTTTTGGGGCCCTAAAACATATCCTTTCATGGAAAT
>JAERRU010000027.1 GCA_016735295.1 SAR324 cluster bacterium
CAGGAAGGTTAAAATAAAAGTTAATAAAAATAAGAATGCGTCACATATTTTATATAAAGGACAAATCTTTAAAAATGTTTCTGTGGGAAGTTATATTAAAATTATTAAAGGTTTTACTGAGATAATTGGGAAAATTGAGGAGGAATTTATCACATCAGAAATAACAACTAGTATTAAATATAATAAGAAACAAGGTATTGAGTACGAAAAAGAAGAAAATAAGATTGTAAGATATTTAGGAGTTTCTTTATTTGGACATTTTAATGGAGAAAAATTTGAACAGGGCATAAGAGAAATGCCATTAATAGATAACGAATGTTATGCGCTAGATAAGGATGAATTTAATAAATTACATCAATTTTATGAAGGAAAAGAGCAAACTCTTAAAATAGGCCACTTAACGGAGGAAGCATCACAAAAGATTGAAATAAGCATTAATAAATTATTTGCTAGCCACATTGGAGTGTTTGGCAACACTGGAAGTGGTAAATCAAATACTCTAGCGAGAATTTATCATGAACTATTCAAGAAAATGAAAGATAATGCTACCTTTAAGGAGAAATCCAAATTTATAATTATTGATTTTAATGGGGAGTATGGAAAGAATAAAGAAGGTGAAGAAGATTCTATTATTGCACAAAATAAGAAGGTATATTTTCTAGATACGAATAAGGAGAGGGGATGTAGAATTCCTTTTAGTGAAAAAGATTTAATAGATGTGGAACTTATATCTATCTTAGCAAACGCAACAGAAAAGACACAAAAACCCTTTATAAAAAGAGCCATAAACCTTTTTAATAAAGTGCGAGATAAGGGGTTAGAGTATTTTAAAAATATCTTAAAATATAGACTAAAACTTATTTTTGGTATGACCATAAAAGACAAAGCACATATACTTCTTGATTATGTTAAGCTGGTTTTAGATTTTGATAAATTAGGTTATGAGCATAAAGGTAATAATTATGAGTGGCACAATACGTGTGATTATTTCTATTTAACCAGTGAAGGTGCTTCTAATGGACAGATAGGAGAAGCAGGCATGGAAAAAACAAACATCTATAAAGCAATTGATTCTTATAAATCCCCCTCGAATGCTATAACAAAAGTAATTCATTTTTTATACTTACAACTAATTTTTGATGTTTATAACGATAAAGCACAAAATGATCATATCGCTCCGGCGATAAATAAATTAAAAAGTAAACAAGGAGATATCGAAAAAGTTTTAGCTACTGAGAGCAAGGATAATATTTTCCCTGAAACTAGAAACTTGATTGTTCTTCATTTAAAGCATACCAGTTTAGATATTAAAAAAATACTACCATTGATTATTATAAGAAAATTATATAATGACCATAAGGGCAGCGATGATTTTAAAAGTAAGTCATTACATATTATTATTGATGAGGCTCATAATATCTTATCAAGCTCATCAGAAAGGGAGAGCGAAACTTGGAAAGATTATAGATTGGAAACTTTTGAAGAAATCATTAAGGAAGGAAGGAAATTCAATGTGTTTTTAACTATTGCCAGCCAAAGACCTCACGATATTTCCCCAACAATTATTTCTCAATTATCTAATCATTTTATCCATAGATTAATTAATGATTTTGATATTGATGCTCTTCGTAAAACAGTTGCCTATTTGGATAAATTATCCATTGAATCAATACCCATTTTAGCGACTGGAAGTTGTTTTTTCACAGGCCAGGCATCAAATATACCAGTTAAAGTAACCATAGATCATTTAGAGGAAGAATACAGGCCAAATAGTGAAACAGTAGAGTTAACAAAAATATGGAAAAAACCATCAACCTCCTAAATCAGTGATTGTGAGTTTCTGATATGGCTATTTTAGACGCATCTAAAGTAGATAGATTGTCATTTGATGAAATAGTCACAATAGTTAAACTATGGCGAGAGTCTTTATCTCACAATGAATGGCTAGAAAAATAATTATGGGGAGCGGGAATGTAGAAATAAAAGACTAGCAGAGATTGAGTATAAATATACGAATAAATATGATGGCACATACCGCACTTTTAACAGAGGAAGCAAAAAAGCAGTTAAATGATGTATTAGTAGAGATAAGAGGGCGATTAGAAGAACTTCTTGAGTGATCTCTATCAAAGAAATGATAACATATTATGGTTCAATTTATTTATGAAAATTGGGCTCAGT
>JAERRU010000042.1 GCA_016735295.1 SAR324 cluster bacterium
GCCAACATAATTTTAGATAATTTTCATTAACCTCAAGTGATGCCTAATTTTTGGTACTTCTCATTTATTTAAAACGTGAAGCCAAAAGAAATCATGTTGAGTTAAATTCACACTTACATTTACATATGGTTAACCGGCGTTTTTTTTTAGTTAAATGTTTAAAGGTCACCGCCTATACTAGTTTTTTAGGCATGCTCTCGCAAGTAATGGGCACAACTCCCCTTAAGGCTCAGCGGTGGCAAGACGAAATGTTAAAAGACGATGGCTCTGATGGAGAGGCGAGCATAGTTTTTTTATCAGGAAAAGCGACCAATCGAGGAGCAAAGCTGCAAACTGATGATAAAATAACCGAAAAAGCCACTATCACCACATCATCTAAAGGTTGGTTGATATTATCATTAACCGATGGCTCTTTACTGAGAATAAATCAAAATTCCACGGTTTCTCTATTGCAAACAGCTAAAAATGGCACTTTAATTAATTTGAAAAGGGGCTCTATTTTGCTAATCATCAATCAGGCTTACGCAGGATTTTATCCTTATTTGGTGCATACTAAAAATGCTGATTATGGCATTAGAGACGCGGTTTTTTATTGCCGCGCCAATGTGCTTGATGAGAGCCAAGCAGTTGATGAGAACCTACTTGGAGATGACGTTCAGACTAAAGAAAATAAAGATTATACCTGTTTATGTCACGGCACAGTAGATTTTTTCACCCCTGATTTAAAGCGAACATTTCAAATTTTAAATGGAAATTATCACAATTCTTTTTTTATGCATGGCTCAGGTATATATAAAAAAGCCGAATTACTAGATCATGATGATAAAATGATTTCAGAAACGGCTTCTTTTTTTAGAAATGGAGTTAATGATTTGTGGTGGTTAAGAAAAAAAGTATCTGAGTAAAAACAGGCGAATATCTTAAGTTATTGATTGACATTAGGCTAAAAAAAGAGATACTATTTGTATAAATATTAGGAATATTATTTTGAATTAAATTATCACTTCAAAAAAAATAAAATATATGTATAAGAAAATCGCTTTAATAGGTGCCGGCAATATAGGAGGAACTTTAGCTCACTTATGTTTATTAAAAAAACTTGGGGATGTAGTTTTATTTGATATAAAAGAAGGCGTTCCTCAAGGAAAAGCCCTTGATTTATCTCAAGCCTCTCCTATTGAAGGATTAGATGCTAAGGTAAGTGGAACTAATCAATATAAAGATATCGCTGGAGCTGACGCTGTGATTGTGACTGCTGGCGTACCAAGAAAACCAGGCATGAGCCGGGATGATTTACTCGGAATTAATGCTAAAGTAATGAAATCGGTAGGAGAAAATATTCATACTTACTGCCCCAACGCCTTTGTAATTTGCATCACTAACCCGCTAGATGTAATGGTTAATTTGCTACAACAAGCAGCAAAAATACCTGATAATATGATAGTAGGCATGGCTGGTGTGCTTGATTCAGGAAGATTTAGGCATTTTTTGGCCGAGCGTTTTAATGTTTCGGTAGAGCAAGTTAATGCTTATGTTCTTGGTGGCCATGGTGATTCTATGGTGCCTTTAACTGGTTTGACTAACATATCTGGGATAAGCTTACAAGATTATATAAAAAAAGGAGTTGTGACCAGCGAAGAAATTGATAAAATAGTGCAAAGAACAAGACAAGGTGGGGGAGAAATAGTAAGTCTATTAAAAACTGGTTCAGCCTTTTATGCACCGGCAGCGGCCGCTGTTCAAATGCTGGAATCTTATTTATTAGATAAAAAGAATATTCTTCCTTGCGCCGCTAAAACGCCTAAAGGCTGTTATGGAATAAATGAACCCTTGTTTATGGGTGTCCCGGCTAAAATTGGCAGCAAAGGAGTGGAAGATATAATAGAAATATCTTTAAGCGATGAGGAAAAGAAAAATCTAGCCATTTCCATTGCCGCGGTGCAAGAATTAAATAAAGCGGTGGCAGGCATTGCTGGTTAAGTAAATTTAATAACAATCATTAGATAATAATGAAAATTCATGAGTATCAGGCTAAACAAATAATAGCTTCTTATGGGGTCAAGATACCGCAAGGAAATGTAGCTCGCACACTAGATGAAGTAGAAAATGCTTTTAAGCGATTAGCTAAAAAAGTGGTGGTGGTAAAGGCTCAAATCCATGCTGGAGGCAGAGGCAAGGGGGGCGGAGTTAAATTATCTCATTCGTTAGATGAACTTAAAACTAATGCTCGTCAAATTTTAGGCATGCAGCTAATCACTCCCCAAACTGGGGATGAGGGGCAAAAGGTGAAATCTTTATTGATTGAAGAAGGGTTAGATATCTTAAAAGAGCTTTATTTTTCAATTTTAATTGATCGCAGCACTCAATTACCTATTTTATTGGCTTCTTTAGAGGGTGGAATGGATATTGAGGAAGTAGCTGATAAGCACCCCGAGAAGATTCATCGAGAATTTATTAATCCAGCTTTTGGTTTACCCGCATTTCAGGCTTTACGATTAGGATTTAAATTGGGATTACACAAAATTCATCCTAAATTACCAATCAAGGCGGCTAAATTTTTTATGGGGATATATCAGGCGTTTGATAAAGAGGACGCATCATTAATAGAGATTAATCCTATGTTAATCACTAAAGATTATGATGTTTTGGCATTAGACTGTAAAATTACGCTTGATGATAATTCTTTGTTTAGGCACCAAACTAATAGTGAGTTACGAGATTTAGATGAAGAGGATTCAACTGAAATTGAGGCTAGCAAGTATGAATTAAGTTATATAAAGTTAGCGGGTTCAATTGGCTGCATGGTTAATGGAGCAGGGTTGGCAATGGCTACTATGGATATTATAAAATTTCATGGTGGCAACCCAGCTAACTTTTTAGATGTGGGGGGTGGAGCTACTCAAGAGAGAGTTGAAGCGGCGTTAGAACTTATTTGTCGCGATAAAAATGTAGCTTGTGTTTTTATCAACATATTTGGGGGAATAGTGCGTTGTGATATGATCGCTAAGGGGATAGTAGGGGCGTTAAATAGCCTTGATTTAACCATACCGATTATAGTTAGATTAAGAGGCAACAATGCTAGTGAGGCAAAAAAGATTATTGAAAATTCAAAATTTGCTGATCGATTAAAAATGATCGAAGATTTAACCGAGGCGGCCAAGGCTTCTATTATGTGGGCTAATCGGTAATTTTAAAAAGTAGCTTAACGTGAACTGAGTATATTAAATGAGTATATTAGTCGATAAAAATACAAAGGTGGTAGTGCAAGGAATCACGGGAGCACAGGGCACTTTGCATACTAAATTATGCAAATCTTATTATGACACTAAAATAATAGCGGGAGTTACTCCAGGCAAGGGGGGGATGACTCATGAGGGAGTGCCTGTTTATAATTTTGTCAAAGATATGCAAAAGGAACATCAAGTAGATTGTTCACTTATTTTTGTTCCTCCTAGCTTTTGTGCTGACGCTATTTTTGAAGCTGTGGAAGCTGAAATTCCATTAATTGTGGTGATTACTGAAGGTATCCCGGTTAATGATATGAGTAAAGTTATGGTGGCGGTTAGGCAATCTAAATCGCGAGTTATTGGGCCTAATTGCCCTGGCATAATCACTCCTGGAGAAACTAAAATTGGCATTATGCCAGGAGATATTCATGAAAAGGGCTCAATTGGGGTGGTTTCTCGCTCAGGCACCTTAACTTATGAAACGGTTAATCAATTAACTGAGCTTGGATTAGGCCAATCTAGTTGTGTGGGAATTGGCGGGGATCCGATTGTGGGGACTAATTTTATTGATATTTTGGAATTATTCCAAAAAGATCCTGATACTGAAGCTATCGCCATGATAGGTGAAATTGGGGGCTCGGCGGAAGAAGAGGCTTCTGATTTTATCAAGGAGCATGTTAGCAAGCCAGTCACGGCTTTTATTGCTGGGCAAACTGCCCCTCCTGGGAGAAGGATGGGTCATGCAGGGGCGATTGTTAGTGGAAACCAGGGAGGCGCGAAGGAAAAGATTGCTTATTTAAGAAAAAATGGAATTACTATAGCTGATTCACCGGCTACTATTGGGGCTACTTTGCTTTCTAGCTTGAAAAGATAATAATTAATTAGTTTTTTTATAATGGAATTGCTGGCTCCAGCGGGTAATTTTGAAAAATTACAAATTGTTATTAAATATGGTGCTAACGCTGTTTATCTATCTGGCACTGAGTTTAGCTTAAGGAGCGGGTCAGATAATTTTAATCTTGTTCAGTTGGAGCAGGCCGCTTTGTATTGTCAAGAAAGAGGGGTTAAACTTTACCTCACCTTAAATGCCTTTCCATTAGCCAAAGATTTGGTTGCCTTACCAAAATTTTTAACATATTTAGCTAAATTACCGATTAACGCGGTTATTTGTGCCGATTTAGCGATTATTGAGCTGGTTAAAGAGTATAGTTCTTTTGATATTCACGTTTCCACGCAAGCTTCTTTATTAAATTGGCAGCAAGCCTTGGTTTATAAGGAGATAGGAGCTAAAAGATTAATTTTAGCAAGGGAAACATCTTTGCTAGACGCGTCTTTAATCAGGCAAAAAGCTGATATAGAGGTAGAACTTTTTTGCCATGGCGCCATGTGCAGTGCTTTATCTGGCCACTGCGTTTTATCTAATTATCAAAATGGCAGAGATAGCAACCGCGGGGGATGCATTCAAAATTGTCGGCATAAGTATAAAATAATTGACCAAGAAAATGAGGAGCAGTCTTTTTATTTAGGCTCAAAAGATTTAAATGCGATTGATTTGTTGCCTAAATTTATTGAGTCAAACATAGATTCAATCAAGATAGAAGGCCGCATGAAAAGCCCGCTTTATGCTGCGGTAGTTATAAAGGCTTACCGCACTCGCCTTGATGAGTTAATAAATAAAGGCGATCAAGATAATAATGACCTAGAGGTTAATGGTTTGCACAAGCTTAACCACCGGGGATATACCACTGGTTTTTTAACTAATCAGGCTGATTTAACTTCTATGTCTCAAGGCACTAACCAGACACGTAATTTGTATGCGGGGGTGATTTTGGGTGAAGATGAGCAGACTAATGAGATATTATTTTTGGTGGCTAACAAGATAATAATTAATGATCGTTTGGAGTTTATTATCCCCTCTGCTAAAAATAAAATATTGCGACTAGAAAAAATAATTTCATTGGAAAATAAATCTATGACTAAGGTAAACTCTGGTCGTATCATCAAAATTCCACACTTCACTGGGGCGAGCGCAAACACACTAGCTATGATTATTAGCCCTCAAGCAGATAGTGATAAAATAAATGCTGCCCTCAACTGCAATACTAGCTCAGATATAAATAAATCGACCTCGCCCCTTTAAAATCTGATTAATTATATAAAGTATATGTTTATGAGGTCAATATTTACTGATAGGCTAAGCGGTGTGATTTTGCTTGATTAAATTGTGTGGTCAATTTTGAGTAAAAATAAAAATCATACTTTAAGAAAAGTGATATTTATTACCATCTTAGGTTGGTTGATTTGCTTGAGCTTACCTAAATTTGGTTATGGAAATACTATAAAAATCCTCAGCGCCTCTTCATTTAAGCCTTTACTAACTGAGGCTATTATAAATTTTAAAAAAACCAACCCAAATATCAATTTTATCATAGACACTCAGGGCTCCCAGATTTTAAAATTTCAAATCCAACATGGGGTGCTAGCTGATATTTTTTTTAGTGCTGATATTAGCTATATTGATGATATACTTAAGATGGGCTTAATTGATGTGGCAAATAATGGCATACTTTGTAAAAATGAAATGGTGCTGTTAAAATATAAACATAGTTTGGTTAAAATTAATGATATAACCGATATAGGATATAAAAAGATTAACCTTATTTTAGGAGTAAAAAGCTCGCCCTTTGGCTACTACGCACAAGAAATAATAAAAAAAATAACTGCTATCGGCCACCATAATTTTTTAGAAGGGCTACAAGCAAACTTAATTAGCCTAGAATCGAATGTAGGAAGCGCGGTAGGCAAAGTTAGATTTGGCTTGGCTGACGCTACCATCGCTTATAAATCTGATTTTTATGCTAATTCTAATAATCTAGTGCTTATCACCATTTTAGATAAATACCAGCCTGATATTTTCTACGGATATGCTATTTTAAAAGCAAGCTTAGTCAAACATGACGCCAAAAAATTTATCGCCTATCTTACATTAGAGGCAAGAAAAAAAATATTTACTAAATATGGCTTTATTCCCCTTTTGGAAGACTAATAATAACTTATCTCCGCTAAATAGATACTATGGGTTTTTAGCCATTGGCTCAGTATTGCTAATTTTTTTATTACTGCCAATACTAGCTTTAAGCTGGCACGCTATTGAATATAAATTCTGGCAAAACCTCAGCCCTGCACTATGGGCGTCAATCAAACTTAGTTTGCAAACTAGCTTGATTAGCTGTTTAGTGGTATTAATTTTTGGCACTCCTTTAGCATTTTATTTTTCTGTAAATAAAGATAAAAAACTAATTCAATATTTGCAATTAATTTGTGACCTGCCGCTAGCACTGCCTCCGGCGGTGGCTGGATTAAGTTTATTAGTAGTTTTTTCGCCGGTAGGCTGGCTGGGGGAATCGTTGCAGGATTTAGGTATTACCATAGCCTTTAGCACCAAGGCAGTTATTTTAGCTCAAATATTTGTGATCACTCCTTTTTTCATAAGAGCTAGTCGCTTAGGCTTTGATCAACTAGACAGCTCCGTCATCGCAGCCGCCACTATCGACGGAGCTAGTGCTTGGCAAAGTTTTTTCTATATCGCACTTCCTTGCTCCAAACCAGCGATTATAGGCGGGGTGACTATCTGTTGGCTCAGGGCGTTTGGAGAATTTGGTACTACTGCTATGTTTGCAGGCAATCTCCCTGGAGTTAGCCAAACAGTATCTATGTTTATTTACGATAACCTAGCAATCGATTGGGAAATAGGCATAGCCCTATCATTTCTAGTGATGATTATTTGCTGGATTGGTCTTTTTCTTACCAAACAATTAATCCGTAACTAGCCTTTAGTTATCTCTATCTATATAGGAGCGTAAAATATTCTCAATTTTAGTCACCCTAGATCCCTTAAAGGCTACTAGGCTATCACTGCTAAAAAATTCTTTTACATGCCTATGAATTGATTGTTGGTCTTTGCTGATTATAATATTAATAGCTAAATCAGGGCGCTTACCCAGCAAGGCCTTACCCAAAATATTAGCAAAATTACCATATATAATCAGATTATCCACGCCTGAGGGAAATCGCTCGCTAATAAAATTAACCACTAATTCCTCTTGCCCGCCCAACTCGGCCATATCACCTAATACTAAAGTTTTAGGGGAAAAATCCAATTTTACAATAGTATTAAGCAAGTTAATCACTGAATTAGGGTTAGCATTATAAGAATCATCAATTAACCAACCCCCATTAATTGCTTTTACTAGCTGCAACCTACCCGGCAAATTAGCTAACTTGCCTATCGCCTTAATCATATCTGATCCCCTTACTTCCAATTTATCACTAACTGATATTATCCCCGATAAATTGTGTGCCACATGCTCCCCTATTAATGAGCTAGAGAAATTTAGCTTTTTATCTCTTATTAGTATCTCATATTTAGTAATCCCATCAACCGGCAAGCCAATTACCTTACTATCATATAAATCACTGCCCTCTCCAAAGGTAATTACATTACTATCTTTTGGTGTTTTAATTTTGCTATCATCAGCGGGTATAAATGCTAATTTAGGTTCTCTAGAAAATTGAAAAATCTCCTGCTTAGCCAGGTAAACGTCTGGCATAGAGCCAAATTTCCCTAAATGTGCCATACCGACATTTAATAATATGGATATATGAGGCCTAGCCATCTTGACTAGCTCCAAAATTTCACCACTCGAGTTAGTGCCCATCTCCAATATTAAAATATCAGCATCAAGAGCACAATTCAAAATGCTAATAGGCACTCCTATATGGTTATTATAGCTCTTTGGAGAAGCATATACTTTATACTTTTTTTCTAACACACAGCTTAACCAATGCTTAAAAGTTGTCTTTCCACTAGAGCCAGTCACCGCCACAACTAGTCCCTTAAAAAGATCTATCACCGCCCTGGCCATCAAATGAAGTGCCTGCATGCTATTATCCACTTTAAGGTAATAGGCCCCTTTATGAGTTCTTTTTACGTCTTGCTCTATGATGATTAGCTTTACTGGTTGGCCATCTAGTTTTGGTAAATGGAAGTTAGCGCTGCCTTTATCTGAAGTTAAGGCGATGAATATATCTTCTTGGTAATAATTTCTAGTATCAAAACAAACTCCTGTTAATTCTTGCTCCTCATCATTAATGCTAGGAGGCTTACCACACCAAACACCTTTTGTTACTAAACATACAGATTTTAGACTTATCATCGTAAAAATTATAATTTAAAATAGCATATTAAGTGGCGTCAAATAAGCCGTGCACAATTAATTATTTTAATTTTTAGTGTTAATCTATAAATTCCACTTCATTTAGCCCCACCACCAAGGCAGATTTTAATTTCCTATCCCACCCATCAACTGGCATTTCACCTCTAAATAACGCAAAATCAGGAATTATGCTGACAGTTTTTAAGCAAGATGAGCTCTGGGTCAAAAATCTATCATAAAATCCTTTACCTTGCCCTAATCTGTTTAATTTTCTATCAATTCCTACGCTAGGAATAAAAGCGATAACCTTTGCTAAATCTTCTTTTAGCTCAAGTGACTGGCCGATTGCTTTTGGTTCAAAAACTTTTAGCCGCCCATGCGTCTCAAAATTGGTGGGATTTGTGGCTTGATAAAAAATTAAATTATTTCCCATTATTTTAGGAAAATAATATTTCTTTGTGGGAAATCTATTGATAAGCTCAAAAATAAACGCTAGCTCATAAAAAGTGGGATAATACGCCATTACCATGCTAGCCTTTAAAAAAATATCACACTTTGATAAATATTCAATCGAAAGCTTAGCTCGTAGCTTAGTCTCGTTTAAATGCGTAATACGCCAAAGCATCTTTATACCTTGGCGTATTTGTGGTTTAGCTAGTCTACACAATAAAAATTGATGTTATCTTTTATTAAATCGGTAGCCCCGATTGAAATAATAATCAACCGCGACTATTCGTTTAATTTATGAAGCCATTCTGAATTGTAGAGCCTCCATCATCACCAGTTATTTGCCCTTTTATTGTGATCTCAATGAGATGACCTATCTTGATATCATTAGCAAATTTTTCTGCTCCCCCAACTACAGTTTTACCGATAAATTCTTGATCAACAAATGGTATTTTACCTACGTTATCGCGTTTTTGATAAAAATCGTCAGTAAAACTAACTCTAGTGGTATCTCCTGGTTTGCTAGATCCCAACTGATTGATATCAACCGCACTTTGTCTCACAGCGACCATTTTTTGCAATCCATCTCCTCTAATATTGGCTGCATAATACCCGTTTGGTACTATCATTTGTTTTTTTCTGACTACATCAGTCAGGTAAGTATAGTCTTCAATTGTCCATACAAAAGAGTTACCTTCATAATTAACTCCCGCTGAATATTCAGTTCCTTTTACTCCAATAACAGAATTAGCGGTTTTAATATTAAAGCTCTCGTTAGCCCTCAAGCCAGAAATAGTTGCTTTAATTTTTCCATAAAGCAAGCTTAAAAATCCTCTATTGTTATCTTCCTTCCATGACCTAACCCTCATCACAGCGTTACTGCCTACGTCTATAACCGCTTTTTCTGTGCTAGTTAAGACTCCATTAGACTTTGCATTTAGTTTAATCAGGTCATTATTAAATACAGCCATACTCTTTAAACTACTAAGGTTTAATTTTTTTCCTGACCGAATTATATACCCTTTACCATTTTTAAGATCAAAAGTGCCATACTGGCTCCCTTTAGCAGCAAACAAGGGTGAAACCAAAAACAAACACATTCCCAAAATAATTAAACCTCTGGGATAAAACCTCATTATCTTTTTTTCCATTTTTAACCTCTAATTTTATCAACATTCATCGAATTACTCTCTTCTTTTTTCGGTTTTCAACCCGACTTACCCAGTAATATAACATATTAAATGTGAATTGTCAATCAATTATTATGCTATCTATTAGGCAAATTCGCTATTTAAAGTCTTGTTTATGTTCTTCAATATAATCTAAAATGACTCTAAAATCTTGCCATACATCATTTAATTTGGTTCTACTACGCAAAATATAAGCCGGATGAAAGATCGCGAATAACTTATGATTATGCCAAGTTAAAACTTTTTGTCTAGCCTCAGCCATGCTACTAAATTCAGGGAAAAAATGATTAAGTGCCGTCTTTCCCACTAAAATAATCAATTTAGGCTCAATTAATCTTATCTGATTTAGCAAAATTAATCGACAAGCCTCAACTTCTACAGTGCTAGGACTACGATTATTAGGAGGCCTACATTTCACCACATTAGTAATATAAATAGAATCAGCACTCATGCCTAAAGTGTTAATCATAGCCCTAAGCAACTTACCAGATCGACCCACAAAGGGCTGCCCGCTCAGGTCCTCATCTTTGCCTGGCCCTTCTCCGATAAACATCAGATTTGACTTGATATATCCTTCCCCAAAAACTAGTTTAGTTCGTCCTTCGCAAAGCGAGCATCTATCACAATCTTTGGTTATAAATTGTAATTCTGCTAACTTTTTAGCTGAATTAATTGAGTTATCTTCTTTAGATAATTTTAGATTATTTTTTGGTTTGCTTTGCCCCACGCTCATTATTTTTGCGGAGTTAATTGGGTTATCTTCTTTAGATAATTTTAGTTTATCTTTTGACTTACTTTGCCCCACACTCATTATTTTTACGGAGTTAATTGGGTTATCTTCTTTAGATAATTTTAGATTATTTTTTGGCTTGCTTTGCCCCACGCTCATTATTTTTGATGATGAATTTTTTAAAATTGGCTTAGTACCAAAGCTACTAAGTGATTTCACTAAGTCTTCATACCCAGCTAACTCACTCTCTGAGATATCTTCTGCTATAATATAATCACTATGGCAAGCAATGCTTTTAATGGTTTGATATAAATATGCTTGTAAATCTTTAAGGTTTTCCATTTAAATAGCATCACATTAGATATATGTCTCATTAGCCTTACTAGCCACTAACAAGTTTGATAAGAAAACTTGATTAAGCAAAGATGATTCTATTTAACCTACTTCCCTACCAATGTCAAAGGGCTAGCCTTGATTTGTTTAGTTTTATGCTTCGTTTGCATTTTTCTTAGTTCACCTAACAATCCCTGCTGGTTCTTTAAAATATTTATGCTCTTTAGGGGCGAATATTCAAAAACTCTAAGGTTTTTCTGAGCTACCTTAAAAGAATATAATGATAGTAAAATTGGATTTAATTTTTTATCTACCAACCAATAAGATAAATTATTTGAATAAAAAAATGCTTGTCGCAAAGAATTTCTCAATATTTGCAAAGTTTTTTTATCAATTTTTGAGTTAAGCTCATTAAGTCGATCAAAATAATTATTTGTTTTTAATTCTCGTTGTTTAGGCTTTTCCAGAGAATTCACAAAATCATTACCTAACAAACATAAATTTACTAAAAATTTATCTTGTTTCATCAATTGGCTATAAATGATTTGCCAATCCTCCTTAAAATCATCTTTTGCTACATCGTTAGTGGTCAAAGATGTTTCTGTTCTTTCTAAAAATAGACACATATTTAAAAGTAATAACTTAATTCTACTTAAGCTATCCCTAAAAGTGCTCCATGCCTTTAATTCCAATTCGCATAGCTTGATTTCATTTTTTTGATTATCTCTAATTTTATGCGAATCACGAAAATTATGAGAATTAAGAGAATAATTTTTAAGATTCGTTACTTTATTAGTAGAAGCACCTATTAAGCTTGTCATTGATCTTTCGTACGACAAGGTATTTCTTTGGTGCTGCGTTTTATTTTGATTATTTTCGTTTGTCATCATATTTATATATATTATCCGTTTTTTAACAAAGCTTAAGATTTACTATCGATTGTATCTATATTTAAAAGTAAATTTTGCACTTTACCTTGTTGGCTAAAAGATTGATTCATCGCCCAAATAGTGGCAGAAGTATTAAGCTGTGATCTGATTGCGTTAATTAACTCTTCTGCATAATCTACATCAGAAATATTAGTTTCTGCCGCTTGCATATTACCTTTTGCACTCAGTAAATAATGTAAACCAGATTCTAAACCTTGCTTTTGTGCCGCTCCCATTTTACCTCTAAAACCAATAACTTGGTCTTGCGCCGCTTCTACTACCTTAATTGTGGAATGAGCATTTTTAAGTGTGCTAACATCAATATCTTTTAAACTTTTAAAGTTGCTATCGTTAATCGCAGTTTTACCTAAATTACTCACAGAAAGATTATCTAAAGATAGGTAAAAATCTCCTCTTTCATCAGGAAAGGTTTGAAAATGTAAGGCATTTTGTTGGATAATCACTGAGCCAGCGTCAATTTCAGCCGGAGCTGTGCTGCCCAAATCATTATTTTGATAATTATACCTAAGCACCAACCCATCAGCATTTGCTGAGCCTTTGATCCCTTTTAATAATTGCCCATCACCGATTAACTTTTCTCCATTAATGCTCCCTTGCGTATCTGCTCCAGGGGTAGAAGAAACAAACTTATTAGCCGATGATGAAATGATTTCTTCTTTATCAGCACTCACTTGGAACTCGTGCTTTGAGCCAAACTGATTGCTATAAAGTAAAAGCTCTCCCTTTGGCGAAAAATCGGCAGTTAAATCCAATCCTTCACTATCTAGTTCTGTTTGTAAATTCCTTAAAAATGATACCACCGTGTCTGTTTCATTGGCCTTATATTGCGCTGTTCGGTTGTTTGCCATCGCATGAATGGTAAATCCTGCCTCTAATTTATCTGCAGTTATAGGCTCATCCCCAATAACATAAGATTGCGTGGCTCGCTGAGTTACTTCAACCTTCGAGCCTGTTTGCTCGGTAGCACTTGTTTTTTCATTTGCCGATACAAACTCAAGATATGGCCCACTAGCTATTCCTGCTGCTCCTGAGGAGCCATCTAATAGTTTTCGTTTTCCAAAACTAGTTGCTTTAACCAATCTATCTATCGCATCAATAGTTAATTGAATTTCTTCTTGATTTATCTCTCTGCCTAAATCTTCATCTTGGGCAAAATTAGCCGCTCTCAACGCCACCTGTTTTAAATAGCTGAGCAAGGGAGTTATATTAGCCACCGCGTCATCGGCCACTTGCAAAAGAGAAATGTTTTGTTCAGTATTTTTAATCGCCTGCTCCGTAGCAGAAATACTTCCCAAAAGAGTATCTGCCAATATCATAGAAGACGGTTGATCAGAAAATAGCTTTTTGCCCGTAGAAATACGTTCAATCGACTTTTGCTGCTTTTGCCTATGGACATTTAAAATAGATACCAATTTCCCACTAGCCTTTGCTCCACTTATCACCATCACAATCTCAAATTAAATAAAACATTATTAATACTTTTAAAAAACCAACCTTTAGCTTTGAATAGATCCCAACAGATTTATCACTGCTTTAGGCGAATTAGCGGCATGTAAAGTGGCGATAGACGCACTTTGAAACTGAATTTGACCACGAATTAACTCAGCCGTTTTTTCCGCAATATCGGCATCTCTAATAGTAGATTCTGAGGCGACGATATTCTCTACTGAATTTCTAAGATAATTAGCGGTTGATTCTAAAGAATTTTTTTGCAAAGCACCTAGGCGACCTCGCAAACTAGAAATATCATTAGATGCAGATACAACCAGTTTTAAAGCGTCTTGAGCTCCTTGAAAATTAGTTAAATCTATGTCTTTAATCGACTCATACCCGCTCTCATTATCTATTCCTCGCCCTAAATCATGGCTAAATGTTGGTGTTAAGCTTAAATTAGCCGTTTCACCAAAACTAGCTCCCAATTGAAATAATAAAGATTCTTGCTGCACTAATACTCGCCCCACTATTGAACCTTCTTCACTAAATTCTTCAGGAATACCACTATATTTAATCGCCACCCCGTTAGCTGGTGTTCCTTTATCAGCAGTTAAAATTTCTCCTTTACCAGTAGCTGCGTAGCCACCGATAGTTCCGCTCACATCTGTTCCTAAAATGGACTTAGTTAGAGTGTTTGCCTGATCACTGAGAAAGCCTGACGTAGAGCTACTCGCCAAAAAATCATGATCTTCACCATACTGATTATGCTCAATGAAAATCTGATCTTCTTTATATACAGACGCAGTTAAATCAAGCCCATTTGATTTTATTAAATCATTTAACTTGCTTACCGCATCGCCGATTTGCTCCCCTTCTCCTATTTTATATTTTATCAAGTTGCCACTCTCTACTAAAGTTATTACCTCTACTTCGTCAGGATCAATAAACTCAGTATCAGGAAAATTATCGCTAATTAAAAAAGATTTACTAGCACCATCTATCACCTTAACCTCATAGCCCTCTGCTGATGACGATTCTGTTTCAGCTGTGCCTGAAATAAATTCTAATCCTTGCCCAACAGCAGTACCGCTTACCGATCCTGAGCCATCTAACAACTTTCTTGAGCCAAAACTTGTTTGCTTGGCGATTCTATCTAATGATTGTAAAATATTATTTACTTCTTCTTGATCCGCTTTCAAGCTTAAAGTATCGTTTACCGCCTCATTCGAAGCGTGCACTGCTAATTTCCTTAGATCTATTAATCCTCGGCTTACCTCTTCTAACGCTGCTTCAGTGGTTTGCACCATTGAAATTGCTACTTCAGTATTTTTCACCGCTTGTCTTAACCCAGATACCTGAGAACGTAATTGTTCAGATAATACCAATGATGCTGGCCCGTCTGCTCCTCTAACAATCTCTAGACCAGTTGATATTTTTTCTAAAGTTCGATTAATCTCACCATCTTTTAGTATAAGATTGCGGTGAGCGTTCATCACAACCGGATTATTATTTATCTTTAATGTCATTACTCTCCTTGTCTAAATAACAATTGGTTTTATTTTTAAAACATTCCTCTGTTATCAACAATTCGTATGTTTATTTAAAATCTTATTTTGTCTACATATGAAAAATTAGTCTCTCCACAAAGCTGTTACAAAAATTAGGCAACAGCTTTGCTTCCTTAGTCTATTATTGAATCACCCTTTTTTAAGGAGTAATTGCTGATAATAAAGACTGCACTACCCTTGGTGAATTACTAGCGTGCACTTGTGCTGCTGCACTTGTTTGCGCTTGTATTTGCTTCCTGATTAGGGCTGCTGTTTCTTCTGCTATATCCGCATCACGAATTACTGATTCTGACGCCGTCATATTTTCTGTTAAATTTCTGACATAGCTAACTGTTGGTTCTAGGGAATTCTTTTGTAAAGCACCTAATTTACCTCTCATACTAGAGATATCATTTGACGCCCCTACCACCAGTTTCAATGCGTCTTGTGCACCTTGAAACGTCCTTAAATCTATATCGGCTATTGATCTATATCCACTATCATTATCAATTCCATTAGCTAGATCTTTAGCGTAAGTAGATGCTAGGTCAAATTTAAGGTATTGCCCATAATCTGCACCAACTTGGAAAGCCAATGCGTTTTGCGACATTACCACCTTGCCTACTGGAGTTTCTGGGTCATCTTCTAACCCTGTGGAATCATATCTTACGGCTAATCCTTCAATTGGTGAGCCAGATAAACCGGTTAATACATTTCCCTCTCCTTCAGCGGCATATTTTGTGATGACCTCTCGTCCACCAATAATTTTAGTTACCCCAATTGTGCCCTCTATGTCGGTGCCATCAATTGCTTGTACTAAATTATTAGGAGCACCAAATAAGCCCTCAACTGTGCTGGTAGCCGTGAATCCATTACCATCACCATATTCATTACTTTGTAGGATTATTTTTTGCTCATCTTGCAAGTCCTTAAAGGCGGTTAACCCCATATTATTGGCTTTAAACTCATTATTAAGTCTAGTAACCAATAAATCTATCGTAGTCCCTGCTCCCACTTCTACCACCGCTGAGCGACCTTGTTGAGCTACAGTTACCATTTTTTCTTCACCTGGAACAAATATATCCCGAGCAAATTCTTGGTCGTCAAAATCTTGACTCCTCAAGGTAGCTTTTGTTCCGGCATTATCTACTCTCACGTCGTATCCTTCCAGACCAGAAGACATAGTAGTAGTGCTTGCTTCCACAAATTCCAGCCCTTCTCCTATCGCCACTCCTCTAGCTGCACTTGAGCCATCTAAGAGATGTCTTGTGCCAAAGCTGGTTTGCTCTGCTATACGGTTGATCGAATCCATTATGTAGTTAACCTCTTGTTGATCAGCCTCTAGCATTAACTTATCATTGGCTCCATCATTTGAAGCGTGAACAGCTAATTTCCTTAAATCTATCAACAAACGATTTAACTCTTCCATCGCTGCTTCAGTGGTTTGTACTACTGAGACTGCTGTTTCTGCATTTTGTGTCGCTTGCTTTAAACCACTTATTTGTGATCTTAATTGCTCAGAGATTATTAAATCTGCTGGGCCATCAGACGCTCTTACTATGTTTAACCCTGTCGATATCTTTTCTAAGCTTTTATTAATTGCTTTATCAGATGATAAAAGATTCCGATGAGCGTTAAGCGCTGGAACATTGTTAACTATTGTTAAAGTCATACTCCTCCTTGTTTAATTGATACTCCTTGTTACAATTCAAATGGTAGTCACGATATAATCAACAGACTTAATTTATATTGCGGCTTTTACTTTTTAGCCTGTTGTCAAATTTTGATTTGATAAAACCGCTTTATAATTCACATAATATTATCCTTTTTAAAGTTAATTTTTTAATAATTATAATCACGCTTTAAATCACTAATGATTCTAAGCAGGCTTCATTTAACAAAAAGCCACTCTTTAAACAGCTCAACTCATTTTGGGTGAGCACATTACTTTGCTTAGCCATCACCTTTAAATTTTTAAATAATGTTTGCTGATTTAGCGAGGGTTGCTCGTTTAAACGCAACACCTTTTTTCTTATCTCATCCGCTATATCGGCTTGATAGACTTCACTATCACCAGTTTTCATTTTATTTAGTGGAATCATCAACTTATGTGGTGATTCATTGTTTTCCCAAGACAACACTAACTTAGGGGATAATTTTTTGTTCATTTCTATCTCTAGTAAATATTTATAATCTCCCTACCTAATTTCTAAAAAGTCGTAAAATTTCTGATTCTCTTTGGTTAGCTCCTTTCAAAACATCAATCGCTACTGATTGAGAAAGTTCATATTTCACCATCTCAGCAGTAGATTTTGCTATATCAGCATCTCTGATTTGACTCTCTGCACTAACGTATTTATCTAATTTATCCGCTAAAGTTATTTGGCTCGGCTCTAGCAAATTCTTCTGAAATGAACCGATTTTACCTCTTAACCTGTTTATCTCGTTAAGGGCGTCATCAACTATAAGTAATGAATCTTGCGAACTATTAAAATCAGATACGTTAACACCTCGAAGGTTGCTGATATCGCTATCATTAATAACCTTTTGCCCGAGAGTTTCGCTGTTAATTTCAGGAATAGAAAATTGCACTGTTTGTTGATATTCAGATCCTATATGATAACTAAGTGACCTATTATCTATATGCACTTTGCCTACTTCATCTGGTTTTTCATTAAACAAACCAAAATTAGCCGATGGGTTAAATGGATTCCCTTTATCATCAAATAAAGTGCTAGCTAATATTTCATTAGGCATTTTAAGACGCAATTGCATTCCTTCTGTGCGACCACTCTTTTTGCCGTATATATCAAGCCCTCTTCCAGTAAACATTTCTCCCCCAATAGTGCCTTTAACGTCTTTACCAAGATCAGAGACCACCATTACTTCCTTTTCTTCGCTAGAAGAAATTAATAATCCATCAGCATTGGAGGCCACTTGAAAGCTATGCTTAGCACCAAAATTTTTATGATAAAAATTAATTCTATCTTTGCTATCTATGGTGGCGTAAACATCAAAATTCTCTCTTATAAAAAACCTATTCAACGCTCTAAGCATCTCTTTTTGCTCTTGTTCAGGCTTAGTAATATATTCTATTTTGCGAGCATCTTTGATAAAGGTTAATTTAAGATTACCTAGCTCTAGTTCTTCGTCGTTAATCTCTCTTAATAATCTAACGTGAGATCTAGTAGGCAGTTCAATTAATTCTATTTTATAGCCGTCTATGCCTGAACTAGCTGTTTTTTCATTAGCCTTTATAAAGTCTATATGCTGGCTATCAGTTAATCCACTGGCTCCGCTATCTTTTTTATAGAGAAATTTTTTGCCGAATTGAAGATTAGCTAATATTAAATCTAACTGAGTGACGCTATTATCTATTTCAGTTTGATTGGCCATTTTAGTAAATTCATCGCTCGCTCCTTCATTAGCGGCTCTTATTAATACTTGCCTCATATTAACTAATAGCGAACTTATTTGCCCCAATCCTGATTCAGCTGTTTGAACCATAGATATAGCATTAGCAGTATTTTTATCAGCTTGGGTAGCGTCAGATATTTTAGTTCTTAACTGTTCTGAGAAGGTAAACTTTGCCACATCATCAGCTGGGGTAACCAATGCTAACCCGCTTGCACTTTGAGCAAATACTTTATTTAGATTTCGATTATGCTCTAGCAAGCTGTGGTGGCCATTTAACGATGCAAAACTACTTCGCACACTGTTGATTGTCATATCTTCCCTAAATTTTACCGTTTAATCCTTTAAAACCAGTAACTATTATTAAATAGTAGTTACAAAATATTTATCTTATCCTTGGCTATCTTTTCGGCTAATTATAATTTTTCTTAAATCGCCTAAAAAGCAAAGTCTCACGGTACATTAACGGAGGTTTAGGGAAAAAATTAACTACTTTGAAGAATTTAATTTAAATTAAAGTAACGCAATCACCAGCTCAGATGGCTTTATGAGAAGATTTAAAAAATTATTTATTTAAATCAAAATGACTCAATCACCAACTCAGATGGCTTTAGGGATGGATTTATGGGAAGATTTAATCGCTTTAAAAAGCATATCAAAATAATTAGGGAAAGTTTTTGCAACACATCCAGGATCTAAAATACTTACCCCAGGTATCTTGGTCGCTAGTAAACTAAAACTCATCGCCATGCGGTGATCATCGTAAGTTGCTAAGTCTATATTTTTCGCATTTAACCCACTACTTACCCCGGTAATACTTATTCCTTTAGCCGATTCTTTTATCGCAACGCCTAATTTTTTAAGCTCCGTCACTAATGCTGATATTCTATCACATTCTTTAATACGCATATTCTCCACATTAATAATGTTAGTCGTGCCTTTAGCAAATACAGCCACCACGGCTAAAGTTGGAGCGACGTCGCTAATGTGGTGCATGTCTACATTTCCTAATGCTAGTAGTTTTTGCGCTCCTATCAATTTAACTGATTTTTCACCCCACAAAACCTTACACCCCATTTTTTCCAACAAAAAAATAAATTCTATATCTCGTTGTAAACTAGCACGAGTGATGTCCTTTATCGTTATCTGCCCCCCAGTAATAGCGGCTAATGCTAAAAAATATGACGCTGAAGATGCGTCTGCTTCTATAATATATTCCCTTCCTTGATATGTTGTTCCTGCCTCTATTAGTATTTTATTTTTTTCTATAAATACCACCTTTGCCCCAAACTCAATCATTATCCTTTGAGTCATTTCCACATATCCTCTAGATACTAATTCACCTTCAATTATAATAGTAGTATCCTTTTTAGCGTAAGGAGCAACTATCATAAGAGCACTTATATATTGCGAGCTGTTGCTCCCATTTATTTTAATACTCCCTCCATTTAAAGGTCGTGGCACCACCTTTAGCGGCAAATAGCCGGCTTTATCAACCGAGGTAACCTTTAAGCCATTTAATTGAAGAGCTTTTAATAAATCTAATATTGGCCTTTGTTTCATCCGCTCATTTCCGGTTAATAAATAATCACTACCCGCCCCTAAATTTAAAGCAGTAGCTAAAAATCTAGCTGCTGTGCCAGAATTTTCGATGTTTATATCCCCCTGATGAGCGTCAAAAATACCTTCTTTTCCCTTGATTAAAAAATGGCTCTGCTGCTGGTCATTAAAAAATTTATACTCTACCCCTAACCCCTTTAATGCCTTTAGCATTACCTTGGTATCTACTGAATTTAAAAGATTATGTAGCCTGCTTTGTCCTTTAGCTAAGGCAGCAATCAACAAAACCCGGTTAGAAATGCTTTTCGAGCCTGGCATAGCTAATGATATATCTATCTTACCAGCTGGTGGGATAAGTAATTTTGAAAGTTGATTTATATCTTGCAAAGCAGGATTGGTTAGTGAGGTGTAAAGTTCTAGGATTAAACTAAATAAATTAAATTTTATCGTTGGTTAATACTTGTACAAATTAATTTTGATTAATTTTTTTGCTTAAAATAACTAATCGTTTTTGTTCAGCACTGGATAGCTGTTGGTTATCTATTTTTTCTATCACCGATAAGGCGTCCTCGCTTCTATTTGAAAATAACATTAACTCAGCCAATAATAAATAATCGCCTGCTAATTGGCTACCTTGCTCGCTATAGATAGCCTTTATTAAAATATCAGTCGCTAACTCATATTCTTTATCTTTAGCTAACACTAAGGCTTGTAATTTCATCACTTCTGGATATAGCCCTGCCTGCTGGTAATCTGCTAAATTTTCTAATAGTTTCTCCATGTTAGGAGACTTTCCTTGCTTAAAATTTAACTTGGCGTAGGCAAAGTCATATATAATATCATTCGCTAAAACATCATCTTGCTTTTTGGATTTTCTCAACAGGCTAGCCGCTTGCCTGATTTTGCCATTAGCCATATTAGCTAAAGAAAGCATAACCAACTGCTCATAATTACGATGTTTATGTGCCGGAATTTTTTTTCTTACCTCCGTTATCCAGTTAATATTATTTACCTTTAAGGCACACCGGCTAGCAATTAACCAATTATCTATCTTGTGCTCCTCGCTCACTAAACGACTATCAAACTTAGTGGCGTACTGCAAACAACCTTGCCAATCGCCAAATTTAAAAGCATTTTTTAAAATATTGCCAGTGATAAACGCTAATTTATAATCATAAAACTTAATATAGCTCACATAAAGCAATTCAGCCTTGCGGTAATCCCCATTTAATAAATATGAATCTGCCAAGTTTTGCATAATTAAAATTTGTAAATCACGATTTAAATCTAACTTTAACGATGCCTGGCTCATTTGATGAAATTTGGCAATCTTCTTTTGGTAGTAAACACTAATTAATTTATTATAAACCGCCAAACTGCTTAACCTTTTATTATTAGCCTCATCTTGAGCAATTTTATAATGAGACTCAGCTAAAACGTAAGCCTCCATCTTAAAATATGCCTCTGCTAATAAAAAATTATAGCGGGCACTATTAGCTTTACTTGTGTCTAACTTCACCCAATTAGCAAAACTATTAATTACCTTTTCATGCTCGCCTTGTATTAACCAAAGCCTGATTTGTAAAATAAATTGCTGGTCATTTTTGCTCTCTAGCTGATCAAGTAATTCTTGAGCCAGTGGATATTGCTTTAACCCTAGTAAAAATTTTATGCGGTGCGTTTGCAGCAAAGGCAAAGATATTCCCTTTTCTTTAGCCAAACTAAGTAGCGATAATCCATATTTATGCTCTGATAACCCTTCAGCGAGACCAAGGCCAAATAAAAGTGAATTTTTATCATCACTTTTCTTGAATTTATCAGTCACTATATCTAAAGCCAATGCTTTATTTCCTTCACTAGCATGGGCGTAACCAAGTGCTATATCTGATAATAAAGAATTTTGCTGGTAAAATCCCCTATCTTTAGCCTCTAAAATACTCTTAAAATCCTTGCTTCCATACCAAGCTAGGTAGTTATATTCAGCTAATTTTTCTGGGGTATTTGAATAAAAAGAGGCCTTTAAAGCGATTACGGCGTCTTGATAGCGGTGATTAGCCAATAGAGTTTGTCCTAAATTATAACGAACTTTTTCTAGTATGGCCTCATCTTCAGTTTTAGTTAATTGAATTTTAAAAATTTTCTGTGCTACTGGGTAATCCTCACGTAAAAAATAATAGATCCCCTTACCAAAATTTATATATAATTTAGGTTTCTCAGTGGCCGGTAAAGATAGCTTATCTAATAAAACTAAATCTTTACTATTTTGCAAAAAATACTGATCTTGAGATAATTTCACACCAGATAAAACCCTAAGCGGGCTATCTTTAGCTAAAAGTGAGTAATGTGGTAATAATTTTTGATAAAGCTTATTTTTTAAAGCCAAATAAAAATCAAAGTAATTAACATCATCACTATCTTTAGCAAACTTATGGCGATACTTACCTAATGCTAACGCTAAATTTGCTGATTGATCGGTAAAATAATAACTCCAAAGTAATTTACGAGTAACCTGCGAGCCAACAAGCTCAGGTTGAAAATCTTTTAAAATACCCTCATACATCTGAATAGCCACATCATAGTTTTTAACTGCAAAACTAAGATCAGCAAACGCCTCTAAAACATCAGGATACCACCTTGAATGATGATATTGCCTTAAAAGCTGGCTACCAACATCAAACGCCTGCTGATGATTTTTAATCGCTAGTAAGCTTAAAAAAGCAAAATATTTAATCGAAAAAGGGGTAATCAAAAAATTATTTTGCGATTGCCAGCTCTGATAGTTAGCAATCACCAAAAGATATTTCTTTGCCCGATAATCGCTTAAACTACTAAGAAAATAAGCTTGGCTAGCAATTAAATAGCTCTTATCTCGCTTAAGATTAGCTAACACTGCCGGGCAATTATTAGCATTAGCTTTATTTTGCTCTATTCGCTTCAAGCACAACCAAAGCCACGCTACTTTTCCCGTATCACTATTAAGTGACGCCATCTGAGAAAGACCCTCTAGCGACTCTTTATCTCCTACCAAAAATCGATCTAGCTCGGCTCGTAAAGCAGATTTATGATCTAAAAGATGAGTTAATTTCTCCCAAGACGCTCCAGGATAACTAACATTTTCAGGCAATTTGTGTGGTATTTGATAATCTGCTGGGAAAGATGGAGTATAATAATCATCAAAACTAGGTAAATAGGTAAGATCAAATTCAGGCGTAAGGTCAGGATATACTAAAGAAGCTTGATCAGATAATTTAGCGTCCACCGGTAAAACCTGCCCCGCTAAATAAAAATTACCCCCCACCCAAAAAGCGCTCACCATAACCCCCCTAACCAACCACATGAAACTACTATTGCTATTACTTAACACAAACACATACCACCTATCATCAACCTTGATTGGTTATCTTAACTATTCGATTTTTTGATTATTGATTTATTTATTAATCTATTTAACGATAACTATATGGCAACTAAATTTATCCACATTTAAGAGATTATTGCTTTGTGATCACCGATTATAGCTAGAAACTCGTCTCGATTAATAGTTTCTTTTTCTAACAAGCCCTTAACTAAAGCTTCCACCTTTTCTGTATTTTGCGAAAGAATCTTTTTCGCCCTCTCATAACAACTAAATAAAATATCACTAACCTCTTTATCTACTGTCCACTGGGTTTCATCAGCAATCATATCATTTTGAAAGTAATCAACTGCCAGAAAACTCCCTTCTCGGCTCTTAATAGTCAACGCTCCTAGCTCGTTACTCATCCCCCAATCACAGACCATTTTGTAGGCTAAATTAGTAGAATTTTTAAAGTCATTCTCCGCTCCACCAGTTATATCGTCACAAAAAATCTCTTCTGCAACCCTGCCCCCCATATAAACAGTTATTTTTGATAAAAGTTCTACCTTATCCATTGATAGTTTATCCCCCTCTGGTAAAAATGCAGTAACTCCTAGCGCCATTCCTCGTGGGATGATAGTAATCTTATGTACTGGATCAGACTTTTCCACAAAAGCAGAAACTACCGCGTGACCAGCTTCGTGATAGGCAGTGATATGTTTTTCTTTCTCGTCCATTTTGAAACTCTTTCGTTCTAGCCCCATCGTTAGTTTATCT
This sequence comes from SAR324 cluster bacterium, assembly GCA_016735295.1. Taxonomy (GTDB): domain Bacteria; phylum SAR324; class SAR324; order XYD2-FULL-50-16; family JAERRU01; genus JAERRU01. The sequence continues at coordinate 24,163 of JAERRU010000042.1, forward strand.
CTCGCCCACTCAAAAGAATCTGCACTCACTTTGGTGCAATCAGTTCTTGCTGCGTAAAGAGCTGCTTCATTTACTAAATTAGCAATCTCTGCCCCACTAAAGCCTGGTGTGCCCTTTGCTATGACTAACAAATCCACCTTAGGATCTAATTTTATCTTTTTACAATGAGAAATTAAAATAGCCTCTCGCCCCTTAAGATCAGGTAAAGGAACCTCTATTCTTCTATCAAATCTGCCCGGTCTTAATAAAGCTGGATCTAAAATATCTAACCGATTAGTCGCTGCTATCACTATCACCCCTTTACGAGCATCAAATCCATCCATTTCAACTAATAGTTGGTTTAAAGTCTGCTCTCTCTCATCGTGTCCACCGCCTAACCCAGCACCTCTATGGCGCCCGACTGCGTCTATCTCATCAATAAATACTATGCAAGGAGCATTTTTAAGTGATTCCTCAAACAAACTCCTCACCCTACTAGCTCCTACGCCAACAAACATTTCCACAAAATCAGAACCAGAAATACTAAAAAAAGGCACCTTAGCTTCTCCAGCGACTGCCTTAGCTAACATTGTTTTACCTGTGCCTGGTGCTCCCACCATTAGCACTCCTTTTGGTATTCTACCGCCTAATTTATTAAAATCATCAGGATTCTTTAAAAAATCTACTATTTCTTCTAATTCTTGCTTTGATTCTTCTATTCCCGCTACATCTTTAAAAGTGATTTGGCGGTCATGTTCTGACGCCATTCTTGCCCGCGATTTACCTATCGAAAAAAGTTTGTTGCCACTATTTGTTGAGCTATTTCGTTTAAATAAATAAACCCATATGCCAATTAGCACAATAAACGGCCCCCAATTAATCAATAGTATCAAATACCAAGGATTGCCCATATCTTCTTTTACCTCTACTATCACGCCCCTTTCTAGCAATTGGGTAACTAAATTATCTCCTTGGATAGATAAAACAGAATCTAATGGTGCTTTGGTTTTGAATTTACCTTGATTTGTGTATTCTCCACTAATATTATCACCTTCTATTACTACTTGCTTGATTTCGCCATTTTCCACTTGGCTCAAGAATTGACTAAAAAATATCTCATCTTCAGGAGACTTCCAATCAAACCCTCGCAGCATTATCACAAATACTGTTAGGACAATCATTCCAACAAAAAGATAGCGTGAATTGCTCATAAGTTAAGCGTTAGTTAATGGATTTAAAGTAATTTTGAAAAATAATAAATACCCTAGCACATGGATTTAATTTATAGTAGCATTATCACAATATATAAGTATATGTTTATCAGCTCGTATAGGCTGTAAATCTGCTAAGTTCCCTGAATGGCTTATTTACTATGGTTTACGCTTAATTGATTCCCTTTTTTAGCTAATTTAGAAAATCACTATTAAATAAATCTATCAATATGAAATTTAGGCCTTGCATTGATTTACACAATGGAAAAGTAAGACAAATAATCGGCAGCACGTTGGCTTCTAAAGATAAGCTTAAAGTTAACTTTACCAGTGATAAAAATGCTGATTGGTTTGCTAAAATATATAAATCCTACGGCCTGCAAGATGGCCATGTGGTGAGGCTGGGCAATGATTCTGATAATGATAAAAACTGCGTTGCAGCCTTAAAAGCCTATCCAAATAACCTTAGGCTAGGAGGAGGCATTAACCTTGATAATGCCGCTTTTTGGATTGATACGGGAGCTAAAGCGGTGGTAGTTACTTCTTACATTTTTGAGCAAGAAGTTATTGATTTCACCAAATTATCGGCTCTCAAACAAAAGATAGGCAAGGAACGCATTGTGATAGATTTAAGCTGTGCCCCTGATCAGAACAATAGACGCTGGATTTATTTAAATTGCTGGAAAAAACGCTCCGCCGAAATGTTAACCGCCGATCTATTAAAAAAATTAAGTACTTATTGCCACGGATTTTTAATTCATAGCATTAAACAAGAAGGGCTAGCTCAAGGAGTTGATAAGAGTTTGATTAGCTTTTTGGGTGATGTTGCCACTTTTCCAGTGGTCTATGCTGGGGGGGTTAGCTCTGAGGATGATTTAAAAATAATTAAATCAGCCGGTCGAGGAATAATAGATTTTACTGTGGGCAGTGCATTAGATATTTTTGGCGGGACTGGGTTAAAATTATCTCATTTAGCAAAAGAATTTAGCTAACCGAAAAAATATAGTTATCCATCGCCTATAGAAATATCATTTTACCTGGCTATACACTAAAGCCAATCAACCACCGCCTAGCAAGACATTTCATGGAGGCATACACTAGAATTAGTTGATTATCTCCAAGTAGTGCAATTTTATAGTAAAATATATTAAAATTTAGTTAACTAATTTTAAAAATTGTATTATTATTAATCTTTACTATAGGTGTTTTGTTAAAATTTTAACCAGATATTATCATGAAACTTAAATTACTATTTTTGCCACTTTTTCTAATGATTTTATCATCCCCTACTTTTGCTAAAGACTGCAAGCAAGATATTGATGGAAACGATAAAATGCAATTTAATTTAAAAGAAATTAAAGTCCCTAAAGGCTGCACCACAATGAAGCTCAACCTTGAGCATTCTGGAAAAATGGCTAAGAAAACTATGGGCCATAACTGGATTTTAGCTAAAACTAAAGATATTGCAGCAATAGTAAAATCTGGTTTGTCTGCTGGTTTAGCCGGTGGTTATATTAAAAAAGGTGATAGCAGGATTTTGGCTCATACCATACTACTTGGAGGTGGAGAAAAAACTAGCATTTCTATAGACTTAACTAAAATCAAAAAAGGTGGTGATTATTCTTTCTTTTGTGCCTTTCCTGGTCACTACATATTGATGAGAGGTAAATTTAAATACTAGTTTTAAATTAGTATCTTTTTAAAAATCGACAATTTTTATCTTGATATATTTTATTTTATTGATCCTGCTGGTCTTTAGTTTAGAATTATTTATTATCTTCGGCTCCTCAGTAGTAGTTATTTATAGCTTACTGGGGGTACATAGCATTTTTTTGGGGATAGGTATTTATTTCTTGAAAAAGCAAGACTTGCAGGATTTATTTTTGGCAGATTCCATTATCTTAAAAAAAGAACCTATCACGCAAGAGCTAGCTGATGAAGCTATGCTAATCATTGCCTATATCTTGATGGTGGTGCCTAGTGTTATATGTCACTTGGCTGGCTTAGGCTTAACTATAACAAGAGCTAGACGCTGGATAACTGGTATTATCTTTGATAAAATTATCTAGCTCTTAATATATATATTTATAGTTGTTAATATATATGGGCTTATCGCCTCACACTTAGTCTAAACCGACTACTTTATCGTCTTCTTTTTGTGATTTTATCACATCTTCTTTAATCAACTTTTCGTTTACTGAATAATCATCTTCAAATAACACGAACTGGTGACCCATCTTCGCTTTATTATTGACTACTAAGGGTCCTTGCAAATTTATTGTCGCGTCTTTTAAAGATTCTGATAAACTCACTATGCAATAAACGCTAACATTATCTACCTTTGAGGTTTTGATTACCTTAATATCATCAAGCGTCAACTTAAAATGATAGGTAGGATTAACAATCAAAGGATCTATCAACACAAAAGCTAAACTTGGTGAATCCAATGATTGCAAAATACGAAAAGGAGCTGTGTCTTCTTCGTTAATAAATGTGAATTCTGTGCAATTAGGAAACCCTAGCAAGCCTTCGGGAAAAGTCCAAATATCGTCTGGTTCTATATGGATAGTGCCATATCTTAGTGTATCAAGTTTCATTAACTCTCCTTATCTGAAATTTTATTAATCTCCACAGCCTTTTGATCTTTAGTTGTTGATGATGTTGATATTGATTTGGCTTTAAATAGCTTCTCACCCAATTTTTTAACATCGGTTTTCTCTACTCCTTTAATGGCGATTAAGTTTTCTTTCCTTATTCGCTCATAAACCTCATCTCGGTGAACTTTTGTTTCAATTGGCGCAGCTACGCCTAATCTAACTTGGTTCCCTTTTATTTCCACCACTACAACCTTGATCTCATGACCAATACGGATGCTTTCGCCTAACCTCCTTGTTAAAACTAACAAAATTACCCTCCTTGGATGTTGTTAAAAGTAGCCCTTAATTATTAGGGCAATAGATTAAATCACACTATTATAATATAGGTTATTTAATTATTACTATCTAACGCAAAAACTGTACCAAGCTAGGCTGAACTACTCGAGCAACTGTTTCCATCATGGCTTGTCGATGAATTGAATTTAAATTTAAATCCGTTGCTGCCTTGGCTAGATCGGCATCTTCTAACTCAGATACCGCTTGTAATGATTCGATATTTTTTTGTTCTATTCTATTTCTAGTAGCGGTTATTTTTTGTGTAGTTATTCCTGCTGTAGCTCGATATTTCAATACTTGATTAATTGATGAATCAAGATCTTCTATATGTTTTCCTATTTGCTCAATAGATCCTTTAGCAATATTATTTTGTAGTTTATCTAATAGGTTAAACACATCTACTTGATTTTCCCCATCAGCAAAAAATAATTGATTAGCAGTAATATTAATTTGTTTTTTATCTCCATTATCTAAAGGAACAAATCTTGGTTGATTATTACCTTGATAGACAACACTAGGATTAGCATCTATAACGAATTCTAAATCTTTTGCCAAAAACCTAGCCTCATCAGAGCGAGCAAAATTAAGACTAATATTAGAACTAGCTAGGCCGTTTGTGTTGTAAATTTCATTTTGCCAAGACAGCCTCCGATCAGGCGACCACGTCTGAGCACCATCATCACTAACAGAATAATGAGCGTCACCAATATTTCCTTCTTTAGTGATACGCACCAGTAAAGGTTTATCAGTAAAACCGGCGGCATATTCTCCATAAAATCCAGTTCCTTGCTCTCCTGGTGGCAAAAGCTCTACTTGCACCGCACCCGCTTGCTCCATTGGCATTAGCTCAGAAAATGATTTAGCAAACCCAATCGAAACCCCTGCTAACGCCTGAAAATAAATTCGTCCATCTGAGCCCACATAAGCGTGGGCATCTTGTTTTAATTCTCCTGGCAACTTATCCGCTACTTCATAAGAATACTTGCTGGCCATAGCATCATTTATTTTATCTACTATGCTTTGGGCACTATCTTTTCCGCTAACTTCTATTTTATATTGATAAGCCTCTCCGTATGGATTGCTTAATTTATAAGGATTATTCTTTAAGTCGACGTATCCGTTATTTTCTTCTGTATCTGTATCTGCATCTAAAGTTGTGGGATCGCTCCAAAATGTAGATAATTCCAATGTTTTTGGGGCTTGTTTAATATCATCAAAATCTGCATCTATATCTTGATTTACGTTTAAATCAAGAATAAAAACATCATCAATAACTGCTTTACTATGAAAAAGATTTTCCGCCCCTCTAGTCCCAGGCAATTGATAGGGCCATCCTTTAATTAAAGGTGCGGTGAAAGTTTTTGAACCAGAATAAACATAGAGGTCATTTACTCTAAGATTGCCTAGCTCAAAAAGTTCATGCCTCATCGCATCTACTTCTGAGGCAATAGTCGCCAAACTCTCTTCTGATTGAAAGCTATTAGCCGCCTCTAACGCTTTTACCTTAGCGTAGCGTAAAATATCAACCATTCGATTGATTGATGTATCCATATTATTTAGCCACAAAAAATCTAAACTAAAATCCTTTAAGATATTATCCCCCTTGCTAATAGAAGATTTAAGAGCTTCTACCTTAGTTGATGCGATAGGGTCATCAGACAAGCGATTAAGCTTTTTCCCACTAGCTACTTGCTCAGTAATGGCATTTGCTTTGGCATTGCTTTTATTAAGCCCTTGCAGAGCTAAATTTATTTTTCCAGATTCAGGTATCCTCATTTTAGATAGACTTTTTCGTGATTAAATTAGTTCAGTTAAAATTACATATTAATCAAAGTTTCTGCCATTTTATCTACTGTCGATATATATTTAGCCGAGGCGTCATAAGCCTTTTGATATTTAATCATCTTGGTCATTTCCTCATCAATGTTTACCCCACTAAGGCTGTCCCTTAAGGCTAGGTATTGATCGTAGATATTTTGATGATTGGTTTGGTTTTGTTGAACCACTTTAGTCTCTAGCCCTACCTCGTGATGAATTTTTCTATAGTATTCATCTAAAGTAGCGGTTTTATCTTGTAATAGTTTAGTAAATTGCAAATCTCTAACTGCTAAAGCTATTCGGTTATCGCCAGGGTTTTGATCATAACCTAGAGCGATTAGGGAGGGGTCTTCAATTAATTTAGGATTAACTCGAAAGTTTGCTAAGTTTGTTCCTTCTTCAAAAAAACTATTTATTCCTACCTTGCCCAAAAATTGACTACTATCCCCATTAATCATTATATTATATCCAGAACTAGCCGTTAGAACCAACTTGCCCTTATCATTTATATCAGCGACTAATAATTGCTTAAATTGAGCAGAGCTCTGCTCATTATTAGGAGAATCGTTAAGCTCTTCATCTGTTTGGGGTAATACAGTAGAATCTTGATCAACCTCTATTTCTTGATCAACAGGGCGGGTGCTAGCCACTTTCATGGTTTCGTTGATGCGATCTATTATATCTTGTAAAGAATCTATCCCTGCATCAATTGAAATTGTGAAATCTAGTTCTTTTTCTAATTTAGAATGAGGAACAAGCTTAATATTAAATTCACCATCGCTAAGCCCATTTAAAGGAATGGTTTGCTCTTCTGTTTTAATGGTGCTTGAGGCTACTACCTGATTAGTTAATTTACCAATACCAATGCCACCTGAATGCAGATTATTTATGCTATCAGCTAGTGATTTACCTAATTCTGCTAATTTTTGTCTTTGGCTCTCAATGAAAGTATCTCGAGTTTCAATTATCCCCTTCAATGAGCCGCCAGTTAGTTGTTCTGTTACATTAATTAGGTTTCCTTCATCTAGTTCGTATCCTAGCACAGGAAATCCTGCAATTTTTGTATCATAATAAAGTTTAATATCGTACGCACTAACTCCCCGCACTAATGGCACTCCGGCAGATAATTGCACATCAATCATCCCTTGTTTATCATGAAACCAATTTACATCGGCTATTTTTGATACTTCTCTAATAATTTCATCTCTTTGGTCTTTTAAATCATTAGCATTGCCCCTTAAGGCTTCAATTCTTCTTATTTGTTTATTTAAATCTGCTAGCTCCTTAGTTAATCCATTAAGTGCTTCTAAATTGTGCTCCATGTCTGCAGTTAAATCGTGCTTTATCGTCAACAATCTTTGATCTAACTGTGATAATTGCTCAGTTAACTGGCTGGCCACTTCTACCAAATTTTGCCTGACTACCAAATTTTCTGGTTGATCGGCTACTGAAGACCAAGCATTCCAAAATTTAGTTAAAGAATCTAAAATTCCTCGCCCTTCCAAATCTTGAAAAGTAGACTCTAACGTTCTCATATATTTAAGCCTAGTGTTCCAATCTTCTAAATTTGCGGTTTCTGCGGTTAATTTTTCTGTATTAAATTGATCATAACGCCTGCTTATGCCATCAATTCTAACTCCGCTACCTTTGCCATCTTGTAAAACAGATTCCGCACTTTGCTCTACTCTTTGGCGAGAAAACCCCTTTGTATTAGCATTAGATATATTATGACCAGTGGTGCTCTGCCCTAACTGAGCGGCGCTAAGCCCACTTTTACCAATATGAAGATTTCCAAATAATGACATAATAAATTACTAAAAAAAAATTAAATAACCAAAAAATTTGCGTCCTACCTAATCGCTCCTTAACTATTAAGCAAGGTTTATGCAAAAATCCTTACCTCCCCCCGTAAAGAATATATTTACTAGCTAATTGTAGTGGAGCAAGTGCTCGGAGTAGTGGCGATTGGTGGAGGTG
>JAERRU010000033.1 GCA_016735295.1 SAR324 cluster bacterium
ATTATTTTTTATTATAATAATTATTATATATAAAAAATAATTAATTTTAAAAAAAAACTTGCTTTTTTTATTTACTTTAATTATAAACCCTAGTGTGTTTTAATGTACTATTGCTAAAACGAAAGCTGTAAACACGACAGCTTCCTATTTTAGGGACTTTGACGATCTTCTTTAAATATGTTGATCTAAAGCGTTTGAATAAGAGTAAATCGAAAAGTGGCGTATCGCCTTTATTTTTTAGATGAGCCATCTTAAGCAATATAAACTGTAATAATAACAACAATAAAGGAGATTATCATGCCTACTGGAATAGTTAAATGGTTTAATCCAACTAAAGGATATGGATTTATTACCCCGCAAGACGGATCAAAAGATGTTTTTGTTCATATTAGTGCTGTTGAAAAAGCAGGATTATATCAATTGAACGAAGGTCAAAAAGTTGACTTTGAAACAGAAACTAATAAAGGTAAAACTTCTGCAGCTGAAATTAAATTAGTTGAAGAATAGATAAATTTTTATCTACTTAATGGGTGTGAGAGCACCCATTTTTACCCATAAGGCAGGCGTGAATGTGAATATATTTATTTATTTACTTGTGCCTGCTGCGTTCTGGCCGACCTGCTGGCACTAACTTGATGGAGTGGTGGCATAATCATTATTTTTTTGTTGATTGTGTAGGTTATGTTATAATTTTTTAAAGACTAATTTTGCACTTCTTTGTTACACTTTCCTTTCTTATATCGCTTTAGTCTGTGGTGATATCATTTCCCCTAGTATATTTCAAACTGGTCTAAGAGCAATTATTTTAATTTATATTGCCAAAATTTCTGATCATTATATAAAATAGTTATTCTTTTTGTTTACCTATGGCTTAACTGCTATTAGCTAATAAAAGATAAAATTGTGCTAATTGATTATAAAAAATCTATATGCAAGAAATATCATTAGGTGAGGCGAAAAAAGGGTGTGATTAAAGTACTGCATTTTTATAAAGCGGCGATTCCTTATTCCAAAGGAGGGGTTGAGGTATTTATTGATACTTTATGTAAGTCTACGACAGATTTAGGCATTAAAAATACCATTCTCACACTGGCGGATAAACCTGCTAGCAAACCGATATACTATTCAAATTATGAGATATACCAAGTAAAGCAAAACTTTTTTATTGCATCGACTGGTTTTTCCTTTTCTGCTTATGCAAAGCTCAAAATATTAGCTAAAGATGCTGATATTATTCACTATCACTTTCCCTATCCTTTTGCCGATTTATTACATTTTGCTTGTCGAATTAAAAAACCGGTAGTGATTACCTACCATTCAGACATTATCAAGCAAAAGAATTTGCTAAAGCTATATCGGCCATTAATGAATAAATTTTTGAATATGGCAAATTCTATTGTGGCCACTTCACCTAATTATTTAGCGAGTAGTGATGTTTTACAAAAATTTTCTGCCAAAGTAAGCGTTATTCCAATTGGGTTGGATAAAAAAGGCTATCCGTTATTGAGTAAAAGTAGGGTGATATATTGGCGGGAGAAATTACCAAAAAAGTTTTTTTTATATATCGGCGTAATGCGTTACTATAAGGGATTATATGGTTTATTGGATGCGATTAAAGGAACAAATATTCAACTGGTTTTAGGGGGGATAAATGGCATTGAAAATAAACTTAAAGAATATGCTAAGCAAAATAAAATAAATAACGCTCATTTTTTAGGATATGTTAGTGAGGAAGATAAAATAGCTTTACTTAATTTATGCTATGGTTTTGTTTTGCCCTCTCATTTGCGAGCTGAGGCATTTGGCATTGCACTTTTAGAAGGGGCAGCCTACTCAAAACCATTAATAAGTTGTGAAATTTCTACAGGCACTAGCTACGTAAATATTAATAACGAAACTGGTTTAGTAGTAAATCCCTCATCACCTAAAGATTTAAAAAAGGCGATGCAGTATTTATTACAAAATCCAAATAAGGCTAAAGAATATGGCTATAATGCTCAAAAGCGTTATGAGAAATATTTCACGGCGAGCAAACAGGCTAAAGCATATTATAGAATTTACCATGATATTCACCAAAAATGAGTAATAGCATAGTTTATTAGATTTAATCTAAATTTGTGATTAATTAAATCCAAATAGATTTGCTGCAATAATATAAAAAAATAGAGGTTGAAAATGGATAAAAGAAAGAGACGTGTTGGAGCGATAAAGATAATACTTTTAAAAAAATCCAAACAAGCTGCTTTAACTGCCGTTCAAACCTTTAATAATCCTAATATCAAATTTAAATCAGAAGCCTATATCGTGCTAATAATGATCGCTTGGAGGTATTTGTTGCACGCCTATTTTAAAAAGAATAAAATTGATTATCGCTGTGTTGATAAATCTAAATCAGAGCGTAAGCGTCGTATTTTTTATATGACAAAAACTAAGAAATATAAGTATTGGGGGCTTAGAGAATGTTTGGAGCAAAAAGGACTACCACTTGATAAAGGTGTTGTTAATAATCTCAATTTTCTGATTGGACTTCGTAATGAAATTGAGCATCATATTAGCAGCACCAGCATGGATAATCGATTATTTAATAGGTTTCAGCCTTGCTGTGTGAATTATAACAAGTATATAAAGAAATGGTTTGGCGAGAAGCATGGAATGGAAAAATATTTATCGACTAGCTTGCAGTTTTCACCCATAACAATGTCTTCTATAAAAGGATTAGGTAAATATGAGGGATTGGAAGGTAGTGTTCTTGATTATGCTCAAGGGTTTGATGAAAATTTGACACCAGAAGAACGTAAAGATGTGTGCTACGTTCAGCAGGTTTACTATGAGAAAAAATTAGCTAATAACAAAAATGAAGATGCTGAGGTCATAGTATTTATACCAGAAGGTTCACCTCTAGCTAATGGATTGGATGGTAAAGAGGTAGTATTAAGAGATACCGAAAAATATAAATTTATTCCATCACAAATTGTTAGCAGAATGCAAGGCCTAGGATATGACTGGTTTTGTATGCATCAACATACTAAATTATGGCAGAAAAAAGATGCAAAAAATTTAAAACATGGTTATGGGATTTTGGTGGTTAAACAGTGGTATTGGTATAATAAATGGGTTAATGAGGTCGAAAAGCACTGTAAAAAAGAGGATGAGCTCCGTGAAGAGGGGGCTAGGAGTTTTAAAAGATACAGAAAAACATAAATTTATTCCATCACAAATTGTTAGCAGAATGCAAAGCCTAGGATATGACTGGTTTTATATGCATCAACATACTAAATTATGGCAGAAAAAAGATGCAGAATATATGAGATAAAGCCAATGGTTATGGGTATTTGGTGGCTGATGAATATTGGTATAATAAATGGGGTTATGATGTCGAAAAGCACTGTAAAAAAGAGGATGAGCGCCGTGAATAGGGGGCTAGGCGTGCTCCTCCCATCTTCGGC